>DATIEI010000215.1:0-10417 GCA_035455845.1 Solirubrobacteraceae bacterium
TCGGCGGATTCGCCGGCGTGTAGGCGCACCGATGGCATCTGGTTCATGGTCAGCTCGTCGCCGTGCTCGTCGTGGACGAGATAGTCGGCGAAGATCGCCTGCGGAGGCGTCCGCTGCATGTCGGCCAGGGACGAGAACCCCATCTGGCGCAGTGCCGCGCGATTGGCGTACAGGATGTGATCGTGGGGGTCACGGATCGTCACGGCCTCGGCGAGCGCGTCGAGGATCTCGCCGAACCCGGGATCTCGCCCGCGCAGCTGCGCCTCGAGCGCGCCCAGCAGCTGAGCTCGCTCGGAGACGTCCACTATCCAGGCGTGGAACGTCAGCCCGTCGGCCTCCGCTACTGACGTGATCGTCACCTCGACCGGGAACTCCGCCCCGTCGCGGCGGATCGCCTCGACGAACAGGCTCCGATCCAGCGCGGGAGGTAGCGCGGCCGCGCGGCGCAGGCCCGCGCGGTGCCGCTCGTGATAGCGCGGCGGGACGATCAGCTCGGCCAGGTCGGACCCGAGCGCCTCCGAGCGCGCATATCCGAACAGCTCCTCGGCGCGGTTGTTCCACTCTCGCACGCGCCCCTCGGCGTCGAGCGACACGAAGGCGTTGCGCGCGACTGCGAGGATCGCCTGGATGGACGCCGGGCTCACGAGCGCAGCGCCGCCTCGATCGCCTCGATGGCCTGGTCGGTCGAGCGGAAGTGGATCGCTTGCATCCCGATCTCCCGGGCACCCTGGCAGTTGATCTCGATGTCGTCGATGAACAGCGTCGCCTCGGGCGAAGTGCCGAGCCGCTCGAGCGTGATCTCGTAGATCCGCCGCTCGGGCTTGCGGGCGCCGACGAACGCCGAGTCGACGACCACGTCGAAGATCTCGTCGACCGGCAGCATGGCCCGCCACCGTGCCTCCCACTCGCGCACGTTGTTCGTGCAGATCGCCAGCCGGTACCCGCGCGCGCCGAGCTCGCGCATGTACTCGATCAGGCGCTCGTTCGGCTCGAGGTGGCGGAAGTAGCGCTCCCCGAATCCGTCGAGCTCGACCCGGCTGCCGCGCCGGGCGGACAACTCGTCGGACAGCGCGCCCATGAACCGGGCCTCGCTGAGCCGACCGGTCTCGAGTTCGAACAGCGGATTTGAGCCCTCGCGCTCGGCGAGCGCCGCCATCGCCTTGCCGAGCTCCTCGAGCGAGACCCCGGAGGAGTCGAGCACACCGACGAACGAATCGACCAGCGCCGAAGTCAGCACCCCACCGAAGTCCGAGACGATCGCCTCGATCCCGGTGCCCGCGCCGGGCGGTGGCGGGTCGGCGCTCATCGCCGGCTGGCCAGCAGATACATCCCAGCGGCGTCGCGGCCGCGACTGTGCCAGCGAAACGGCTCGGCTTGCAGCTCGAGCTCGCCGGCGACGGCTTGGGCGCGGGGGCCGACCGGTTCTCCCGAGGCCCGGCGCGGAAATTGCCGCTCGGGCTCCTCACCTGAGAACCACAGCTCCACGCCGGCGCGCACGGGCCAGCCATCGGCGGCGTAGGTCGTCGACAGCCGCGGATCCTCGGCCGCCGCCGAGACGTCTGGGCCGATGACCGCGGCGGCCAGCAGGTCGCCGTCGTGGTGCTTGGTCTTGCGCGGTCGGAACGCGGTCAGCGCGAACGCCTCGTCGGGGTCGAACCACACCGACACCGCGCGGATCGATTCGAAGCGGGCCAGCTCGACGTCGTCCGCCCACGCGGACCGAACGCCCAGGCAATCGACCTGGTTGGAGGCGACGGTGCCGGTGACCCGGCACAGTTGCTCAGACCCGGCGAGGCCGTCCCGGGCCGCCTGCACGTCGACGAGCTCGCCGACCGGCGCGGCGACGAGCGCGACGCCCTCGGCCTCCAGGTGCCACTCGTCGGCCGGGCCGGCGCCGGAGTCCGACAGGCCCAAGCCGGGCATGACATTCACGTCCGAGCCGCTGCCGAGCGCGGTCAGCGCCGCGCCGGCCGAGTCCGGGGACCAGCTGGCGCCCCAGACCGCACCATCGCCGAAGGCCAGCGTTCGCAGTGCCGTCATGCCGAGAGCTGTGACTGGTCGACGTCGGTCGCGGTCGAATCGACGTCGTAGGAGCGGCCGGCGCCGCCGAAGCGAGCTGCGCTGGTCACAAAGCGGCCGTGCACGTGGCGCGCGAGCCGGCTGCGCAGCAGCGACCGGGTCGGGGGCAGCAGCGCGCAGACGCCGACCAGGTCCGAGAGGAAGCCCGGGACGATCAGCAGCAGGCCCCCGATCAGCACCAACACTCCGTCGAGGACCTCACGACCGGGCGAGCGGCCGGCGGACACCGCAGCGCTCAGGCGGCGCCAGGCGGCGCCGCCCCGAGAGCGCAGCGCCCAGCCGCCGAGCGGCCAGCTCACGACCAGCAGAAGGAGCATGTAGCCCACGCCGATGGCATGCGCGACCTGGATGGCCACGAACAGCTCGGCGAGCAGCCAGACGATCGGAAGGAAGGCGAGGATCACGTACAGAAAGGCTAGCTTGCAGCCGCTGTAAACCCGCTCGAAACCCCTTGACCGAGGCGCTAGCTTGATGCTGGGAGCTCGTGACATCTGCCACGGGCGGGCGCTACCAGGCATAAGCGAGGAAGGGAGCTTCAGCAATGGGGCGTGCGGACAGGAACGAGACCGGAAGCGGGACCGAGGCCGGCATCTCGCCGGAGGTCGAGAGCCAGGCGGCGGAGCTGGTCGGCGCCCGGAGCAAGGAGGATGACCGCCCGGGGCGGCGATTCGGCGCCAGCCGGGTGCTGACCGCGGCCGACCGCGATCGGATCCTCCAGGATGCCCGATCGGTGGAGTTCTCGGTCGCCCTGCGCGGCTACGACCGCGACCAGGTCGATCGCTACGTCGAGAAGATGAGCCGGCTGATCACCGAGCTCGAGATGTCGTCTTCGCCCGAGGCGGCCGTCCGCCACGCGCTGGACGAGGTCAGCGAGGAGACCCGGGACATCCTCCAGCGCGCGCACCAGACCGCTGAGGAGATCACCGCACGCTCGCGGGCCAAGGCCGACGATCGCCTCCAGACGGCCGAGCGGGAGAGCCAGGAGCTGCGCGAGGAGGCAGAGCGTCAGGCGAGCGACGCGCGCGAGGCCGCCCGGCAGGAGGCGAGCCGGCTACGCGAGGGCGCTGCCCGCGAGACCGGTGAGCTCCGCGCCAGCACCGAGCGCGAGGTGGCCGAGCTGCGCGAGTCGGCGCGGGCCGAAGTGGCCGAGTTGCGCGAGGCAGCCGAGCGCGAGGTGGCCGAGCTGCGCGAGACGGCGGCCCGCGACGTCTCCGAGCTGCGCGAGGTCAACGGCCGCGAGGTGGCGGAGCTGCGTGAAACGGCCGAGCGCGAAACTCAGCAGCTGCGCGCGTCGACCCAGCGTGAGGTCGACGACTTGCGGGCCACCGCGCGTCGCGAGGCCGAGGAGACGGTCGAGGCCGCCGAGCTTCGAGCCCGCGAGCTGGCGCGCAGCGCCGAGACGGTTTGGCGCGAGCGGCGCCGTCTGATCGAGGACATGCGGGCGGTTGGCGAGCAGCTGGTGGCGATCGGCGAGACCGAGGGCAAGCGTTTCCCGCGCTTCGGCGAGGAGGGCTCCGAGGTCGCCGAGCTGCTGCGCGATCCGAGCTCTGCGGCGGCGGTCGGACTGCTCGAGGACAAGGCGGTCGCCCGCGAGCCGTCGAACGGCAGCGCGGAGGTCGTGAGCTAGGTCGTCCGGTTAGGCGAACGCCGGGGCCGGCTCGAGCCGGATCGCCGGCAGGCGGTGCAGGCCGACCTGCTTGATCAGCGCCATGACCTGGGGCTGGGCGCCGCAGACCAGGATCTCACGCCCCCTGGCGCGCAGGCGCCGGGCCAGCACGGCCAGGTCGAGCATCACCGATGAGTCCGCGAATGCGAGCTCGCTCAGGTCCACGACCACATTGGTCTGCGAGCGAAGGGCAAGCACCATCGCGCGTCGTCGGCACCCCTGCGTGGACCGGTCCTCGTCTCCGCAGCATCGCAGGGTCGCGGAGTTTTGATCGAAGTCGACGATCGCCAAAACCTACACAAAATGGTGCACTGGTGGCAAGGGGGAACAGCAGCACACCCCCTAAACTGATCGCAGGATGGCAACTGTTGAAGAAGTGACCGACGTGCTGCGCGACGTGATCGACCCCGAGCTGGGCCTCGATTTCGTCGAGCTGGGCCTGATCTACGACGTCGAGGTCGAGGGTCCCGCGGTGCGGATCACCTACACCCTGACCAGTCCCGGTTGTCCGATCGGCCCGCAGGTCTCCGAGCAGATCGAGGAGTTCGTGAGCGAACTCGAAGGGGTCGAAGAGGTCCATCCGGTGATGACGTTCTCGCCGCCGTGGACGCCCGAGCGGATGAGCGAAGATGCGAAATTCGCCCTCGGGTTTTGAGGGGGGCCGTGGCCTCGCGAGGGTCTGAGGGCGAATTCCGGGCGAAGTTCGCGCTCGGGTTCTGAGGGCTCCTAGGCCGCGGCCCCGCCGCGCAGCTCGCGGTCGAGATCGATCGCGCGGATCTCGTGCTCACCGGGCAGCTTGGCCAGCACGGCCTGCACGACCTGCTTGACGTCGCGCTCCTCGTGGCCCAGGTCGTCGAACAGCGACTTGAGCGCGGTGTGGACGATCTTGAGCTGCGCAGCGGTCAGCTCAAGCCGGAAGGCGATCTCGTCGGGTGCGATGAGGTCGCTCATGTCTCCTCAAACGGTAGCCGTGTGCAGGCGAAACGGCAAGCCATCCAGGACGCTCAGGCCTCGCGCCGCTTACGCGCCGAGGCTGAGCGGGCTCGCTTGGCCCGCATGTCGGCTGCCGGTCCGGTCTTGGGCCGGGCGCTCGTCGAGGGAAGGATCTGCGGTGGCGCCCCATTACGTCCGTTGCCGCCCGACGGGGTTGCCGTCCGCTTCGCGGCCTGGCGCTCGCTCGGCACTGCCTCGAGCAGCTCGCGCAGCGCGGCGTCGATCCCGTCCGCGATCACGTCGATGTCGGGCAGCGCGTCGTAGTCGGCCAGCAGCCCGTAGTCGATCCCGCCGTCGTAGGACATGATCGCCACGGCCAGCGCGTGGTTCTTGGGCAGGAAGGCGAGCGGGAACAGATCCTCGAGCCGCCGGCCCAGCACGTAAAGCGGGAACTGCGGTCCCGGGATGTTGGTGACCAGCAGGTTGAACAGCCGAGTGGAGAAGTTCAGGCGCGAGGCCTGTGCGAGGATCGTCGGCGGTGCCAGGTTGTTGACCGCGGCCAGCGTCGCTGCGCCCACGGCCTGCTTTGACTCCTTGAGCCCGTCCATCGCCCGGCGCACGAAGCGCAGGCGCGCGACCGGGTCGCGGATGTAGACCGGCAGAGGCCCGCGCATCACGGTGAGCTGGTTGCCGAGCGTGCCCTGATGGGACTCCGTGCGGACCGACACCGGCACGAGCGCGCGCATCTCGAGCCCCTCGGTGCGCACCCCGCGCGCGTGCAGCCACTGCGCCAGCGCGCCCGACACGACGGTCAGCACGACGTCGTTGACCGTTCCGCCGAAGGTGTTCTTGACCGTCTTGTAGTCGTCGAGCTGGTGGCGGACGACCGCGTAGCGGCGGTGAGGGCCGATCTCGACGTTCAACGGCGTCTCCGGAGCCGGGTTCAGGCCGGCCCACACGATCTCGCCCAAGCCCTCGGCCGCGTCGCGCAGCGCCCCGAGCGAGGTGCCCGGGTGGCTGGCTGCGCCGAGCGCCCGCGACATCATCCCGCCGGCGACGTTGACCATCCCGCGCACGCCGGCCGCGACCAGCTCGGCCGGCGAGGGCTCGGGCCTCGGCTGCCAGGGCTCGAGATCCTCGGCGGGGCGCTGCGGGGTCCGCTCGAGGTCGAGCAGCACGGTGGCCAGGTCGACGCCGGAGATGCCGTCGACCAGCGCGTGGTGGGTCTTGGAGATAAGCGCGAAGCGGTCGCCCTCGAGCCCCTCGATCAGCCAGTTCTCCCACAGGGGCTTGGAGCGATCGAGCGGCTGGGAGGCGATCCGGCCCGCGAGCAGGAACAGCTGCTGCTCGGTGCCCGGCGACGGGAGCGCGGTGTGGCGGACGTGGTACTCGAGGTTGAAGTCGGGGTCGTCGACCCACAGCGGGCGGCCGGTCTCGAGCGGCGGCGTGGTGAGCTTCTGGCGATAGCGCGGGACCAGGTGCAGGCGGCCGCGGACGTGGTCCAGATAGTCGCCCCAGTCCGGCGGCGGCCCCTCGAACACCAGCACGCCGCCGATGTGCATGTGCGAGGTCGGTCCCTCCTGGTGGAGGAACGAGGCGTCGATCGAGCTGAGGCGGTCCAGATGGCGCTGCGGCACGGGGAGGGGCCAAGGCTACACTCCGCGCCGTGGGGTCAACGCCAGAGAAGCTGCTGCTCGCGGCGCCGCGCGGCTATTGCGCGGGGGTCGACCGTGCCGTGCAGACCGTAGAGAGGGCGCTCGAGCTGCACGGCGCTCCCGTCTACGTCCGCAAGGAGATCGTCCACAACAAGACCGTGGTCGAGCAGCTGCGCGCGCGCGGCGCGGTGTTCGTGGAGTCGGTCGCCGATGTACCCGAGGGCGCCACGGTCGTGTTCTCGGCCCACGGCGTCGCTCCCAGCGTGCACGCCAAGGCCGGCGCGCGGTCGCTGGCCACGATCGACGCCACCTGTCCGCTGGTCACCAAGGTGCACGTCGAGGCCAAGAAGTTCGCCGCCGACGGGTACACGATCGTGCTGATCGGCCACGCCGGCCACGAGGAGGTCGAGGGCACGATGGGCGAGGCGCCGGAGAGCATCGTGCTCGTCCAGACCGAGGACGACGTCGACCGGCTTAAGGTCGACGACCCGGAGCGGATCGCCTACATCTCACAGACCACGCTGTCGGTGGACGAGACGCGGGCGATCATCAACCGCCTGCGCCGGCGCTTCCCGGCCATCATCGGTCCCCGTACCGACGACATCTGCTACGCGACGACCAACCGCCAGGCGGCGGTCAAGCAGCTGGCCGAGAAATGCGATCTCGTCTTGGTGATCGGCTCGCGCAATTCGTCGAACTCCAATCGTCTGGTCGAGGTGGCGCGCGAGCACGGCGCCGACTCGCACCTGATCGACTCCGAGGCCGAGGTCCGCGAAGAGTGGCTGGAGGGCAAGCGGGTGGTCGGGATCACCTCGGGGGCAAGCGCTCCCGAGTCGCTCGTCCAGCGGCTGGTCGAGTTCTTCCGAGCCCGCGGCACGAGCGACGTGCAGGAGCTCGAGGTGGTCCAGGAGGACGTGCGCTTCATGCTTCCCAAGGTGATCCGCCAGCGCATGGCGGCCGCGGGCGCGTAGAGCGCTGCGCACGCTCGTCGTCTCGGATCTGCACCTGGGCGCGCGTGGCGGCCAGGACATCCTGCGCCGCGAGGCCGAGCTGGCGGCGCTGACCGGGATGCTGGCCGGAGTTGACCGCCTGGTGCTGCTCGGCGACGTGCTCGAGCTCCGCCATGGTCCGTTGCGCGACGCGCTGGCCGACGCCGCGCCGGTGCTGCGCGGGCTCGGCGCGGCGGTGGGGTCGGAGGGCGAGATCGTGGTCGTGCCGGGAAACCACGACCACGGGCTGCTGCGAGGGTGGCTCGAGCGACGGGATGGGACGCGGCTCGGCCTTGAGTCCGTCGTCGACTGGGCTGCGCGCGAGCCACTCGGCGACGTGGTCGAGGCGCTGGCGCCGGCGCGGGTGCGTGTCGCGTATCCGGGCGTGTGGCTGCGCCCGGACGTTTACGCGATCCACGGCCACTACCTCGACCGCCACCAGACCGTGCCGATCGTCGAGCGTCTGGGCGCCGGGCTGACCGTGCGGCTGACCGGCGAGCCTGCGGGCGGGCCAGCCCGCGCCGAGGACTACGAGGCGGCGCTCGCCCCGATGTACGCCTGGATCGACGCGGTCGCGCAGACCGGCGGGCTGCGGGGAAGTGGCGGCGACGGCAGCTTCCAGGTTCGGGCCTGGCGAGCGCTCAGTCGAACCGGCGGGCGGGGCGGGGTCCGCCGGCGCGCGATCGCGGCGGCATTCCCGGCCGTCGTGGCGGTGTTGAACCGCGCTGGAATGGGCCCGCTGCGCGCCGACGTGTCGGCGCTCGAGCTGCGGCGGGCGGGTCTGCGCGCATTCGGCGAGGTCCTCGCCCGGCTGGGCGTACCGGCGGACGCGCATGTGATCTTCGGGCACACCCATCGGGCCGGTCCGCTCCCGAATGACGATCGGAGCGAGTGGGGGCGTGTGGTCAATACCGGGAGCTGGGTGCACGACCCGGCATGGATCGGCGACTCGCCGGGTGACAGCCCCTACCGGCCGGGGTTCGTGACGATCGTCGGCGAGTCCGGTCCGCCCGATCTGGTCAACCCGCTAGACCGGGCGTAAAGCAGACGGCGTAGCACGTGACCCCGGGGCCGGGGTCCAGCGTCAGATCGCCGGCGGTCGACTTCGGGTGGGTGATCAGCTCGTAGCAGCCCGGGTGATCGACGCTCGTCGTCTGGCCGTTCGCGGTGACGGTGCCGGCGCCCTCCAGCACCGCCCACACCGCGCCGGCCCGGTACGGGCCGCTGTACGGGCCCTCGACGTCGTCTGACTGGGGCTCGAGGGTCGCGTCCGGCGCCTCCTCAGGGCGGAGAGGCTCGACCAGCGGCTGATCGACGCCGAGCAGCTCCTGAATCGCCGCCTCGGTCTCCGCATAGCCGCCCTCCCCGTAGTGGTAATGGAGCAGCATGGCGCGCTGGTCGAACAGGTAGCGCGCCGGCCAGCCCAGGTTGCCGTAGAGGTTCCACACCTCGTACCCGGCATCGATCGCCACGGGGTAGGGGATCGCCAGCCGCGCGACAGCGCTTTGCACGGCGTCCGGGTCCTGCGACGGCGGAAAGCCGGCGGCGTGCACACCGATCACCTTGAGCTCGGGGTATCGCTCGTGCCACGCCCTGATGTAGGGCAGGGTGCGGATCGACTGGGGGCGGCAGAAGTCCCAGAACTCGACCAGCATCGGCCGTCCGGGCTCGAGCTGCTGCGGCCCCTCGGAGTTCACCCAGATGAGGCCTCTCGGAAACGGTGGGGCAGCGATGTGGTCGACGGGCGCGCGCATGGGGCTCGCTTCGCGAGGCATCTCCGGACGACCTCGCGGCAGGCCCGTTAAGCGAAGCATGGATGCTGAGCGGGCCGTCGCCGCGAGGGGCCATGCAGGCCCCGTCCGGACGGGGAACCCGGCCCCACGGACGCCGCCGAAGGCGGCCCCAAATTTAGCTATGCCTCGACGAGACCCCGGCGGATCGCGTAGCGAACCAGCTCGACGCGGTCGCGCATGCCGAGCTTGCGCAGCACGTTGGCCCGGTGCGACTCCACGGTCTTCTCGGCCAGGTGGAGGATCTGGGCGATCTGCGCGTTGGTGTAGGCCTCGGCGATCAGCTTGACGACCTCCTCCTCGCGCGGGGTGAGCGACACGGCGGGCCCGCCGTCGCCGTCCTCCATCCAGCGGCGGATGATCTCGCGCTCGGCCGCGTTGGTCAGGAAGGCCTCACCGCGCCCGACGGCCTGGACCGCGCCGACCAGGTCCTGGTCGGCCTCGCGCTTGAGCACATAGCCGGACGCGCCGGCCTTGAGCGCCTCGAACAGATAGTGCTCATCGTCGTGCATCGAGAGCATCAGGACGGTCACATCCTTGATGTGGGAGCGGATCTCGCGGGCGGCCTGCAGGCCGGTCATCCGCGGCATCCCGACGTCAAGGATGCACAGGTCCGGCCGGGTGGCGAGCGCCTGCTCGACCGCCTCGACGCCGTCGGACGCCTCGGCCACCACGTCGAGCCCGGGCTGGCGCTCGAGCAGCAGCTTGATCCCCGATCGGACGATCCCGTGATCGTCGGCCACCAAGATTCGCATCAGAGTCCTTTCGTTTTCATGCGAGCGTCAGCTCCACTCGCGTTCCCCGGCCCTGCCCGGACAAGATCGATAGACGCCCGCCGGCGAGCAGTGCGCGCTCGCGCATCCCGGACAGGCCCAGCCCTCCCTCGCGCCGTTCGGTGAAGCCTCGCCCGTCGTCGACGATCTTCAGGCGCGTGCCCTCCTCGAACGACAGCTCGATGTCTACTCTGCCCGCGCCCGAGTGCTGGGCCACGTTGGACAGGCTCTCCTGGGTTACTCGGTAGACGACCAGCTGCTGCTCGGCGGCCAGCTCGGAGACCGGGCCGCGCACGTTGAACGCGGCCTGGATGCCGGTCTGGTCGGCGAAGTCGCGCACCTGGGTCTTCAGAGCCGGGAGCAGGCCCAGATCGTCGAGCACCGCGGGTCGCAGCTGGCGGGCCAGCGCGAGCAGCTCCTCCATGGCCTGGCCGGCCAGGCCCTTGGTCTCGGTCAGCTCGCGGCGCAGCGCGTCGGGCGCGTGCTCGATCGACGCCTGTAGGCGCAGCGAGACCGCGGTCAGCGCCTGGTT
>DATIEI010000216.1:0-11073 GCA_035455845.1 Solirubrobacteraceae bacterium
CGAGCTCACCGAAGCAGGCCGGACCGCGCTCGAGCGGGCCGAGGCGGCCCAGGAGAGCCTGGGGGACGAGCTGTTCGCCGCGCTCAGCGATGAGGAGCGCGCCACCCTGCGCTCGCTGCTCGGCCGCGCGACCGTCTAAGGCCCGGCGCCCAAGCTGAACACGGTCGGTACGGCACGAGTCGCGGCTCCGGTCGGGAGGACCTTGGCGATCGCGCTGACCACCTGGGAGTGAAGCTCCTGGATCGGGACGTACAGCCCGGAGAAGAACGCCAGCGGATAGAAGAACAGCGCCTGGAACGCGCCCGCGACCTGGGGGCTCGGGGCCAGGGCCGCGGCGCACAGTCCGAGGCCGAGAGTCGCCGAGATGGTGAGGACGAGGGAGACGAGCGCTACGAGGCAGCCGCCGAGGGTCGGCGGGAACGAGAGGTTGAACGCGATGGCTCCCACGCCGAGCAGGATCGCGATCCCGATCGCGGCCAGGATCAGGCTCACGGTGAGCTGGGCCGCGAGCAGCCAGGACGGCGACACCGGGGTGGTCGCGAGCCGCCGCAGCACGCCCTGCTCCCGGTAGGCCGCCAGTTGCTGGGGAAGGCCACCCAGCCCGACCGCGATCAGGATGAACACCAGCAGCGTCGGGACGTAGAGCGTGAAGAAAGAGATCCCGCCCAGCGCCGCCGAGGGGGAGGTGCGTTGCGTCGATCACGGTTGCCGGCGGGACCCCGGCGCCGCCGATCCCGTCTGAACCAGCTGTTCGGTGTACATGGCCGTTCTCCGTCTCGAGTGTGTGATAGTCATATGATATCACGCCCGCGATGGCAATACAATATTTTTATGATATCATATCCGCGATGGAGATACGATATGCCCGTGATATCGGATAGGGACACGACGACCGACTCGCTCGAGCGACGGCTCGTCCCGTCGGGCCAGACGCATGAGCAACGGCCCGCGTGGGTCATTCCCGGGCTTCCGTTGGCCATCGGTGTGTGGGTGGTGCTCGGGGTAGGGGTCGCGTTGCTCTTCGCCGGCGACGGCGCCGTGGTCGGCGGCATCGTCTTGCTGGTGATCTTCGGGCTGCTGGTGGGAGGCATCGTGGTCGTCCAGCCCAACGAGGCACGCGTGCTGATCCTGTTCGGCCGCTACAACGGGTCGATCACCAACGCCGGCCTGTGGTGGTGCAACCCGTTCAACAAGCGCAAGAAGGTCTCGCTGCGTGTGCGCAACTTTCAGAGCGAACGAATCAAGGTCAACGACGCCAGCGGCAACCCGATCGAGATCGCCGCAGTCGTCGTGTGGCGCATCGTCGACACGGCCAAGGCGATGTTCGACGTTGCCGACCACGAGCAGTTCGTGACCGTGCAGAGCGAGACCTCGCTACGTCATCTCGCCAGCGAGTACCCCTACGACAACTACACGCCGGAAACCACCTCCCTGCGCGGCAACGTCGACGAAGTCCGTGGCGCGCTTCAGACCGAGCTCCAGGCGCGACTGCACCTGGCCGGGATCGAGATCCTGGAGACCCGGCTCACCCACCTCGCCTATGCCCCCGAGATCGCCGAGGTGATGCTTCGCCGCCAGCAGGCCGAAGCCATCCTGGCCGCCCGAAAGACCATGGTGCAAGGCGCGGTCAGTCTCGTGCAGATGGCGCTCGCGCAGCTGGCCGACTCGGATCTGGTTGAACTCGACACCGAGCGCAAGGCCACGATGGTGTCGAACCTGATGATCGTGCTCTCTGGCGATCACTCCCCGATGCCCGTGATGAACACGGGAAGTCTCTATACATAAGGGTGAGCTGAATGCCTGAGAGCAAACGCTTCCTACTCCGCCTCGATCCTCGTCTGTTCGAGGCGCTCCGCCGCTGGGCGGACGAGGACCTGCGGAGCATCAACGGCCAGATCGAGTACCTCCTGACCGAGCAGGCTCGCCGCGCCGGGCGGCTCCCACGCCAGTCCACCCCGCGGCCTCAGCGCGACATCTCCACCGACGAGCTGATCGACCCAGGCGAGCTCGCCGTCTGGAGCGGTGATCAGGCCGCTGACCAGTAGCCGTCCCCGGCCGCCGGGTCGAGCTTGGCTCCGGCGCCGTCCAGCTCCTTGCGAGCCTCCTCGAGCCCGATGCCGCGTAGTTCCGCTACCTCGGCGGTGGCTAACGGATAGCTCGCCCGAGACAGGACCTCCTCGGCTGATTGAGGCGATGGACGGCGCTCGAGGTCCGGTGCAACGTTCGCCACCGCCACCTCATAGACCGCGAACGGCTGAAAGCCGGGCATGACGACCCGCCGCTCACCGCGCTCGAACACCGCCGAACCGGTGGAGTACCGCCAGCCGCCGTCGCTCTTGGACAGCCGGTGCGACAGCGCGAGCGCCTCCGGGGCCGGTGCGCGTGTGGCGGCCATGTCCTCGCGCAGGGCCGCCTCGACCTCCTCGTCGGCCATCCAGGCCTCGAGTGCGTCAGTGCCGATATCCACCTCGGAGCCGGCTTCGTAGATCGTGCCGGGATCGTCGAGCGGGCGGCCCTCCGAGAACGCCCGCCGGCGCAAAGCGCGCAGCAAGAGGTCGGCACGGGACGGATCGTCCCGCCGCGCCCCGACGTAGGCTCGGCACGCGTCGATGGTCGCCGCCATCCGCTCGGCCGGCTCGGTCTGCATCGGCATCCCATACGTGGACCGCAGGCGTTCTGCGTTACGGGCGATCATCTCCCGGCTCAGCCCGCGCTCCTCGTACGAGGAGCTCTTCTCGCTCAGCACGATCATCCGGCGTGTGATGTCCAGCCCGTGCCCGTAGTGCCACACGAGCTGCGCCTCCTGGCGCTGGGCGTTGAAGCCGAACGGGCAACCCGGGTCCGTGTAGATCGTGACCTTGACGCGCTCCATGCGCGCAGCGTACCCAGGAAGCTCAGTCGTCGACGTTCAGCGAGTGGAACTCGATGCGGTAGACGAGCGTGTCCTCGTCGATCGGCCCGGCATGCGCGGCGCGCCGGCGGAGCGTCTCGCGGTCGGGCTCCCCGGCGCGTCTGACGTCCGCCTCCGTGATCGCCGAGAACGGGATCAGCTCGATCGCGTCGACCTCGATCTCGCCGAGGCCGACGCGGTAACGGCCGCCCTCGGTGACCTTTGGTCGCGTCCACAGCCGGACTGAGAGCGTGATGTCTCCGGCCAGGACGTCACCCCGCAACTCGCGGCTGAACTCCACCCCAGGGACGCTAGCGGTACGTACAAACTACCGCCGCCGTCCCGATATCTACGGCACGGTCGTGCGGACAAGCACCCATCGAAAAGCGCAGCAAACCCTTCCGATGGGTAAGGACATGGCCGCCGACGTCAGGATGGCGTCGCGGCCCGGACTGCCTCGGCAGGGGCGGGTGGCAGTGTTCGGTAGGGCTACGGATCGCCGTACGGATTCGGTTCGCGAGGCGGGCCAGAAGATTCTGCCTGAGGGACGTACCGGCTGGTAGGTTAGGTACCGAACGCTGCGTCCTGACGACCAATGGTGAGCGGAGCGATCCGCATCCCGGACCGGCAGCGGCGGCCGATGCCACGCGCGGTCCCTGAACTCGCCGGCCGGCGAGGCGAGATCGCCGCGCTGGAAGGCGAGCTGGGCCGGGCGGTGGAGGGGAACTTCCGCGTCGTGCTGCTGGTCGGCGAGGCGGGAGTCGGAAAGAGCCGGCTCGGCCGCGAGCTCCTGGCTCGCCACCCGGAGGTGACCGGCCTGGTCGCGCAGGCGTACCCGCTCGCCGCGAGCGCGGCTTTCGCCCTGTGGACCGACGCGCTTGACCCGTTCCTCCAGCCGCTCGCGGATCGTGAGGTGATCGAGGTGTGCGGCGGGCTGCTGGACGACCTCGCCAGCCTGTTCCATCGTGTCGCACTCGTTCGCGGCGCCGTGCCCGATCGGGACCCACCGCTTCCACGGCTGTTGGCGGGCCTCACGCAGCTGCTCAGCAACGTCCTGCGCCGGACCCCGCTCGTCGTGCTGCTCGATGACGTGCACAGTGCGGATCCATCGTCGTGGGAGGCGCTGCGCTACTTCGCGCGGCACCTTGACGACGCCCGGCTCCTGGTCATAGCGACGAGCCGGCCCGCCGAGCTCGCGCGTCACGACGCCGCCGCGCCCGTGCTCTTCGAGCTCGACCAGGATGCGCTGCTGTCTCGGATTGAGGTTCCGGCCCTGGCGCTTCCAGCAATGAAGGACCTGACCGAGGCGGTGATCGAGGGCCCGGCGCCCCGGGCGCTCGTCGAGTGGATCTTCGGGCGCTCGCGGGGCAATCCATTGTTCGCGATCGGGTTGCTGCGGGCGCTCTTGGAGGAGGGCGGAGATCTCACCGCACCGCATCTGCGGCGTCTGCCGGAAGGGCTGACCGAGCGGGTGACCTCGGAGCTGCGAGGGTTCGATGTGGCGCGGCGCGGGATGCTCGAGCTGCTGGCGGTGGTTGGCAGGCCTGTGTCGCTCGGCGACCTGACCGCGATGACGGGCGGCTCGCTGGAGGAGATCGGCCCCGTGCTGGCCGAGCTCGTCGAGTCGCGGATCGTGTTCGAGCAGGAGCGAGGCGGTGAGGTCGGCTACGTGCTTCAGCACCCACTCGTCCGCGACGTCATCTATCAAGCGACAAACGCGGCCTCCCGGCGCGTGCTCCACCGGCAAGCGGCGCGCTCGCTGCTCCGGGCCGGACATCTGGCCGAGGCGGCCCTGCACTTCGCACGCTCGGCTGACCGGGGAGATTCGGAGGCGGTCGACGTGCTGCTCGATGCCATGCGCCAGGCCGAGCGGCGCGAGGCGTACCGCGAGGCGCTCGAGCTGCAGGCGGAGCTCGTCGACCTGTTGCCCGAGGATGATCCGCGCTGGCTCGAGGTGCTCGAGGCGATGTACGCCCGCGCCGAGTGGCTGATCGACCATCGCGCCGAAACGGATGCGCCGGTGGCGCTCAGGGCTCTGCGCGCGATCGACGGGCTGCTCGAGGGCTCCCCGGACCACGCCCGTCGGGCGATCGTGAAGTTCCGGCTGGCCACCTTCCTCGCCTGGGGCACGGGCGAGCTGGAGGAGGCGCAGGAGGCCTGCCGCCAGGCGCACGAGCTGTTCACCCGCTGCGGCGAGGAGCGCCAAGCGCTGTTGGCCGCCCGTGAGCTGGGGTGGATCAAGGGCCTGCAGGGAGACCTGGCCGGCATGGGTGCCGATGCCAGGGCGGTGGTGGAAGCGGCCGACGCGATCGGCGATCGGTTCGTCGCCATGCAGGGCCTGTCGGCGGTCAGCTACAGCGCGAACTTCCGGGGGGTGTTCGGTGAGGGCGAGGAGGTGCTGCGGCGAGCAGCGGACATCGCACGGCAGGACGAGAAGTCCTACCGGCTCACGGTCGTGCTCGCCGGGCTCGCGGCTGGGCTGGCCATGCAGGGACGGGTCGCCGAGACCCCGGCGATCTTCGAGGCGGCGAAGGCCGCGAACCCGGCCTACCGCGAGAGCATTCTCGTCGAGCTCGAGGCCATGGTCCGCTGGCTCGCCGGGGATTGCCCGGCGTCCCTTGCTGCGGCGCACGAGGTCGCCGCGTGGCTGCCGAGCGCCACCACGGGGAGACGGCGCGTCCCGGGAATGGTGTTCGGTGCGCTGTCGGCGATCGAGATGGGGGACGTGAGCGAGGCTGAGCGTCTCCAGGCACGCGCGCGAGCGGCGCTGGGCGGACGGGACTGGTCCTACTACCTGTCGATGACACGCTCCGTGGACGGCGTGCTGGCATGGCACGCCGGCCGCCCGGCCGAGTGCGTCGCGGTGCTGCGTCCGGCGGTATCGGAGCTGCTCGGCATGCAGGCCAGACCGGTGGCGGCGTTCATGTTGTTCGAACTCGCCGAGTGCGCCGCCGATGCCGGCGACGCGGCGGCGGCCGCCGAGGCGGAACGAGATCTGCAGGCGGTGGCCGAGTTCGTCCGGCTACCGCTGTACGACGGCCTGGCCGCGGCCGGATCGACATGGGCATCCATGGCCGCGGCGCAGCCCGAGCATGCGGTGCAATCCGCGCGCAGGGCGATCCAGCTGCTTTCCGGAACGGGCTGGAGGGCTCACCTTGCGAGGTGTCACGATGCGCTCGGCCGCTCGTTGCCGGCGGAGGCTCGGGCCGAGTCGGTTACCGCGCTCGAGTCGGCCGCGGCGACGTTCGAGGAGTGCGGTGCAAGCTGGCGACGCGAGCGCTCGCTTGATGCGCTGCGTCGCCTCGGGAGCGCCGGCCGACGCGCGGCGGCGGCTGCGCTCGGGCCAGAGTCGCTCACGCGGCGCGAGCGCGAGGTGGCGCGGCTGGCCGCCACGGGCATGACCGCGAAGGAGATCGCGGGGTCGCTGTTCGTCGGCAAGCGCACTGTCGAGACCCACCTGGCCAGCATCTACGCGAAGCTCGGCGTCGAGTCCAAGGTTCAGCTCGTCCGCCGGGCCGAGGAGCTCGGGCTCTCGTGAACCGAATCCGTATGCAGATCCGTACCCCTACCGAAGACGGATCGGACGCGGCGACGTAGCCTCGCCGAGCAGATGTCCGATCGAGGCGCAGCGACCTAAGGGGGCTTTGGAAATGCGCGACTACGAAACGCTTCGGCAACTACACCTGGCATACGCGTTGGGGCTCGCGCCCCGGTTCATCGAGCGGCTCGATTGGTCCGCGGATCGGCTCGCGCTATACCGCGCGGAGCGACTGCGGCGTCTCATGCGAGACGCGATCGAGCGCTCGCCGTGGCATCGCGAGCGGTTGGCACACGTAGACATCGACGGGCTCGACGGAGACGATCTGCGCGCGTTGCCCCCGATGACCAAGCGCGATCTGATGGAGAACTTCGATCGGATCGTGGCGGACGAGCGCCTCTCGCAGGAACTCGTCAACGATCACCTGCAGACGGTGACCACCGGCAGCTACCTTCTCGATCGCTACACGGCCGTCACCTCGGGCGGCTCGAGCGGCGAGCGCGGCGTGTTCGTCTACGACTGGGAGGGCTGGGCGACCTTCTGGCTGGGCATGGGCCGTTACCTGGTCCGCGCCAAGCAGCGCGACCCCGAGCTCGCCTCGAGGCCGACCGTGCTGGGGTGGGTGACCGCTGCCCATTTCAGCCACGCTTCGGCGGCCCTCGCCCGGACGTTCGCGAACGCGGAGTTCGCCAACGTCCGCTTCCCGGTCACGCTCGCCACCGAGGACATCGTCGCTGGACTGAACCACACCGACCCGGATTTCCTGTTCGCCTATCCGTCGGTCCTGCACGGACTGGCCGTCGAGGCGCGGGCCGGACGCCTGCGGATCTCCCCACGCCGCGTCCTGAGCCTCGCCGAGCCGCTTCTGCCCGAGATTCGCGCGGTGGCGGAGGAGGCGTGGGGAGTGGGCGTCGGGAACCTGTGGGGGGCATCTGAGGGTGGCGTGGTTGCCGCCGCCTGCGAGGAGTCGCGGATGCACTTGAGTGACGATCTGGTGATCGTCGAGCCGGTCGACGAGGACGGCGGGCCGGTTTCGCCGGGCGAGCGCTCGGCCAAGGTGTACTTGACGAACCTGTTCAACCGGGCGTTGCCGCTGATCCGTTACGAGATCACCGACGAGGTGACAATCCTGGCCGAGCCATGCCCGTGTGGTTCGGCTCACCGGTGCGTCGCCGACATCCAGGGGCGGCTCGACGACGTGTTCGTCTACGACGGGCGGCGAGTTCACCCGCATGTGTTCCGCGCCGCGCTCAGCCGACACGACGGGGTGATCGAGTACCAGGTGCGCCAGACCATGCGCGGTGCGGAGATTGCCGTGCGCTGCGGTGGCGCGGTGGATCTCGGTCGGTTGGGCTGCGAGATCGGCGACGGCCTGCGCGCGGTGGGGGTACCGGACCCTTTGGTCGAGGTCAGGGCGGTGGAGCGATTGGAGCGCGATCCGGGACCGGCCAAGCTCAGGCGCTTCGTGCCTCTCCTCGACGCCGCGCGCGAGCTTGCCAGCCCCGCGCTGGCCGCTGCCCGCTAGCGGCCACGTCCGAGCGAAATGGGGACCGAGAATGCACCTTGCCATCTCAACTCTGCGCAGGCTCGAGCGGCCTTGCTTCGGACCGGAGGACCTGATCGAGCGTATCCGCGGGTCGGTCATCGGCGACGACATCGTGGTTGACGGTCCGTTCGGGCCGCGCCGCATGGTCTATGCCGATGCGACCGCGTCGGGCCGCTCGCTGTCGTTCATCGAGGAGTTGATCCGCGAGCACGTGCTGCCGATGTACGGCAACACCCATACGGAGGCGTCGGCGACCGGACGACGCACCACCGGATTGCGTGAAGAAGCCCGGCGCATCATCCACCAGGCCGTGAACGGGGGCGACGACGATGTCGTGATCTTCTGCGGCACCGGCGCCACCGGCGCGATCGACAAGCTCAGCCGTCTGCTCGCACTCGATCCGTGGGATCGGCCGGTGGTCTTCGTCGGACCGTATGAGCACCATTCCAACGAGCTGCCGTGGCGCGAATCGGTCGCCGATCTGGTCACGATTCAGCTGGACGGCACGGGCGGGGTCGACCTCGTCCATCTCGAGCACGAGCTGCGACGGCACGCGGACCGCACGGTGAAGATCGGCAGCTTCTCCGCGGCCTCGAACGTGACGGGCGTCGTCACCGATGTCGACCGGATAACGATCACGCTTCATCGCCACGGTGCACTGGCGTGTTGGGACTACGCCGCGGCGGGACCGTACCTCCCGATCGACGTGAACGCCGCCCCGGACGTCCCGGACGGCGTGCTGGCCTACAAGGACGCGGTGTTCATTTCGCCGCACAAGTTCGTGGGCGGACCCGGCACGCCGGGCATCCTGGTCGCCAAGCGCTCCATGTTTCGAAACCGCGTTCCGTCGGTGCCCGGCGGCGGGACTGTTCTGTTCGTCAGCCCGTCCGGACACGCCTACCACCCGGATCCCGAGGCGCGGGAGGAAGGCGGCACGCCTGGGATCGTCGAGTCCATCCGCGCCGGGCTCGTGTTCGCGCTCAAAGACCAGGTGGGCGTCGAGGAGATCCGCCGGCGCGAGCACGCCTTTGCTCGCCGCGCGCTCGCCTCGTGGCGGACCAACCCGCACATCGAGATCCTGGGAAGCACTCAGATCGAGCGACTCCCGATCATCTCGTTCGGGATGCGCCACGCCGGGCGGCAGCTACACGCGAACTTCGTCGTCGCCCTGCTCAGCGACCTGTTCGGAATTCAGGCCCGCAGCGGGTGCTTCTGCGCCGGTCCGTACCTCCACCGTCTGTACGGGATCGATGACGAGTTGTCGGCGCGGATGCAAACCGAGGCGCTGAACGGCCACATGGGCGCCATGCTCGGATTCACCCGGATCAGCTTCAACTACTTCATCAGCGAGACAACGTTCGCGTACATCCTCGATGCGGTCCATCTGGTCGCCGAGCACGGCTGGAAACTGCTGCCGCTCTATTGCTTCGATCCGGTGAGCGGACTGTGGCGTCACCGCGATGCCGGTGCCGCGGCGGAGCCGGGCCTGAGCGAGATGCTCGCGGCGATGCCGGGTCGGCTCCCCACCGCGCCCGAGAGCGCCTTGGCCGGCCAACTCAGCACCGCGCGAGACATCATCGCTGCGCTCGAAGCTCACCCGCCGGTTGAACTGACGCCAAGTCAAGGCGTAGGCGAGGAGTTCGAGCGCATTCGCTGGTTCCCGATGCCGGCCGAGGCGCTGACGCGCCTGCACGCCGGTCAGCCAAAGGAGCGGTCATGAGCGCGCGTCCCGCCGTGTTCAACGAAAACGAGGTGCGGGCGGCGGCCGGCCTGACGATGGTGGCCGGCGCCGTGGCGTTCAGCTACGCCTACTTCGACAAGCAATATGTCCCGCTCCAGGCAATGGCCAGCCTGTTCTTCGTCGAGTTCCTGATCCGGGTCACGGCCGGGCTGCGCTACAGCCCGTTCGGCGTCCTCGCGCACGCGATCACGAGCCGTCGCCGGCCTGACTGGGTGGCCGCCAGGCCCAAGCGCTTCGCCTGGACGCTGGGCCTGATGATGGCCCTCGCGATGACCGTCATCACCAACAGCGGTATCCGTGGCTACCTGCCGCGCACGATGTGCCTGATCTGCCTGACGCTCATGTGGATGGAGTCAGCACTCGGGCTCTGCCTCGGCTGCAAGATCCACGCGCTGGCCGTCCGGCGCGGATGGACGAGGGTCGTCCCTTCCGGCGAGGTGTGCGTCGATTGCGTCCGCGACGCCGTTGGATCCGACGCTTCCGCGTGAACTCCTCAGCGTGCGAGCCACGGTGTGAGATCGGTGAGCGCGAGTTGGTCCTTGGGCACAAACGCGAGGGCTGGACTCTCGCCCATTGCGGCTGCGGATACCACCGACGGATCGGCGGAGGTGAGCACGATCCGTAGGCTGTTGCCTCGCTCGGTGAGCCTTCGGGCCAGGGCAAGCCCATCGGCGTCTGGGAGCTGCACGTCGACGAGGGCAGCGCTCGGCGAGGCGCGTTCGACGGCCGCCAGCGCTTCGGCGCCGCTCGCCGCCTCGGCTACGACGGTATAGCCGCGTGCCTCGAGCAGCCCGCGCGCGAGTGCTCGGAAGCGCGGATCGTCGTCGACGATCAAGACGCGAGCGGCCACGCTGGAACACTTACGGGTGAGGACGTCATGTCGACAGGATGAGGGTCCGCGAGCGCCTCGACCATTGGGTTATCCCCATCCGTTAGCGTTGCCGGATGGCAGTCCGAGTGGTCGTGGGCGAGGACGAGCCGCTGGTGCGGGAGGGCATCGTTCGCGTACTGGAAGGAGCGGACTTCGAGGTGGTCGGCGTGGCGGCCGACGCCACTGATCTGATCCGCAAGACCAATGCTCACAAGCCGGATGTCGTGGTCACCGACATCCAGATGCCGCCCGACCGGACCGACGATGGCCTGCGCGCGGCTATCCAGATCCGCCAGACCCGCCCCGAGACCGGCGTGGTCGTGCTGTCGCAGTTCCTGGCGGACCGATATCCGCTCGAGCTCGTCGGGGATCGTGCGGAGGGCGTCGGCTACTTGCTCAAGGAGCGCGTGGGAGACCTGACGCTGTTCGCCGACTCGGTCCGAAGGGTTGCGGCGGGTGGCACTGCCCTGGATCCGCAGGTCGTCCA
>DATIEI010000217.1:0-29099 GCA_035455845.1 Solirubrobacteraceae bacterium
AGACCGCGGCCCCCCGGCCAATCGCCCCGGGGGCGAATTGGCTTGGGGGTTCGCCTACGGCGAACCCCCGCATCGTTAAGCCGATGGTTATCTGGCCGGGGGTTGCGAGCAGCGACGGCAACCGGTTAAAGTGCCGGGCCAGGGCGAGGCCGGCGTGTACGTTGCCAGCGTCGCACAACCGCAAAGGGGGATCATTACGTGGCCTTGCTCAGCGGGAGCCACTCGGGGCAAGCGAGTAGGACCGGAACAACCTGCCTGAAGGTATGCGGAATCGTCGAGCCAGGGGAGATCGACACCCTCGCGGCGTATCGAGTCGACCTGATGGGCCTCTGGCTCAGCGTGCCCGGGGGTCCGCATGACCTGCCGCTCGAGCGCTGGCGTGCGCTCGCCGAGCGCGCCGCCGAGACCGAGGGCGGCCCGGCGCCGGTGCTGGTCACCTTCGCCAAGGATGCCGAGGTGCTGCGCAGCGCGCTCGAGTCGGCGCCCGTGCAATGGGTGCAGCTGCACGGCTATCCGACCCCCGGGTTCGTGCGCAAGGTCAAAGCGATCGGCCCGGAGATCAAGATCATCAAGGTTCTGCACATCAAGGGCGGAGAGTGCGTCGAGGCCTCGCTGATCGGGTCCTATGAGAAGGCCGGCGTCGATGTGTTCCTGTTCGACGTGGTCAGCGACGACGGGCGAGTGGGCAGCACCGGCCAGGAGCTCGACCCTGCCGTGGTCGCTCCGCTCCTCGACAAGCTCACAAAGCCGTTCCTGCTCGCCGGCGGGATTTCCGCCGACAATCACGATCGGTACGAGAAGCTTGCCGCCCATCCGTTGTTCCTCGGAATAGACGTCGACACCAACGCCCGAGGAGCGGATGGGAGGATCAGCGCGGACAACGTGGCAGCGATCACGCGAGCCTGGAAGGCGCGTGCCGATGCCTAGCCGATTCATCGACGCGCTGCTGACGGGTCGGCTGCCGATCATCATGGAGGTCAAGCGCTCCGACGGCGAGGGCGCCGAGCTCATGGGCGAGCGCACAATCGCGGAGATCGTCAGTCAGTACGTGGACGTCGGCGCGCCGTGCATCTCGGTCGTGACCGGTCGCTGGTTCGGCGGCAACGACGCGATGCTCGAAGAGGTGGCCGGGCTGACCGACCTGCCGCTGCTCAAGAAGGACTTCATCACGCGGGAGAAGCAGATCGTCGCGGCCAAGGAAATGGGCGCCTCGGCCGTCCTGCTGACGGCCAAGATCCTGCCCGCCAAGACCTTCCAGCACCTGATCGAGCTCGCCCTCGAGCACGGGCTCACTCCATTCGTCGAGGTGGTCGACCAGGCCGAGCTGGGGAGCGTGATCCACTCCGAGGACTGCGTGATCGCGGTCAACAACAAGGACATCAACACGCGTGAGCGCGAGCCGGGCGACATCGACACGAGCCGCGCGCTGCTCGAGGCGACGATCGCCGCCGGCACCCCATGCCCCGTTAGCGCAAGCGCGATCCTCAACCCGCGGATCGGCGCCGAGCTCATCGACGCAGGCTTCAAGGGCCTGTTGATCGGCACCGGGCTGCTCAGGGCCGAGAGCATCGCGGGCTGGGTCGAGGAGTTCGAGCGTCACCGCGCGGAGCTACGCGCCCCCGTCACCCCAGGAGCCCCGTCATGAGCCAAACCGCGGTCCGATCGCTCGCCGACCACTTCGCCGAACAGGTACAGCGCCAGCCCGACGCGCCCGCGCTGATCTGGGAGGGCGAGCCGATCACCTATCGCGAGCTCTCCGAACTCGCCGACTCCTCCTACGCCGAGCTGCAGGACGCCGCGCTCCCCGAGGACCGGCCGGTCGGCATCCGGGCAAAGAAGTCGCCCGAGGCGATCGGGCTCATCCTGGCCTGCCTGCGCGACCGCAAGTCGTTCCTGTTGCCGTCGATCGAGCTCGCGCCCGAGACGCTGGCGGCGCTGTTCGCCCAGGCGGGCACCAGCCAGGTGGTCTCCCCGCACGGGCCGCGCAGCGAATCCGCGGCCAGCCTGCGCGCGTTGGTCGACGAGACGCGCGGCGCTCCTGACACGCCGGACTCTGAGTGGCCGCCGGTCGGCGGGGGCGAGGACGTGACGTTCATGCTGACCACCTCGGGCTCCACCGGACTGCCGAAGATCGTCCCGCTCACCGCGAGTGGCGTCGACGCATTCACCGACTGGGCGTCTGAGCAGTTCGAGATCAAGCCGGGCGCCGTGGTGGCCAACTACGCGCCGCTCAACTTCGACCTTTGCCTGCTCGACATCTGGACCACGCTCAAGCACGGCGGCACCGTGGCGATGGTCGACCAGGACCGCGCCACTCAGGGCGCCTACCTGGCCGACCTGGTGAACGACAACCAGGTCAACGTCCTCCAGGCGGTGCCGATGCTCTACCGCCTACTCATCGACGTCAACCGCGAGGACGGGCGGACCTTTCCCAGCGTCACCCACGTGATCACCACGGGCGACAAGATCCCGGCCACCTCGCTGGCCGAGCTGCCCAAGCTGTTTCCGAACGCGCGCTTCTTCAATATCTATGGCTGCACGGAGACCAACGACAGCCTGATCCACGAGTTCCTGGGCCTGGCCGACGGCAACGTCCCGAGCCATGTTCCGGTCGGCCAGCCGATCCCCGGCGTGATCGTTCGCGTGCAGCAGGAGGACGGAGCGGCGCTCGAAGGCGCCGGCACCGGCGAGTTCATGGTGTGGACGCCGTTCCAGACCCGGGGGTACCTGAAATCGTCTTTGAACGACGGGAAGTTCGTCACCCTCTCCGAGCACGGCGGCGACGGCCGCACGTACTACAAGTCGGGCGACATCGTCCGCCGTCACGAGGACGGAACGCTGACGCTCGAGGGCCGCTCCGACTTCTACGTCAAGGTGCGCGGCGTGCGGGTCTCTACCCAGGTCGTCGAGCAGGCCATCCAGGAGCATCCGGCGGTGGTCGAGGTCGCGGTCATCGCGGTCCCGGATGAGCTGGCGGGTGCCCGCCTGCATGCCGCGGTGCGCCGCGAGGCCGACGCCAAGCTCAACAGCCTGATGCTCCGCCAGCACTGTGCCACACGTCTCGCGCGCACCGAGATGCCTTCGACGATCGAAATCGTCACCGAGCCTCTACCCAAAACATCAACCGGAAAGGTCGACCGCAAGGCGGTCGCGGCCGCACTAGAGAGGAGTCGTGCCAATGGATGAAACCACCGCGAAGATCAAGGCGTTCATCGTCGAGGAGTTCATGCCGGACGTCCCAGTCGAGGACCTCGAGGACGACTTCGATCTGCTGACCGGCGGCGTCGTGGACAGCCTTGGCCTGCTCAAGGTGGTGGCGTGGCTGGAGGACGAGTTCGACATCGGCGTCGACGACTCCGAGCTCGGACCCGACAGCTTCCGCACCGTCGCGGCGATCAAGGAGTACGTCGACGCGGCGCGTTCGACCGCGCATGCCGAGTAAGCCTCCCCCATCGGAAGTCCTGGCGGCGCTGGTCACCCAGCGCTACCCGATCTCTGGTGAGGCGTGGGGGGACTTCTGGGACCGACTGGGTGGTAAGAGCCTGCACCCGGGCGAAGCGCTGGCGGTGCTGTCGTCGCTCACGACACGCATGCCTGACGGCACCTCGGTCAGCACACTCCTGCAGTCGCTTCGGGACCGAAATCCCCAGCCCGGGCCGCCGCCCAGCCGAACGGTGAACATCGTCGGCACCGGCGGCGGTCCGAGCACGTTCAACCTGAGCACCGCGTCCGCGTTCGTAGCCGCGGCGATGGGCGCCCGGGTGATCAAGACCGGGTCGCGCGCCTATGCCAGCCGCACCGGCTCGGTCGACCTGCTCGACCGGCTCGGCATCCGCCAGACGAGCTCCTACGAGCAGACCGAGGAGATGCTCGACACATTCGGGATGGCCTGCGCCGGCCCGTTCGTGTACCCCAAGGAGCTGCGCATGCTGGCGCGGCAGATCCTCCCGTTCGACATGAAGACCGTGGGGCGGTTCTTCAACCTGATCGGTCCGTTCCTGGCCGCGGTTCCAGTGTCGCTTCAGATCACCGGCGTCTCCGACCACAGCGTGCTCCCGACCTTCCGGGGACTCGTCTCCGAAGATCAAAGCAAGGACTACTGGGTGGTCTGGAACGACGTGGGGGTCGACGAGCTGATGAGCGTGGTGGACTGCCACGTGTACGACAGTGCGCGCGGCGAGGAGTACATGCTGCGCCCGGCGGAGCTCGGACTGAGCGACCGGCCGTTCGAGGACCTGCTCCCGGTAACCGACATCGATCAGACGGTCGACCACTTCCTCGGCCTGATCGGCGGTGACGGACCACCCGGCGCGATCGACAGCATCCGATTGAACGCGGCCGCGCTGGCGATCAACTGTGAGGTGGCGTCCGACTGGGCCGAGGGCCTGCAGATGGCCGCCGACGCGATGAGCGCCGGCGAACCCGCCCGGTTGATCGAGCGTATGCGCGCGCATGGTCAGGTGACCGCCAAGGCATGACATCGGCGGACCAGACACGCACCGGCGCGTCCGGGTTCTTCGCCGACCGCCAACCCGGGCGGCCGGGACTCGCGTTGTTCCTGAACGCGGGCGATCCGCCGCTCGACACGTTCCGCGAACTCGTGCTGATGCTCGACGAGGCCAAGGTCGACTGCCTCGAGCTGGCCATCCCGTTCCCAAACTCGGCCAGCGACGGCCCGGTGATTCGTGCCTCGGCCAGCCGCGCGCTCGAGGACGGCATCGACCGGGAAAAAGTGCTCGCGTTCATCGCGCGCGTCCGCCCGGAGCTCTCGCATCTGAAGATCGCGCTGCTGGCCGACTGGAGCTACTCGATCAAGGGCACTCCGATGAAGGAGTTCCTCGAGCGCGTGCAGGCGGCCGGCGCCGACGGGCTGCTCGTCCACGGCCTGCCGCCCCGTTTGAAGCCCGAGTATTACGAGGCGGCGGGGACCGTCGATCTGCCGATCGTCACAACCTGTTACGCGACTTCGAACCAGGACGTGTTGAACGAGGCGGCCGACCACGGCTCGGCCTACATCTACCTGGTCGCGGCCTATGGACGCAGCGGCACCGTGGGCCCGCCCGACCACAGCGCGCTGATCCCCGTCATGGAGACGCTGCGGGCTCGCACCGATGTCCCGGTCGCGGTCGGCTTCGGCGTCAAGGACAAGAGCCACATCGACGGCTTGGGCGCCGTGGGGGCCGACGCCGCGATCGTCGGCTCGACCTGTGTGGCGCGGGTGACAGCCGCCCGCGAGGCCGGGCGTGATGTGGTCGAAGACTTCCGCGGATTACTCACGGAGCTGGGACAGACCCCAGCGTCATAGACAACCAACAAAGGGGCTATACAACATGATCATTCGGGATCTCGAGGACGTGAAGACAGTCGAGTGGGGCAATGGACTGAGCCGTCGCTTCCTGCTCGAAGCCGACGGTATGGGCTACACGGTCACCGACACCATCGTCAACAAAGGCACCAAGACGTTGATCGAGTACGCGAACCATCTCGAGGCGTGCTACTGCATCGAGGGGCGCGGCAAGGTCATTGAGATGGACGGCACCGAGCACGACATCTTCCCGGGTCGGATCTACGCGCTCGACAAGCACGACACGCACTGGCTGCTCGGCGGTGAGGACGAGGATCTGCGTCTGGTCTGCATGTTCACGCCGGCGCTGACCGGCGACGAGGCGCACCGGATCAGTGAGTCCGGTGTCCACCCGTCCGTGTACGGGGAAGTCGTCGGGAGCTAGACATGGCACTGACTGCCCCTACCGGTGAATGGACCGACGAGCAGAAGTCGCTTCGCAAGTCGCTCGACCAGCACTTCGAGGCACTCAACGCCGGTCACCTCGAGGATGACGCCGCGAGCCGGTTCAACCGCGACAAGTGGCAGGTGATCCGCGACTCCGGAGTGCTGCGGATCCCGTTCGATCCGCAATGGGGCGGTCTGGGCCACGACGTGCTGACCCTCGTCTACACGCTGGAGAACCTCGGGTACGGCTGCCGCGACAACGGGCTTCTGTTCGCGGCGGCCACCCAGGTCGTCAGCGCCGCGGTGCCGCTTCACAAGTTCGGATCCGAGGATCTCAAGGAGCGATACCTGTCCCGGCTGATCGAGGGCGAGATCATCAGCGCCCATGCCATCTCGGAACCGAACGCCGGCTCGGACGCGATGGCCATGATCACCACCGCCACCGAGGACGGCGACTCCTACATCCTCGATGGCCAGAAGATCTGGATCACCAACGGGCCCATCGCCGACGTCGTCACGGTGTACGCCAAGACCGACGCGGGCGAGGGCGCCGCAGCGATCACCGCGTTCCTGGTCCCGACCGATACCCCGGGGTTCACCGTAGGCGAGCCGATCGAGAAGCTCGGGCTCAACACCTGCCCGTTCTGCCAGCTCGAGTTCCGTGACTGTCGCGTGCCCAAGGAGAACATCGTCGGCAAGGTCGGTTCCGGTTTCTTCATCCTCGAGCACGTCATGAACTACGAGATCCTGTGCATCTTCACGATGATGGCCGGCGAGATGCAGGAGCGTCTGGAGCGCTGCATCAAGTACGCCAAGACGCGCCAGGCGTTCGGTCAGCCGATCGGGTCAAACCAGTACGTCGCCGGCAGGATCGTGGACATGAAGATCGGTTTGGAGAACTCGCGCAAGCACCTGTACGACACCGCGCGGCGTTTCGCCAAGGGCCGCAGCGTGACGACCGAGATCTCGATGGCCAAGCTGATCACCAGCGAGGCCAACGTCGCCTCGGCGCTGTCGGCGATCCAGATCTTCGGCGCCCGCGGATATTCCCGGGAGTACGGCCTCGAGAAGGCGCTGCGCGACTCGGTCGGCGCCCCGATCTACTCGGGGACGAACGAGACCCAGCGCGTCCGGATCGCCTCGATGCTCGGCCTGTAGGCCCGGTCACCGCCGCCCCGGGCCCCGCTTCCGTCGATCCGAGCGCGGGAGGCGGCGGTGCATAACTCGCAGAATCGTACGCCTGGCCAACGACTCCGCGCACATAAGCGCCTGGTAGACGCTTATGTGCGGCCGGCCCGGATCGGCGGGCCGCTTTGGTGCGTTTTGCACCCCGCAGGCCGGGTCGGCACGCTGGCGGTTCTGTCCTCTTCTGCGCCACCCTCCGGAGCAAGATTGCGGTGGTTTACGGATGTAGTTCGATGGCACGTGCCGGATGTGCGCGCGCAGGCGATCGGCTACTTTTCCGCGCGACCGGGCTGAGGCGGGGCTGCGCCGGCCGGGAGAAACTCACACACCGAGCCTAAAGGGGGCTTAGATGCCGGGACAGAAGGACATCCCGCGCGGCAAGCTGGCCACGCGACTGATCACCTTCTACGCGATCATCGCGGTGATCGGGGTCGCGGTGGTGATCTTCGTCGTCAGCAAGGGCGGCGACGAGAAGGCCCAGCCGGCGATCGCGGGCGGATACACCCTGGCCTCAGCGGCCCCGTGCGTCGGACCGGTGCCCAAGCCGCCGCCCGGACAGCCACTCCCGCCGACGGCGCCGACGCAGGTGCCGGCCTCAGGCCCATCCTTCAACGTCCTTCAGTCCGGCCAGTTCGTCAACTTCACCAACAACCAGAACACGTTGGGCGGGCAGCTGCGCCTCAACGAGACGACGCTCCCGGGCGGCGGCCATCGCCTCACCGGGGACGTGAACTGCGTGTCGGGCGGCCGGTCGCTGAAGCTCGACGCGATCGCAACTGGGGGTGCCAAGGGCGCGATCAAGGGGACCCTCGGCGGACTGCCGTTCGCGGCCAGCCTCACCAGTGCCCCGCCCGCCGCGGGCGCGGCCGCGCCGCGGACGCCGACGAACATCCAGGGCACGTACGCGCTGACGCCGGCTTCGACGTGCTTCGGTAGCAAGTTCTTGATTCACGGCACCGGCGCCGTCGCCCAGCTCTACTCGTCGAGCAAGAAGTTCCTCGGGCCGGTCACCTACTCGAGCAAAACCGCCGGCGTGTTCGGCGACGTGAAGTGCATCAAGGGCGGCTCCGCGCGGATGACCGCGACCGCCAACGACCTCCAGCTCCAGAAGGTCACGGTGATCCCGCTCAACGTGGCCACGCCGGTCCCGTCGACGGCCTCGAAGCCAAAGCCGGCGCTGACCACCCCGACCGGACTCTCGCCGGCCGGCGAAAAGTTCACCGCGACCAAGGCGCGCAAGGACTTCAACGCGCTCGTCGCCGCCGTGTTCCTGGCGATCGCGATCGTGCTCATCGTCGCCCGCCTGTTCGGCGCCATCGCCACCCGCGTGGGGCAGCCCCGCGTGATGGGCGAGGTCATCGCCGGCCTGTGCCTCGGTCCGTCGCTCCTCGGCGCGATCTCGCCGAACCTCCAGGCGACGTTCTTCCCGAGTGACATCTTGCCCGCGCTGGGGGTGGTAGCCAACCTCGGGTTGATCTTCTACATGTTCCTGGTCGGGCTCGAGGTCGACCGCGGCTCGCTGAAGGGCAAGGTCGCCGCGGCCACCGCGATCTCGAACACCAGCGTGGCGGTGCCGATGCTGCTCGGCATCGCGGTCGCGCTGCCGCTGTACAAGCTCGTCGGACCGAACACGAAGTTCGTTTCGTTCGCGCTGTTCATGGGCGTGGCGATGTCGATCACCGCGTTCCCGGTGCTGGCCAGGATCCTCGCCGAGCGCCGGATGATCAAGCGGCCGATCGGCTCGCTCGCGATCGCGTGCGCCGCCGTCGACGACGTCACCGCGTGGTTCCTGATCGCGCTCGCCCTCACGGTCGCGGCGTCGGGGACGTTCGGGGACGTCGTGAAGACGATCGCTGAGGCGACCGCCTACACGCTGATCATGGTCCTGGTCGTCAAGCGGATCATCGGCCGCATGGGCACCGCGTACGACGAGGTCGGGCGGCTGCCGGGAGCGTGGTTCGCCGCGATCATCATCGGCGTACTGCTCTCGGCGTACGTGACCGAGGAGATCAACATCGCGTTCATCTTCGGCGGCTTCGTGTTCGGCATGATCATGCCGCGCCACGCGCGGATGAACGAGGAGGTCACCCGCCGGATCGACGACTTCGTGGTCACGCTGCTGCTCCCGGTGTTCTTCGTCTACACCGGCCTGCGGACGAACGTCGGCCTGCTCGACCGTCCGGAGCTGTGGCTGATCACGCTGCTGCTGATCGCGGTCGCGATCCTCGGCAAGCTGTTCGGCGCGGCGATGGCCGCCAGGGTCGTGGGCTACAACTGGAAGGCCTCGTCGGTGATCGGGACGCTCATGAACACCCGCGGGCTGACCGAGTTGATCGTGCTCAACCTGGCGCTGGATGCCGGCGCGATCTCGAACTCGCTGTTCGCGATGCTGGTGATCATGGCCGTGGTGACGACCCTGATGGCGGGCCCGCTGCTCAAGCTGCTCGATCCGAAGAACGAGTACGGCCGCGGCATCGAGGACGAGTTCGCCGACGCCGCGCTCGCCGCGGTCCAGGCGCACCCGGAGCTCCCGGTGCCGGACCGGTCGATCCTGGTCGCGCCGCAAACCGACGGCGCGATTGGGCAGCTGGTCGCGCTGGCCGAGCCGCTGGCCCGGTCCGAGCCGGCACGCGAGCTGATCATCGCGCGTCTGGTGCAGCCGCCGAGGGGTGCCGGCGCCGGCGTGCGCGGTGGATTGCAGTCGGAGAACCTCGCGCTCGAGCGGGCGACGCGCGCGATCAACGACCTGCGCGAGCGGCTGGCGTCCGACGGGGTCGTGGCGAGGGGCGTGGCGTTGACCTCGTCGAGCCCCGGCTCGGATCTCGCTCACATCGTCGAGCGCGAGCCGGTCGATCTCGTGCTGACCGAAGGGCGCCGTCGGCTCATCGGTGAGGGCGTCCCGCTCGGCGAGGTCGGCGAGTTGATGGAGAACGCCGTGTGCGACGTCGCCGTGCTGGTCGCCAAGGAAGGCGATCCGGTCGCGCTCGGTCCCGACAGCCCGATCCTGGTGCCGTTCGGCGGCGCCGAGCACGACTGGGCCGCGCTCGAGCTCGGCTCGTGGCTGGCCTCGAACACCGGTGCTCCGCTCAGGCTGCTCGGTGCCGCCGGTCAGACCGACGAGGGCAAGTCGGTTACCCGGCTGCTGGCCGACGCGGGGCTGCTCGTACAGCAGGCCACCGGGATCGCCACCGAGCCGCTGGTCGTGGCCGGGGGCCGGGACGGCATCGTCGCCGCGGCCGAGACGGCCGGCTTGCTCGTGCTCGGGCTCTCGGACCGGTGGCGCAAGGAGGGCCTCGGTCCGACCCGCTCGGCGATTGCCAAGGCGGCGCCGGCACCGGTGCTGTTCGTCCGGCGAGGCTCCCGGCCCGGGCTGTTCGCTCCGAAGGAGGACGTCACGCAATTCAAGTGGTCGATGGCCGGTGGGCCCGGGATGCTCGGGCTCTCCCCGCGCTCGGTCTCCGGTGCGCAGGCGGCGGTTCCGGCCGATGCGCCCTCGCCCGGCGAGCCACCGATCTCCGTCTCCTGACGTCCAGCTGTACGGGGGCATGACGCATACGGCCCGGGACCCCACAGTCCCGGGCCGGCGCGTGCTACGCGGCAGGTGGCAGAGGCAGAACCGCGGCCACGCGTGTGGGCCCGCCCTCGGCCGAGCTGATCCACAGGCGGCCGCCGGCGAGCAGGGCGCGCTCGCGCATCCCGGTGAGACCGAAGCCGGCCCGCACCCCATCGGGGTCGAAGCCGCCGCCGTCGTCTTCCACCGCGACCTGGACCCGGTCGGGCAGCTGCGTAACGCGCAGGCTCACCGCATCGGCCTGGGCGTGCTTGACCGCGTTGCTCAGGGCCTCCTGCACGATCCGGTAGATCGCGGTCTCGGTGTCGCGATCCAGCCGTCGCTCGGACTCCAGCTCCACGTCGAGGTCCACGGCGAAGCCGCCGATCGCCGCCTGGCGCTTGGCCAGCGACTCGATCGCCGGACCCAGCCCCAGGTCGTCGAGCGCGGCCGGGCGCAGCTCGGCGATCAGATCCCGCAGCTTTCGCATCTCCTCCGCCAGGTGCGCATCGGCGGTCTCGTTCGCCCGGCGCAGCGCGTCGACATCGCCCCGCGCCATTCCGGCCGCCAGTACCATCCGCGTGCCGGTCAGCCCCTGCAGGGTCTCATCGTGGAGCTCGCGCGCCCACCGCGCGCGGGCCTGATCGGCCGCCTCGACGCTCAGACGCAGCCGAGCGGCGGCCACCGAGCGCGCGGTGGCGACCGCGGTCGCCGCGCTGGCCGCCACCGACATGAGAAGCTGCTCGTCCTCCTCGCCGAAAGCGCGCTCCCCCTCACCGTTGATGCCGGCCAGCACCCCGAGCGTCTCGCCCCGAAAGACCAATGGAACCAGGATCGCGGCGCGGGCGTCAGGGGCCAGCTGCTCGAGTTGGGCGGGGTCGACCTCCGGACCGACGCGCTGCGGGCGTCCAGTCAGCAGGACCTGGCCGGCCAGCGAGCCGTTCAACGGCAGGCGTGGCTGCGAGTTCGAGCGCATCGCGCTGCCGCTCACCGCGGCCAGCTCATCTCCCTCCGGCAGGTACATCACCAGCGTGCGGGCGGCGACGATCTCCCGCCCCTGGGCCAGGATGAGCGACAGGACCCGCTCGAGCTCGGTCTCGCCGCCCACCGCCCGCGCGATCTCCGCGAACGCCTCGAGCCGCTCCACGCTCCTGGCCAGTCCCCGATTGCTCGCCTCGAGCTGGTCGGCGTACAGGGCCAGGTCGCGCTGGGCGTCCTGGCGGACCGCCATGTCGCCCCGCAGCCGCTCGGAGAACCGGCCGACCACCACGCCGGTGACCACAAAGGCCGCTCCACGCGCGATATAGCCGAGCGGGTGGACGTGAACGTCGTTGATCAGGCTCCACGCAGGCACCAGAGCGAACGCCACCGCGGCAGCGATGAGGCCGGCCCGGGTGCCAAACTCGATGGCCAGCACCGCGATCGGGATGATGTAGAAGTTGGCCAGCAGCGCATCCGGGTCGCTTATCGCCAGCCGCGCGGTGAACGTCGCAGCGAACAGCCCCGTCGCCGCGGCGATGATAGCCGCATGCCTGGTCGCGGACGGCGGCGGCGGCGCGGTCGCCCTGAGCCGTTCGATGACGCGGCGCTGAGCCGCCTCGAGCTCGATCTGGCGCGCTCTCGTCGCGCCCGCGCTCAGCGGCGTCTCGTCCGCCCTCGCACCGGCGCTCATCGATGGATCACCCCGTGCTCGAGGGCGTAGCGGACGAGCTCGGGTCGGCCCGTGATCCCCAGCTTGGCCTGGAGGTTCGCGCGATGCGTCTCAACCGTGCGAGGGCTGATGTACATCCGCGTGGCGATTTCCGAGTTCGTGTGCCCGAGCGCCACCAGCCGCAGCACCTCGAGCTCGCGGTCGGTGAGCGTCGCGTCACTGTCGCTGGTCAGCGCCCAGCCGCCGATCGCCGGATCGAGATAGCGCCCGCCCTTGGCCACGGTGCGGATGGCCCGCACCAGATCCGTCCGCGAAGCCTCCTTGAGCACGTAGCCGGCCGCGCCGGCGTTCCAGGCCGGCCCCACGAATGCCGGGTCGTCATCCATGGTGAGGATCACCACGCGGGTCGCGGGCGAGGCCGAGCGCAGCTCGAACAGGGCGCTCAGGCTCAGCTCGCGACCCATGTGGAGATCAAGCAGCACGACAGCCGGCGTGCACTCACGCAGCAGCTCGCTCGTCTGGGCGATGTCACTCGATTCGCCAACGACGGCCAGGTCCTCCTCGGCCTCGAGGAGCAGGCGCAGCCCCTGCCGAACCACCGCGTGGTCGTCCGCGATCACGATCGTGATGGGTTGGGTCGGCACTTTCAGCTCGCCTTGGCGAGGTAAGTCTGCCCAGCGCGAACGATCAGTGTCTTGTGCAGGCGGAAGTCGCGGACGACGACCACGCCTCGGCGGACCACGGTCAGCGTGCCGTCGCAGCGGTTCCGCACGCCCCAATCGGTGCCGCGCACGGTGGCCGCCGCGAACCGCCCGGTGGTGCGGAAGCGACCCTTGGCCGTGCCCCGGAGCAGCCCGAGAACCCGACGGTTGACCGCGGCGCTCCGTGCTGCGCTCGTCCCGCACACCGAGCTGGTCAGGTTGTCGCGGATCACGAGGTTGACCAGCCCGCCCGCGTTTCGGCTCTGCTCGATACGGAATAAGCCTCGGAAGAACCGGCCCGTCTGCGTCTGTCCGGTCGCGTTCGCCGAGGTGAGCCTGACCGTTCCGGCCGTGGTGTCGACCATGGTCCCGACCGGGACGGTGGTGGGTCCGTTGTTCAGGCGGACGAATCCGTAGCGCCCGCCGGGCAGCCGGATCAGCACCTTCCCGCCGACCGGGGTGAGCACGACCGTCTTCGCGAACGTCGGCATCGGCGGTGTGACCGCAGCCCGCGCCCCGGCGCCGGCGACGCCTACCGTGCACGCCACCGCCACTGCCCAGATGATCCCTCGTCGTCCTTGTCCCACGTTCGGTCCCCCTCTGGACGGTAGAGCGCGTCTGGGCCGCTCGTCAACCCTGGGGTTGTCGCACGCCGGGCGAGCGCGTAGACTGCCCGGGGTCATTTGTGCTGCCCGCCGGCGGCGCAGACAGGGGCGAATTGCGGCCAATCCGCGAGGGGGATGTACACATGAAAGGGACGCGGCTACTCGGGAGCAACCGGAACCTGAAGGTGCTTCTGCTGGCGCTCGTGGCGATCGTGTCGACCGGGCTGGCGCTCGGCGGCTATGCCGCACGGTCGCTGCGCTCGCTGGATTTGAACTCGGTCAACGCGCGCTTTTCGGTGCGCGGCGCCGAGAAGGCGCCCAAGAACATCGTTGTGGTCGGCGTCGACTCGACGACCTTCCAGGTCATCAACAAGCAGTGGCCGTTCCCTCGCGCGGTCGAAGCCAAGGTGCTCAATCGGATCGGCGCCGGCCATCCGGCCGCGGTCGCGTTCGACATCGTGTTCTCGGACGCCAGCACGCTCGGCCAGAAGGACGATGTGGCGCTGCTGAACGCGCTCGGAGGCGACAACGTCAATGGGCGCGTCGTGCTCTCCTTCCAGGAGACCGACGCCAAGGGCGACGTCCGCCTGTTCGGCCTAGGGCAGACGCAGAAGGCCTTGCGCCAGGCCGGGGTTGAACCCGGGAGCACGCTGTTCAAGTTCGACCCCGGCAACTACATCCGCCGCATGTCGTACTCGATCAACGGCCTGAGAACCTTCCCGATCGTCACTGCGGAGACGGCAACGGGCAAGCGGATCCGGCCGTTCACGGGGACCAAGTGGATCGACTACGTCGGCCCTGCCGGCTCCTTCGACACGGTCTCGTTCGGTGACGTGTACTCCGGAAAGATTCCGCCCAGCTTCTTCAAGGGCAAGATCGTCCTGATCGGCCCGACCGCACCCTCGCTGCAGGACGTCCACGCCACCTCGACCGACCCGTCGATGCCGGGCGCCGAGGTCCAGGCCAACGCGATCAGCACCGTGCTGCGCGACTTCCCGATCTCGGTCGTGCCGGGCTGGATCAACGTGGTCCTGATCGTCCTGTTCGGCGTCGCGGTACCGCTAGCGGCCCTGCGCGTACGCCCGATCGTGTCGATCGGGATCGCAGTGGCCATCGGGATCGTGTTCGCGATCGTCGCGCAACTGCTGTTCAACGCGGGCACGATCGTCTCGTTCGTCTATCCGCTGCTCGCACTGATCCTGAGCGGAATCGGGTCGCTCGCGGTGGGTCTGGTGACCGAAGCGTTTGAGCGCATCCGCACGGTTGACCTGTTCGCCCGGTTCGTCCCCGAGAACGTCGTCGACGAGGTTCTCAAGAACGCCGACGGCCTGCGCCTGGGGGGCATCCAGCGCGAGGGAACCGTGATGTTCACCGACCTGCGTGGGTTCACCTCGTTCTCGGAGAAGCTCACCCCGGCCCAGGTCATCGAGGTCCTCAATCACTACCTGAGCGAGATGTCTGACGCGATCCTCGACAACGGCGGCACGCTGGTCGCCTACATGGGCGACGGCATCTTTGCCGTGTTCGGCGCGCCGCTCGCCCAGAACGATCACGCCGACCGCGCGCTGCGGACCGCGCGCGAGATGCTCGAGGTCCGCCTGCCACGCTTCAACGACTGGATCCGCTCGCAGGGCCTGGGCGACGGGTTCCGGATGGGGATCGGGCTGAACAGCGGCAACGTGATGTCTGGACACGTGGGATCGGAGCGTCGAGTCGAATACGCGGCGGTCGGCGATACGACCAACACGGCGTCGCGGATCGAGGCGCTGACCAAGGGAACACCCCATCAGCTGCTGTTGTCCGATTCGACTAAGCAGGCGCTGGTCACGCCGGCCGGCGACCTGGTCTATGTAGACGAGGTCGAGATCCGGGGCCGCGTCGCCCGGATGAAGCTGTGGGGGCTCGACGAGAGCCAGCCCCAGGCGCCCTCGGCCGAGGCCGAGGCGCCCGCCCAGGCTCCGGCCTGACGGTCCGCGCTCTAAACCTCTCCTCCACGGATGTTCGGTATACGAACGTTTGTCGAGCCCGCCCGGGCCGGGTAACGGATCGGCCTGGGCGACCGACAATCAGAGCAGCATGGAAAGCTCGCTCAACCCAATCCCCCAGGAGCCGAGCCCCGCCGCGTTTGCGGTCGCGCATCGAGTCGTCGATGAGAGCGTCTGCGTGGTGTCCGTCGAGGGCGACCTCGATCTGGCCTCGGCTCCCCAGCTGAAGTGGACGCTGCTCGATTTGCTCGAGCAGGGCTACGCCCAGTACGTGATCGATCTCTCGCAGCTCACCTATTTGGACTCGATGGGCCTGGGTGTGCTGGTCGGGTTCCGCAAGCGCGTCGAGGGCACCGCCGGGCTCGCCCTGGCCTGCCTCCCCGAGACGCAGCGCAAGCTGCTCGAGATGACCGGTCTCGACGCCCATTTCGACAGCTTCGCCTCGCTCGACGAGGCGCTGGGCAAGAACGCCGGCGACACGCTGCCGTTCTGCACCGACGCCGCGATGGCGCTCGGCCTGGCCTCGACCGCGATGCCCTTCGCCGCCTCGCGCCGGGCCGAGGCCTTGCGTTGGCTGCGCATCCTGCGACTGCACGGCGAGGCGGCGCGAGTGCTGTGCGCGCTCGGCGTCGGCGAGACGCCGCTGAGCGACGCCCGCTCCTCAGAAGCCGTCGAGCCGGGCGCGGAGGCCGACCGTAACGATCGCGACCCGGTCGGCGCGGTCAGCGAGCTCTCGGTGCGCCTGGCCCGTAAGCGGGCCGCGACCAGCGTGGGCACCGGCGACATCCTGCTCGCCGCGATGCGGTTCTACGGCCCGGACTTCGAACGCGTGCTCGCCGCCCACGGCACCGACCGCGACGAGGTCATCGCGCGGCTCGCCGCCTGACGAGCCGCGTTGACAAACCTGGCCGCCGGGACTAGGCGGGCGGCGGCCCTGTCGGAATCTGGAAGACACCCGAGGGGCTCGGCGCGCGCCGCAGCTCCTCGGGAATCTCGATCACCGCGGCCGAGAACTTGCGCGCCAGCGGCGGCGGTCCGCCGGTGGCCAGCTCAGGGGTGAACGGCTGCACCGGCAGCGGCAGGTACTCGGGTGCCACCGACCAGTCGGTCGAGCGGAACTCGCCCGCGTTCTCGATCCAGCTGAGCGACAGCAGCGGCAGGATCACCACCTTGGTCCAGATCGCGATCACCCAGGTGATCCAGTACACGGCGACCGGGATCCAGTGCGAGGAGAAGTGGATGCCCTTGAGCACGTTGGCGGCCAGGTAGACCAGGATGAACTCGCCCACCGCGAGGGTGAATGTCAACCAGGGCGGCTGCCAGCGGATGATGAACGGATAGAACGCGGTGTCGAGCGCGACGCCGATCACGAAGTACAACCCGATCAGCACGATGTAGCTCGGGTTGCTGGTGATCAGCGACACGATCGTCCAGATGATCGCCGGGATGATCAGGATCGCCCAGCGGGTCTGTACGCGGCCCAGAACGGTCGGACACATGGTGCTCTCTCCCCCTTACGCGAGCTGCTGGGTCGGGGACACGGTGCGTAGCGCGGTGGCGACATCGCGCCCCATCGAGAACTGCAGCGACAGACGCGACGTGAATGGTCGCTTGCGCAGGTTCTCGGCTCTCGCGCAGTCGGCGACAAAGCGACGGGCGATGAACTTCAGCCCGGCGATGGTGTCGCCATGCGGGATCACGTTGTTCGCGATCAGACCGTTGCAGCACAGACGCGACTCGGGCCGGTCGAGACCGGGCACCCCGCAGTTCGTCTGGAGCTTGATCTTCCCGTTGACCACGGGGATGTTGTAGAACTCGACCAGCCGTCGCATGAGCGGGAGGGTCAGCACCGACTTGTTGAATCCGGTGCCGGCCACCACGCCGGTTACGTCGAGCCAGCCGGGATCCTCGCCGTGCGCGCTCTTGATGTACACGCGCAGCCCAGCCCGCCCCGGCTCGATCTTGTCGATCTCGCCGACGACCGCATCGAACCTGCCCTCTTGCTGGCCGACCTTGATCCGCGAGTGCCACTCCCGGCGCTCCGGACGGGTGCCGCGCAGCACCTGGCCCAGGAACTCGATCCGCTGGTCGAACGGCAGCTGCGTGTAGGCGTCGATCCCGATCGATTCGAACAGGCAACGAGGGACGTTCAGGTCCTGGGTCTCGGGCTGCGGGTTGCGGGTGAGCGCCAGGCACGAACCGCCGGCATCGATGATGTTCGCCCATTCGTTGACCGAGGCGATCCCGGCGCCGAGCACGATGTAGCGCGCGCCCGCCGCGTACTCCTTGGGCTCGTAGGCCTGCACGATCCGGTCCGCGATCGCGGGGTCCTTGCGCGCCTTGGCCAGCACCGGCGGGAACGACAGCGGGCCGTGACCAGGCGACAACATCACGTGCTTGGCGCGACCGATGAAGTTGGCCTGCTCGTCGTACATGACGAAGTGCGGCATCGGCTGCGTCTGTCGTTGCAGCCATCCCACCCGGGTTGGCACGCGGACGTCGTTCCACCCGATCCGTCGCGCCACCACGGCGGCTTCGGTGAGGATCTCGGGGACGCCGGGGTTGTACTTGCGCTTGGTGGTCCGCCACAGCGGCTTCAGGCTCTTGTGCGACCAGGCGTCGAGCTGGGCAAACGTCGGCCAGTCAGGGCCAAGGAAGTGCGACTCGGACTCCGACCGCAGCACGGTCTGACCGAGGTTGTAGGCGTATTGCTGGTAGGTGCCAACCGGGTTGTCGCTAGGTCCGAAGACCGTGATCTGGTCGTTGGTGAAACCGAGATAGTGGGCCGTTACATGAACGAGTAGCGACCCGAAGCCGTCGCCCACCACGGCAATTACGGAGTCGCGCGGAGCGCTGGCTGTCATGGCCCGGCACCCTACCGGCAAACCGCCGAGCCTTTCAAGAGTCGTCCCGCGGTGTTTCCGCCGCGTTCATCATCCGGCGCTTGACGCGCGTTGCGCGCACCCCTTATTCTCCGCGCCCGTGGCGGGCGAAATCAATCTGGAAGTCATCGAGGGGCCGGACGCGGGCAAGCAGATCCTCATCGATCGCCCGATCGTCATCGGCCGCGACGCGCAGTCGGATTTCGTGCTCGCCGACGGCGAGGTGTCCGGGCAGCACGCCCGCATCACGCCCTCGCCCGACGGTAGCGCGACAGTCGAGGATCTCGAGTCGACCAACGGAACGTTCGTCAACCAGAACGAGCTGGAGGGGCCGGCGCACCTCGAGGCTGGCGACGAACTCCTGCTCGGGGTGAGCGTGCTCCAGCTGCGGACCGTCGATGACTTCAGGGCGCGCGGGTCAGGCGTGATCCAGCTCCCACCGGGGCTGGCGATGGAGGAGCGCACGCCCACGTACGTCAATCCCGAGGTCGCCCGCGTCGATCAGGTCGCTGCGCAGCCCTCGGCCACGCCCGCGGGTCATCCGACGGTCGACCGGTACCTCGACGTGCGGGTACGCCGGCGCGCGCAGCTCGCGCCGCTCGCGTTCCTAGTCCTGATCTGCATCGCGCTCGTTCTGTACTTCTCCCTCAAGTAGCGCGCGGGCAGACCGGCTCACGTGAGCTGACGGAGCGAGGCAGCTCTATGCGAGGCTGCGATGCCCGTTCGGCGTCCCTCGCGCCCGACCACGGTGGCATGCCGCGAACGCATCGCCGGCGCACAGGGACGCCGAGCGGGCGTGCAGCTGAAGCGACCGCCGGCCCGGCACACAGCCGAAGCTCAGGTGTGCTGAGAGAAGTAGATGACGAGCGCGATGGCCACGATGACCACCGTGCCGAACGAGAGCGCCACCGGCAGCCACGAGCGTGAGGCGAGGCCCTTCTGACGACGCTGCGTAGGCGGGTGGAATGGCGCGACGGGCTGCGTGGGCTGTGCCTGGGTCACCGGGGTAGACGTGGGCGGCGCCGCCGCGCTCTCGGCCGCAGCCTGCGGGGCCCCTACGGCGGGGCTGACCCGAGTCACGTTTCGCGCATCGCCCAGTTCACGTCCTGATTCCGATGATCCCACCGGCAGCACCCCCTCCACGACCAGCACGGTCGTCCCGATTTTGATCTCAGCGCCACCGCCGAGCAGCGTGGGCTCGGCGATCCGATTTCCGTCGACGAACGTTCCGTTGGTCGATCCAAGGTCCTCCACCTGGAGGCGGTTGGCATGCCGCCTGACCACCGCGTGGCGACGGGACAGCTCGAGGTCGTCGATGTCGAGGTCGCTGTCCTCGCGACCGATCACGACCTCCTCTTCGATATCCACCGTCTGCCCAGCGGCGGGCCCACTCACTACACGCAGCCGTGCCATAGCGCTCGGCAGCCTACCGATGGCAGCGGATTGCTGCAACCACGCCGGCGACCGCTCAGACCGACAACCGCGCGGTACATTCCGGGCATGAGTCCCGCGATGGCTCGCTTCGAGGTGGTGGCCGGGCGCGCGATCGGCATGTCGATCCTGCTCGACGACGAGCTGCTGATCGGCCGCCATGCCGACGGCGCCGGACGCCTGGCCGACGACGACGAGATCTCGCGCTCGCACGCTCGGATCAGCCTCGATCGCAGTGGCTTCTGCGCGATCGAGGACCTCGGCTCCACCAACGGGACATTCGTCAACGGACTGCGCATCGCCGGCCCGCAGACGCTCTCCGTGGGAGACACGATCGAGGTCGGCGGCACCACCCTGGTCGTCCGCGAGCTGCCCGTCCCGACCTCCGAGCGTGCGCTCAAGGCGGTCCACCCGCAACCCACCGTCGCACCGAGATCGGCGAGCCAGGAGACCCCCTCGATCGCCCGCGGACCGTCCGGCCGACCCCAGCGGGGGCTGTACTCGGCCGACCGGCCGGCGGCCGACCGCTCCACGCCCGCGCCCGGTACAGAGCCAGGGGACGCCGACGACGAGCCGACCGCCGCGCACGCGAGCCTGTCGCTCACGTTGCACGTCGACTTCGCAGGCCGCGAAGCCGCAGTGGCCATCGGCGAGGGCGCCGAGCCGATCCGCCTGACGTTCGACGGCGAGGCCTGGCGCCCCGCCTCGTCCCCCTGACGCGCTCTCTAGGTCCCGACGGGCGGCTGAAGCAGCCGGTAGCCGCCACCGTGGAATAGCAGCGGCTCGTGGCCGTCCCTCACCTCGAGCTCGAGTACCTCACCGATGTAGATCAGGTGGTCGCCCGCCTCGTGGGTGGCGTGCAGCCGGCAGTCCAGGAAGGCGGCCGACCCCTCGAGGATCGGCGAGCCGCTGGCCGCGAACCGGTGCGGCACCTCGGCGAACGCGTCGCGGCCCTTTGGACGATCGCGCGAGGCGAAGTACCGCGAGAGCGGCTCTTGGTCCACGGTCAGGATGTTCACCGCGAACACGCCGTTCCGGGTGATGTGCTCGGCCCCCTCCGACGGGTTGATCACGCACACCAGAATCAGCGGCGGATCGAGCGACACCGACGAGAACGCGTTTGCGGTCATCCCGTAGGCGTGCTCCTCGCCGCGCGTGGTCACGACCGTCACGCCAGTGGCGAACGCCCCCACCGTCGAGCGGAACTCCTTACCTGAGAACGTCTGCACCGAACGGCCCCCTTTCCTGGCGCTAAGCCGTGCTCGGCGCGGCGCCGATGCGGTCCCGGATGATCTGGTCGAAGTCGGGCGTAGTTCCGAGCGACTGCGCAACCACCGAGCGGAATGTTGTGCTGTCGAGCACCAGCAGCTTGGTCGGCTTCGTCGCCCGCGCGCTCGTGCCGCGCGGCTTGTCGAACAGGATCGCCATCTCACCGAACAGATCGCCCGGGCCCAACGTCGCGACCGTCTCGGTCGATCCCATCTCCTCGCGCGTGACCTCGAGTTCGCCCTCGACCACGATGAAGAACTTGTCGGCCGGTCCGCCCTGACGGGCCACCACCGTGTCGGGGTCGGCATCCACGACCTGCAGCGCGGCCGAGATCGTCTTGGCCGTCTGGGTCGGCAGGCCGCCGAGCACGCTGTAGGACCGCTCCCGATGGAAGTCGGCACCGAACACACCCGGGGATGACAGGCTCCGGCTACGGCGGTTGTCGATGAACTGGACCTCGGTTGGCGTGATCCGGTAGAACGAGATGCTCATCGTCGCACCGGGCGACAGCGACGGGAACTTCTGCCCGAACAGGTCCGCCACCCGCGCGATCTGCTCCCCGCTCAGCAGCGGCGAGCACTCGCCGATCCCCTGAACCCCGCGCGTCTGAGTGAGATCGTCGGTGTACTCGTCGATCGTGAACGCGACCAGCGGGTTCTGCTCGATGTGGCGCGAGCTCTCGGTGGAGGCCTTCGACCAGAAGTACAGCGACGGTCCCTCGTTGACGTACAGGAAGGTCGCGGCGTGCGGCGTGCCGCTCGGCGACGCAGTGGCCAGTGTGAGTGTGTTCTGAGCGCTCAGGTAATCCAGGACTTCGCCCGGAAGCTCCTGCTCGGTGGTCCCCATGTTCTGGATCTCCTTGTTCGGTGCCGGCGTGCCGATCCTAAGGGTTCGGGTCCCAAGAAGCGAGCCGCATTCACTTGCCGGCCAGCAGCGCGACCAGGAACAGCGCCAGGAAGTGGAAGGCCTGGTCGAGCACTGCCCCCAGGGATGGATTGGCATTCAGATCAGCCTTCTTGACCACCCGGGCGTACTCGGTGAGCAGCCGCCCGTCGTCCTGGATCAGATGCGGGATCGCGATCAACGCCGCAACGCCGATCACGCCCCAGTTGAGGCTGTCGAACAGCCAGATCAGGCTCGGCACAAAGGCCAGCGTGTACGTCGCGATGTGCGACAGCAGCGCCCGCCGCCTGACCCCGGGGCTGGACAGGCCGCCGCGCTTGTGCATGGCCTGCCAATCGGTCTGCAGGAGGTAGTCGCCGACCTGATGCGACACGAAGAACACCGCGAACACCTCAACCCAGGGCATCGGCGAGAACCTATCTCACGGGAAGGTGACCAAATGCTTACGACGTTCTCGCGAGCTCACCGACCGGCGAGCTCGCGATCGCGCGCCGGCGCCCCCAACTCGAGCTGTTGCTCGGCGCGGATGATGTGCATGACCGCGTTGATCAGCGCCAGGTGGGTGAACGCCTGCGGGAAGTTGCCCAGGTGCCGACCGGTGTCGGCGTCGATCTCCTCGGCGTACAAGTTGAGCGGGCTCGCGAACGACAGCAGCCGCTCGCACAGGCCCCGGGCCCGGCCCAGCTCCCCGATCTCGACCAGGGCCGATACCAGCCAGAACGAGCAGATCGTGAACGTGCCCTCCTCGCTGGCGAATCCGTCGTCGGTCTCCCCCACGCGGTAGCGCAAGACCAGCCCGTTCTCGGTCAGCTCGTCGGCAATAGCCAGCACGGTGGCGCGGACACGCGGGTCATCGGGAGGCAGGAACCGCACCAGCGGCAGCATCAACAGCGAGGCGTCGAGCGCCGTGGTGTCGTAGTGCTGCACGAACACTCCGCGCTCGTCCACGCCGTGCGTGCAGATGTCTGCGTGGATCTCGGCCGCCGCGTCCTCCCAGCGCGTCGCCATCCGCTCGTCATTGCGAATCCGCGCAAGCCGCGCCCCGCGATCCGCCGCCACCCAGCACATGAGCTTCGAGGACGTGAAGTGCTTGGGATCGCCCCGCACCTCCCAGATGCCCCGGTCCGGCTCGCGCCAGCGCTCGAGTGCCCGCTCCACCTGTCGCTTGATGATCGGCCACAGGCGGTCGGGCAGCTGATCGCGTGAGCGCGTGTGCAGGTAAATCGAGTCGAGCACCGCGCCCCAGACGTCGTGCTGGTCCTGGTCGTAGGCGCCGTTGCCGATCCGCACCGGGCGGGAGTGCTCGTAGCCCGTCAAATGCTCGAGCAACTGCTCCTCGAGCTTGGACTCCCCCCCGATCCCGTACATGATCTGGAGCTGCCCCTCCTCCGCTTCGGCCATGTCGGCCACGAAGTAGAAGAAGTCGTTGGCCTCCTCCTCGAACCCCAGCGAGTAGAGCGCCCACAGGGTGAAGGTCGAGTCGCGGATCCAGCTGTAGCGGTAGTCCCAGTTGCGGTCCCCGCCCGGTGCCTCGGGCAGCGAGGTCGTGGCGGCGGCGATCAGCGCGCCCGACGGCGCGTAGGTCAGTCCCTTCAGAGTCAGCGCGCTGCGCTGCAGGTAGGTGCGCCAGGGGTGGTCGGGGAATGTGCCGTGCTTGAGCCATTCCTGCCAGAAGCGCTGGGTGCGGCCGAGGTATTCGAGCGCCTCGTCGTAGTTCGCCGGGATGGGGTGCTCGGTCCATCCGAGCGCGGCGAATGCGACGTCGCCCTCACGCAGCGTGGTGCGTGCCCGGGCCCGCGGCCCCTCAAAGCCGAGCCGCAGATCGGTGACCAGCCGCAGCTGCAGGTTCATGCCCTCGGAGCGGGCCACCGCCTCGCTGTACCCGGCGCCGGTGTACTCCCAATCGACCGACAGGCCGCCGTAGTCGAACGCGGGCTCGCACTCGAGCTTGATCTCCGCCGAGCCCTGGACGCATTCGATCAACCGCAGCAGCACGTGATCGGCGTCGTAATCGGTCGGCGAGCGACGATGGCTGCGGGAACGCTCGGTGTCGTGATGCCAGGGTCCGATGCACAGCACGTCGCGGACGATCACCCAACCCATCCGCGTCTCCCAACTGGTCTCGAGCACCATCGTGCCCGGGATGTAGCGCCGGCCCGCCGGCACGTTCACGTCGGCCGGACTCAGCCGGAAGCTGCCGGCGTCGCGGTCGAGGATCGAGGCGAACACGCTCGGCGAGTCCATCCTCGGCAGGCACAGCCATTCCACGTTTCCGTTCGGCGCGACCAGCGCCGTCGTCTCGCAGTCGGACAGGAACGCGTAGTCGCCTATCGGCGGGAACGCGCTGATCCGAAGCCCGTGATCGGTCTGAGCCCCCGACATCCCTGGTGCCGATTGTGCCTGCGGTCCTCGGGACGTGTCAAGGTATCCTCGCCCGCCGATGCAACCGCGCATTCAAATGACCTCGATCGATGTGATCGCCTCGGCGCTCGAGCCGGTCACGCCCACGCTCAGCCGGATGAGCTCGCCCGACGGCGCCATCACACTGATGCTCAGCGACATTGCGGACGCCGGCGCGGCGGCCCAGACGCTCGGGCCAGAGCGCTGGAAGCAGCTCGTGAGCGATCACCACCTGCTGGTCGAGCGGCTCGTGGCCAGCCACGATGGACAGGTGGTGAGGTTCCAGGACGATGGGTTCCTCGCCTCGTTCAACAGCGCGCACGCCGGCCTGCACGCCGCGGTCGAACTCCAGCGAACGTTCATCGCCGGCCCGGCCGACCAGCGATCGCTGGCCATCCGGATCGGGCTTCACTGCGGCTTCGTGATGGGCAATCCCGAGCAGATGATGGGTCGTAACGTGGTGCTTGCCTCTCGGATCGCCGGGCACGCCAAGGGCGGCGAGATCCTCGTCTCATCGACCGCGCGGGACTACACACAGACCGATCCGAGCTTCCGCTTCGAGGAGCACGGCGAGTACCACTTCAAGGGACTCCACGGCGAGCACATCGTCTACTCGCTGGTCTGGCGCTAAGGGTCAGGCCGCGTCGGCGAGCATCCGGGCGTACTCGCCGGCCGTCTGAGGACGCTTGGCGGCGTCCTTCTCCAGCGCGACCAGCAGCGTCTGCGAGAACCGCTCCGGGATGTCGGCCCGGACGCTGCGGGGATCGGGCGGGGGGTCCTGGAGATGCGCCCAGAGGATCCGCATGCCCTGGACCTCGGCGAACGGGGGCCGGCCGCACATGCACTCGTACATCACGCAACCGAGCGCGTAGATGTCGGTGGCCGCGCCGACCTGCTCGCCCCGAATCTGCTCGGGGGCCATGTAGTCCATCGAGCCGAGCGCCTGGCCCGGCAGCGTGAGCAGCGAGCCCTGCGTGTCCTTGGCCAGGCCGAAATCGGTGATGTAGGCGCGGCCTGACTCGTCAAGGAGGATGTTGGCCGGCTTGACGTCACGGTGGACCATGCCGGCGCCCCACAGTGCCTCGAGCCCGGCCGCGACGTCCGTGCAGATCTGCACCGCGGTCGGCACGTCGAGCGGGCCGTCGCGCTTGAGCTTGTCGTCGAGCGACATGCCCTCGCCGCCGGGCCCCTGGATGTACCGCTGCGCCATATAGGGCAGGCCCTCGTGCTCGCCGGTGTCGAGCACCGGGACAACGTTGGGGTGCTGGACGGTCTGGGCGATCCGCGCCTCGCGATAGAAGCGCCGCCGGAACGTCTCGTCGCGTGCGTAGTCGTCCTTGACCAGCTTGAGCGCCACGCGGCCGCCAGCCGGGTCGGTGGCGATGTAGACCTTGCCCATGCCGCCCTCCCCGAGCAGGGCGTCCACGTTGTACTCGCCGATCTGACTGCCGATTCGGGGGTCGCTCACGCTCATCGCTCACTCACGCTCTGTCTCGGAGGTCCGGGGTCGGTCTCGGAGGTTCCTCGCCCGGCTGCCGGAGAGCCACTCGGCGGGTTGCCGGCGCCCCCGATGCGGCTCTCGCGCATCCGACATTCAAGCATCGCGCTCCGATGCACCTGAGGATATGGGATTGGCTGCCTCAAATAAAGCGTTGCCGTCTCCCGGCCCAGGGCCCGGAACGGGGCCAAGCGGTCCTGGTAAGCGTTGCCCTAACGCCCGGAGGGTAGAGGCCCGACCCGCGGGTAGAATGCCCGTGCTTTGCTACAGGAGGGCACGATCGTTTCCGGGTATCGCGTCGACGGAGTACTCGGAGAGGGGGGAATGGGGGCTGTCTATCAAGCCACCCAGCTGTCCCTGAACCGGGTCGTAGCGTTGAAGCTGCTGGCCCCGAACCTCGGCGACGACCCTGGCTTCCGGGCCCGCTTCGAGCGTGAAGGACAGGTCCAGGCCGGCCTCGACCACGACCACATCGTCCCCGTCTACGAGGCCGGGCAGAGCGAATACGGCCTGTTCCTCGCCATGCGGCTGATCGATGGCCCCACCCTCAAGCACCTGATCCTCGACGGGCAGCTCGACCCGCGCCGCAGTGTGCGCCTCCTGGCCCAGGTCGCCCATGCGCTCGACGCCGCGCACCGGGCCGGGTTGATCCACCGCGACATCAAGCCCCAGAACATCCTGATCGGCGACCGCGACCATGCCTATCTGGCCGACTTCGGGCTGATCAAGGCTCCCGACGAGGCGAGGCTCACCGGCACCGGCCAGTTCATCGGCACGATCGATTACGTCGCGCCCGAGCAGATCCAGGGCGACCCGGCGACCCCGGCCAGCGACATATACGCCCTGACCGGGGTGCTCTACGAATGCCTGACCGGCGAGGTGCCATATCCCAAGCCCTCGGAGGCCGCCACGCTGCACGCCCACGTGATGCAGCCCCCGCCCGTACTCAGCGAGCGTCGGCCCGACCTGCCGCCCGCGCTCGACGGGGTGATCGCCCAGGGGATGGCCAAGGACCCGTGGTCGCGCCCGTCGGCGGCCGCGGAGCTGATTCAGGCTGCCTCCCGGGCCCTGTCCTCGAGCGCGTTGAGCATTCCCGCTCCAGCCGGGCCGCCCCAGCACGATGGGGCCACCGCCGAGCGCGAGCGGCGCGTGCAGACGACGAAGGTGCCCGCAGTGGGCCCCGACTCCCCCCCGCCCGCCGCCGGCGCGCAGTCCGCCGATATCGCCGCCCGGGCGCGCGCCGGCGTCACCCGGCAGGTATCAAGGCCGCGCTTCGAACCAGCGGCTTCTAGTTCGCAGACATCCGTCATCGAGGATGAGTCCGCGGCGGCTGGGCAAACCAGTCCTGAGACTGCCGCTGAGCCTGGGCCCAGCCCGGTTGCGGCCGGCTCGGCAGGACTCTCGAATCGGCTCATCGCGCTGATTGGAGCGCTGACGCTGGGCGCGTTCGCGCTTGGCTTCGTAGTTGGTCTGATCGTCCACTGACCAGGGCTCGGATCGGCCGAGCGGGCCAGGCCGCAACCCCCCGGGTGGCCAGGGGGGATATGTCTTGCGAGATTTAGACACCCTGGCTAGACTGTGAGGGCGGGGTCTACACTGCCAGGGGGTAGAGCAGATGGGGCAGGAACAAGGTGGAGTGGTAGCGACGCTCGATCGCGTGAACGAGCCAAGAACGGCTTCTCAAGTACTAGGTAGGACCCTGCGGGGTCGCTACCGGGTCCTCGAGCCCATCTCGGCTGGGGCAATGGGCGCGGTTTACCGCGCGATCGACATCGAGAACGACACTGAGGTCGCGCTCAAGCAGTGCACCAACCCGCACCACGACCAGCGCTTCGAGGCCGAGGCCAGGCTGCTATCTGCGCTCGCACACCCCCGCGTCGTGCGGATCATCGACCACTTCGCGGTGTCGAGCGGCCAGTACCTGGTCATGGACCTGGTCCGCGGCATCGACCTGGGGGTGCTGCTCAAGCAGCGAGGCACCCCCGGCCTTCCGGTCGACCAGGCGATTGAGTACGTGCGCCAGACCTGCGAGGCGCTCCAATACGTGCACGACCAGCAGATCGTGCATCGCGACGTCAAGCCGCAGAACCTGATCTTGAGCGAGAACGGGGTCGTCCTGGTCGACTTCGGGATCGCCCGCCTGCTCGACGAGGTCGAGCAGCAGGGCACCGTGGGCATCGGAACGCCCCGGTTCATGGCCCCCGAGGTGTTCGCCGGCGGCAACGTCTCGGCGCGCACCGACGTGTTCAGCGTCGCGGCCACCCTGTGGACGCTGATCGCGGGCCGTCCGCCCGTGTACGCCGACCCGACCAAGCTTTCAACCGTCGCGTCCGACGTCACTCCGGAGCTGGAGAGCATCATCGCCGCCGGTCTGGAGATGATCCCCGAGCGCCGTGTGGCCTCGGTGGCCGCCTTCGCCAAGGCGCTGGGCGCCCCGCTGCGCACCGAGACCGGCGTCTCGCTCGCGGTCTCGATCGATGACCCGGACGCCTCGCGCGGTCTGATGGAAGCCGTGGTGCACACCGCGGCGGGCGTGTTCGGCGCCGCTGCCGCGTCGATCGCCCTGGTCGACGAAACCACCGGGGAGCTCGTCTACCAGTCAGCGTGGGGCGCCGGCGCCCGCGAGATCGTCGGCGTGCGGCTTCCGCCCGGCACGGGCATCGCCGGCCAGGTCGTGGCCAGCGGCGTCGCCGAGGCCGTGCCCGACTGCCGCACCGACCCGCGCTTCGCCGCCCGCATCGCCGCCGGCACCGGCTATGTGCCGTACACGATGTTGCTGGTCCCGCTCGAGCGGGCCGGGCGGCCGATTGGCGCCCTGACCATCCTCGATCGTCGCGACGGGCGGGCCTACCGCAACGACGACCTCGAGCCGGCCGGCCTGTTCGCCGACCTCGCGGTCAAGGCGCTCGACGTCACGCCCAACTCGTTCACGAGCCTGGGCATGACCCGGCTCGGTTAACGCGAGCTCTCGTCTGCTTGCGCCCTCGCTAGTCCTCGTGTAGCCTGCCGCCCAGTCGCTCGGGGCCGGCGAGCGCGCGACATGGAAATGCGGGGCCACCATCGGGGGGGCATACATGAGCGGGACGAGTCCTTGGTTTGTTCGTAGAACGGCGGCGCTGGTCGGCGTCGTCGCGGCAGTGGCGCTTATCGCGGCGCCGGTGGCGTTGGCTGACGGGGACACGATCACGCCTCAGGCGACCGTTCAGTTCTCGGGTCCGGTCGATAACCCGACGTCGTGTAGCACCACCGCTGCCGGCGGCGCCGCCACGATCGACTGGGGCGACTCGACCGCGACCTCGAACGGGACC
>DATIEI010000218.1:0-10489 GCA_035455845.1 Solirubrobacteraceae bacterium
GGCGTAGCGCTGTCGGTGCAGTTCACCGTGGCCGCCTGGGCGGTAATCGACGACGCCACCGGCAATACCAGCGGGATCGTCCCAGCCTGCGAGTTGGTGCTCGACCCAATCTCCACCGCAAGGCTCTTGGTCGTGGTCGAGGCTCCGGTGCCGGGTGGCACCGACAGCGTGCAGTCCACCTGTACCCGCTGCCCGTTCGCTCCGCTGATCACCGCGTGCGGATAGGCCAGCACCAGATACGGAGACCCGGCCGGCAGCGACTCGGTGGCGACCTGGGTCGAGCCCGCGCCGAGCGTGACCGCCGACCCGCTCGTCCCGACCTCGTTCGGCAGCGTCGGAGTGCAGGTCACCGTCCCCGACAGCCCGACCGCCTTGATCGCGCCGGTCGAGCAGGGCGTGCCGACCCGCAGCTGAACCTGAGTCGAGTTGACCTGCTTGGCCCCGACCGCTCCGTTGATGATCTTGCGACCGCCAACCGCATTGAACTTCAGCTTCCAGTTGCCCACGCTCCCATTCTTCAGCTGGGCGGTACCGACGCTGTTCCTCGGCAGCTGGGTGGCGGCGTATCCGACTCCGCCGAGGGCCACGAACAGGGCCATGAACGAGACGACCAGCGACGCCGAGGGGCGCCGGCGCACGAGCGATGAGAATCGCAAATCCGAACCTCCACGTTGTTTGGTTACAGGCCTAACAACCGGTATACGTGTCTCGGGTCGCAACACATGGGCTTGGCGCGAGTCGCGGCGGTCGACCGCGAAGCTGACAGAGACCTGACAGGCTCAGGTGGCGGCGGGCTCGAGCCTGACGGGCTGGCCGCACACCTCGGTGCCGCTGACCCGGTCGACCACCCGTTCGACGTCGTGCTCGGGGACCTCGAGCAGCGTGAAGCGCTCGAGCACGCGGACGTTGCGCACCGACTCGCCGTCCAGCCCGGTGGCGGCGGTGATCGCGTGAATGATGTCCGAGGGCTCGAGTCCCTCGGCGCGACCCATCGAGACGATCAGCTTGCGCGCGGGGCCGTCGCCGTCACCCGACACGTGGGGCTTGGAGTGCCGCCGCGGCTTGGCCTTGACCGCGGTCGGCGCGACATGGGCGTGCTCGACCCAGGGCGCGAGCGTGACACCGGCGTGGTTCTCGATCGCCCGCAGTTCGCGGCGCTGCTGGGGCTCGAAGAACGTGATCGCGCGGCCGCTGCGCCCCACCCGGCCGGTGCGGCCGATCCGGTGCACGTACACGTCGGGCGAGGTCGGGATGTCGTAGTTGACCACGTGGGAGACTCCGGAGATGTCCAGTCCGCGGGCGGCCACGTCGGTGGCCACGAGCAGCGGCAGCCGCCCGTCCTTGAACGAGATCATCACGCCGTCGCGCGCGCCCTGGCTCATGTCGCCGTGGAGCGCCTTGACGTTCATCCCACGGTCGCGCAAGGTCCGGAACAGCTGCTCGGCGCGGATCTTGGTCCGCACGAACACGAGCGCCTGCTCGGGGCGCTCGGCCGCCAGGACCTCGCCAAGGCGGTCCGGCTTCTCGCGCGGGCGAACCTCGAGGGAGAACTGCTCGACGGTCTCCACGGTCAGAGTGGCCGCCTGCACCTTCACGGTGACCGGGTCGTAGAGGTACTGGTCGGCGAGCCGTCGGATCTCGGGCGGCATGGTGGCCGAGAACAGCGCGGTCTGCCGGCTGGACGGGGTCAGGGCGAGGATCCGCTCGACGTCCTCCAGAAACCCGAGGTCGAGCATCTCGTCGGCCTCGTCGAGGACCACGAACCGGGTCCCGTGCAGCAGCAGCATGTGGCGCGAGATCAGGTCCTTGACCCGGCCGACGGTTCCCACCACGACGTGACCGCCGGCGCGCAGCTGGGCCGACTGGGAGCGGATCGGCGCGCCGCCGAACACCGCCACTACGTCGACTCCCTTGCGCCGGCCGTAGGCCCGCAGCGCCTGGGTCACCTGGATGCAAAGCTCGCGGGTCGGCGTCAGCACCAGTCCCTGCACCTCGTGCTCGCCGGGATTGACGTACTGGAGCATGGGCAGCCCGAACGCGGCGGTCTTGCCCGAGCCGGTCTGGGCCTGGCCGATCATGTCGTGGCCCTGCAGCAGCGAGGGGATCGCCTGCTCCTGGATCGGCGTCGGCGACTCGTATCCGACGTCGTGCAGCGCGTCGAGGATGTCGGAATCGAGGCTCAGATCGGCGAACGTGGCCATTTGACCTGAAGATAGACGGCGGCGGCTCGCGGGGCCCCGCGCATGCATCGCACTGATATGCTTCGGAGCCTAATCTTTAGGGCCCGAATGAATGTGCCGATGAAGGGGCGAACCCCAATCAAGGAACGCGCATGACAGACCAGAACACCATCAGCGCCCACGTCTGGCGCGTGAGCGCGGTCGTCGTCCTTGGATCGATCATGTCGATCCTCGACACGACGATCGTCAACGTCGCCCTGGCGACGCTGTCCCACAAGCTCAATGCCTCGATCTCCGAGATCCAGTGGGTGGTGACCGGCTACATGCTCGCGCTGGCCGCGGTGATCCCGGTCACGGGCTGGGCGGCGCGCCGGTTCGGCGCCAAGCGTGTCTACCTGGTGTCGCTTGTGCTGTTCACCGCCGGGTCGGCCCTCTGCGGACTGGCGGCGAACACCACGCAGCTGATCGTGTTCCGCGTGCTCCAGGGCGTCGGTGGCGGAATGATCCTGCCGATCGGCCAGCTCATGATGGCCGAGGCCGCGGGCCCCCAGCGGATGGGACGCGTCATGAGCATCGTGGCCGTGCCGGCGATGCTTGCGCCGGTCCTCGGGCCCACGCTGGGCGGGCTGATCGTGCAGAACATGAGCTGGCGCTGGATCTTCTACGTCAACGTGCCGATCGGCATCGTGGCCGTGATCGCCGCGATCCGGGTGCTGCCGACCGTGAAGCCCGGTCCGGCCGACCGGCTCGACGTCCGCGGCCTCTTGCTCATGGCGACCGGCCTCCCGCTGCTCACCTATGGCCTGGCCGAGGTCGGCGTGACCGGCGGTTTCAGCTCGGCCAAGGTGGTCTTCCCAGTCCTGGTGGGAATCGCGCTCGTCGCGATCTTCGTGCTCCACGCGCTGCGGGTACCCAAGCCGCTGCTGGACGTCCGCCTGTACAAGCGGCCCACGTTCTCCTCGGCTTCGTTCGCGATGTTCTGCCTCGGGGCGGCGCTGTTCGGCGGAATGATCCTGCTGCCGCTGTACTGGCAGGGCGTCCGCTTCGAGAGCGTCGTCGACACCGGCCTGCTGACCGCGCCTCAGGGTCTCGGCGCCGCGTTTGCCATGCCGATCGCCGGCAAGCTGACCGACCGCATCGGCGGGGGCCCGCTGGCTCTGTTCGGCGTGACCCTGTGCACGCTGGCCACGATCCCGTTCGGGCTGATCGGTGCTCACACCTCGATCTTTGGGCTGTCGGCGGCGATGTTCGTCCGCGGGATCGGGATCGGCTTCGGCTTCATGCCCACGATGGCCGCCGCGTTCGCTTCGCTCGAGCGCTCCGAGCTGGCCAGCGCGACGCCCCAGCTCAACGTGCTTCAGCGCGTGGGCGGTTCGATCGGCACCGCGGTGCTGGCCGTGGTGCTCGAGCGCGCGCTCGTCGGCGTGCACTCGCTGAGCGGAGCCGCGCACGCCTACGGCACCGCGTTCTGGGCCTCGGCGGTTCTGTCCGCGCTGGCCATCATCCCGTGCGTGATCCTGATGCGCGCCGAGCGCGAGGCGCGAAGGAGGAAGGGCGCTGCCGCGGAGGCGTCGCCGGAGGCGCTGGCCGAGGCGATCGCGGCGTGAGCGCCGAGAAGCAGCTAGCGCCGCTTGGCGACCGTGTAGGCGAGCGCGACCAGGGCGACGCCGCCCAGGACGTGGCCCGGTCGTTCAAGCGTGCGATGGCCGCGGTGCGGCGGCTGCGCGGGCGCGAGACCAACCGACCGGGCGAGCTCACCGACGCGCAGTACAGTCTGCTCTTCTGCCTTCGCGACGAGAGTCAGATGTCGGTTCGCGAGCTCGCGGAGGCTGCGGACCTGAGTCCGGCGAGCGTGACCGAAATGCTCGAAGGACTCACTGGAGCCGGCCTGGTCCGGCGCCAGCGCTCCGACCGTGACCGGCGCGTCGTGCTCACCTCGCTCACCGAGAACGGACGCGGTCTCGTCGAGGACCGCCGGGCTCGCTTCGAGCCCCGCTTCCGCGCTGCACTGGAGCCCTTCAGCGAGGACGAACTCGTGATAGCCGCCAGCGTGCTCGAGCGGCTGCGCGACCTCTTCGAGGAGATCGGCGACGAGCGGGACCAGCGGCTCGGCGATTAGCGCCGGCTCGCGGTCTATCTCGATCAAGTTCTCGAGCAGCGCGATCATCGACGCGTGCTCGTCGTCGGACCATCGTCCCCGTCCGTGCAGAGCGCCCACCACGTAGTAGCCGATCTCATCCCTGAGGCCTTCCGGATCGGGGGGCGCCAGCAGCGTGCCACCGCGCTCGCGGTAGCGCGCAAGCGCCCAATCGATGGCCGCGTCGGCACGGACGCGCTGGACGCGGTAATCGCGGCGCGTGCCAACCGCGTCGGCGGCGAAGCGGTAGAGGTCCTGGCGGCGGCGGTCGTCGACGTTGTCGTTGTAGGCGCGCAGGATCGCGCCGATCACCGGGCACACCGAGACAGGACGATCGCCGAACCGGTCGCCGGCCAGCATCGAGGCGAGCTCCAGTACGCAGACGACCTTCCCGGGTCGCGGATGGCGACCGGGTCCCAGGCGTACGCTCTGATGTGAGATCGCCCGTGCGGGCGCCGTATTGGCCATTGCCCCCGGTTATCGACCGGGGGCGATTGATCGTTAGGCGGGAGTACCTGAGAAGGCCCGGCCGTCCAGGTGAGAGCTGCCGTTGCGCGGGTCGCGCACTCCGAACTGGACGTCGAACGCCGCGCCCTCCGCGGCCGCCTCGCAGAACTCGACCTTGCCGGGCAGGAAGATCGGCTTCTTGAACGCCACCTCAACCGTGAACGCGTCCGGCAGCCCAGCCTGGAGTGCGCCCAGGCAGCGCGCCTTGGTCCACATGCCGTGGGCGATCGCCGACTTGAAGCCGAACAGGCGCGCGGTGAGAGGGTGCATGTGGATCGGATTCTTGTCGCCGGACACCGATGCGTAGCGCCGCCCCAGATCACCGGCCAATGTCCAGGTGGCGGTCGCCGGTAGGTCATCGGCCTTCGGCAACTCGCCGCCGGGCGCCTTGGCGCCGTCGTTGCTCGCCCCGCGCTTCAAGTTCGTCGACACCTCTTCCCAGACCAGCTCGCCACCGACCCGGACCTCGGAGATCAGCGAGAACTGCTTGCCGCGCGGATGGTCCTCGACCGGCGTCGCGTGCACTTCGATCTGGAGCTGCTCGGTCGTCCTGATCGGGCGATGCTGGACGATGCGGTTGTAGATGTGCACAAGGCCGATGGCCGGGAACGGAAAGCTCGGATCGGTCATCAGCGAGAGCTGGAGCGCGAAGGCCAGGATGTGGGGATAGGTGACCGGCACCTCGTCTCGCAGGTCGAACCCGCACACCCGGTTGTAGGCGCTGAGCCGGTCGGGGTCGATCCCCACGCCGCCGAGCTTCAGCGTGAGGTCCGGGACCTCCCGGCCCCCGCCGCCTACGAACGGCAGCTTCGAGGCGCCCGGGATCATCGCCGCCCCCGCCCGCGCGAACATCGCCGCCATCGAGGGAGGGCTGTTGAGCTCGCGGGTGGCCATCACGCCCCCACCAGGCTCTGCCCGCACACCCGCACCACGGTCCCGTTCAGGCCGCCCGAGGCGGGACTGGCGTACCAGGCGATCGTCTCGGCCACGTCGACCGGCAGCCCGCCCTGGGCCAGGCTGTTCATCCGCCGTCCGGCCTCGCGGGTCGCGATGGGCATCGCGGCGGTCATCTGGGTCTCGATGAACCCGGGCGCCACCGCGTTGATCGTCGCGCGCCGCTTGCCCACCTCGGGCGCCATCGCGTCGACCATCCCGATCACCCCGGCCTTCGACGCGGCGTAGTTGGTCTGCCCCGCGTTGCCGGCGATGCCGCTCATCGAGGACACGCAAACGATCCGCCCGTTCTCGTGGAGCGCCTCGCGGGCGAGCAGCTCCTCGTTGATCCGCTCCTGCGCGGTCAGGTTGATCGCGAGCACCATGTCCCATTGATCCTCGCTCATCCGGCCGAGCGTCTTGTCCCGCGTGACGCCGGCGTTGTGGACGACCACGTCGACGCCACCATGGTGCTCGAGCAGGTGGTCGGCGATCCGCTGCGGCGCGTCCTCGTCGGTGATGTCGAGGACGAGCGTCGAGCCACCGAGCTCTCCGATCGTCTCCTCGAGCTCACGCTGCAAGGCCGGCACGTCGAGCCCGATCACGTGGGCGCCGTCGCGGGCAAGGACCTGGGCGATCGCCCGCCCGATCCCGCGCGACGCGCCGGTGACCAGCGCGAACCGGCCCGCCTGCGGATGCTCCCAGTCGATGCCGTCGGCGCCGAGCACGCTGGCCCCGATCCGCACGACCTGGCCGGACACGTAGGCGGACTTCGGCGAGAGGTAGAACCGCAGCGTCGACTCGATCTGGTCCTCGGCCTTCTGGCCGACGTAGACCAGCTGGGCGGTGGCGCCCTTGCGGACCTCCTTGCCGATCGAGCGCACGAAGCCCTCGAGCGCGCGCTGGGCGGTGGCCTGCCGCGGGGTGTCTGCGTCGTCGGGAGGCGTGCCCAGCACGATCACCCGGCCCGACGTCGTGACCCGGCGGATCGTCGGATGAAAGAACGCGTACGCCTCGTGGAGCTGCGTGCTGTCCGCGATGCCGCTCGCGTCGAACACCAGCGCCTTGAACCTCTGGTCCTCGCCGGCGGTCTCGGGGTTGAACACCTGGGCGTCCAGCCCCGCGTCGGCTGCGGCCGTGCGCGCCTCGTCCTCGAGCGCGGTGTGGACCTCGGCGTCGATGCCTGCGAGGACCTGGGCGGTCGCGCCGGCCAGCCGGCCGCCGGGCGCCGAACCGAACAGCACGGGCCCGTCGATGACCGGCTGGCCGCGCTCGTAGCGGTCGATCCTGACCGGTGTGGGCAGGCCGATCTGCTTGGAGACGATCTTGCCGATCGGGGTGTTGACCAGTTGCTGATAGCGGTCGCTCATGCTGCCTCCATGATTGCGGTCACGCCGAGGCCGCCGGCGGCGCAGATCGAGATCAGCCCGCGGCTCCCGGAGCCCTTCTCTCCTAGCATCTTGGCCAGGCCGGCGACGATGCGCCCCCCGGTGGCGCCGAACGGATGGCCGGCGGCCAGCGAGCCGCCGTGCGTGTTCAGCTTGTCACGGTCGATGCTCCCGAGTGGTGCGTCGAGGCCGAGCTTCTCCTTGCAGTAGACCGGGTCCTCCCAGGCCTTGAGCGTGCACAGGACCTGGGCCGCGAACGCCTCGTGGATCTCGTAGAAGTCGAAGTCGCTCAGTGAGAGCCCGTTCCGCTCGAGGAGCTTCGGCACGGCATACGTGGGCGCCATCAGCAGCCCCTCGCGCGCGTGAACGTGGTCGACCGCGGCGGTCTGGGCATCGACGATGTAGGCCTGGACCGGGAAGCCGTGGGCATTGGCCCACTCCTCGCCGGCCAGCAGCACCGCCGACGCGCCATCGGACAGCGGGGTCGAGTTGCCGGCGGTCATCGTGCCTTGCTCGCCGCCGAACACCGGCCCCAGCTTGGCCAGCTTCTCGACGCTCGTGTCCGGGCGCAGGTTCTGGTCGCGCTCGAGACCGAGGAACGAGGTGACCAGATCGTCGAGAAAGCCGGTGTCATAGGCCGCGGCCAGGTTGCGATGGCTGGCCACGGCCAGCTCGTCCTGCTCCTCGCGGGTCACGCCCCACTCCTTGGCCATGATCGCGGCGTGCTCGCCCATTGACAGGCCGGTGCGCGGCTCGGCGTTGCGAGGGATATGGGGGACGATCTGCTGGGGTCGGAGCTTGGTCAGCGCCTTCAGCCGGCCGGCGTTGCTCTTGGTCCGGTTGATCTCGAGCAGCACCTGGCGCAGGTCCTCGTTGACCGCGATCGGCGCATCCGACGTCGTGTCGAACCCGCCGGCGATACCCGAGTCGACCTGGCCGAGCGCGATCTTGTTGGCCACGAGGATGGCCGCCTCGAGTCCGGTGCCGCAGGCCTGCTGGACGTCGTAGGCCGGCGTGTGGGGGTCCAGGCGTGTGCCGAGCACGCATTCGCGGGTGAGGTTGAAGTCGCGGCTGTGCTTGAGCACCCCGCCGGCGGACACCTCGCCGAGGGTCTCGTGCGCAAGCTCGAATTTGGAGATCAGGGCCTCGAGCGTGGCGGTCATCATGTCCTGGTTCGAGGCGCGGGCGTAGGGGCCGTTCTGGCGGGCGAACGGGATTCGGATGCCACCGAGCACGGCGACTCGGCGGGCGCTTGAGTTCATGTGTGGTTACTCCCCTGGATTTCGATAGCTACACATGTGTAGCTTAGACCTAGTCGCGCGTGCCCGAGCCGCTGTGGGGGGTCAGTCGCGGTCGTCCGAGCCGGTCGACGGCGTCATCGTGTCGCCCGAGATCGCGCGACGGACCAGTCCCGGCGCCAGGATCCGCGCCGCTGCGGCCAGCCAGTACGGCCGCGGCGCGTAGCGCTCGACGGCGCCGTGCAGCCCGCAATCGACGATCGCATCGGCGACGACCTCGGGCCGGGACACGATCCGGCTGAGCAGTGGGTGGGCGACCAGCTCGGCCTGCGGGAAGCCCTCGGTCGCGACGAACCCGGGCAGGACAAGCCCGACGTGCACTCCGTGTGGGCGCTCTTCGGCGGCCAGCGAGTCGCTCCAGCCGGCCAGGGCGAACTTGGCGGCCGAGTAGCCGCCGGCGTTGGCCCGGGCCACGCGGCCCGAGGTGCTCGACACGTTGACGATCGAGACGGTGCGGTTTCGCTTGCTCGCGGTCGCGCGCAGCATGGGGAGGAGCGCTTCGGTCAGCCTGATCGGGGCCTCGAAGTTGATCTTCATGTGCCGCTCGACGTTCTCCCAGCCGGTCTCGGCAAACGAGCCGGCCCAGCGGGCACCTGCGTTGTTGACCAGCAGGTGGAGCTCGCCGCCGTGGGCCCGGCCGACCGCCTCGAGCACGGCCTGCGGGGCGGCGGGGTCCGTGAGGTCTGCGGCCACGACCGTGGCGCCGCCGAGCTGGTCCGCAAGTGCTTCCAGGCGGTCCTGCCGGCGGGCGACCAGCACCAGGCGCGCGCCGGGCTCACGCGACAGGCGGCGCGCGGTGGCCTCGCCGATCCCGCTCGAGGCGCCGGTGATCACCGCGACGAATGGCTGCAGGTCCGTCAAGGCGCGGAGGCTACCTCTTGTCCTCGATCCCGATGAGCGCGATCAGGCCGCCGAGCGCGGCCAGGGCGGCGGCAATCTCCATGCCGATGCGGAACCCGTGCACGGAGGCGTCGACGAGCGCGTGGTGGACGACCGCCGGCTGACCCGGTGCCGATGTGACCAGAGGGCGGCTTCGGATCGCGGCGGGAGCCCGGTGCCCGAGGTCGTGATCGAGGCGCGACGCGAAACCGCCCGACACCGCGGCCCCCACCGCGGCAATGGCCAGCAGACCCGCGATCCTCGCCACCGCGTTGTTGGTTCCGCTGGCCAGTCCCGAGCGGCCGGCGGGGACCGATCCCAGGACGGTGGCGGTCAGCGGCGCCACCGTGGCCGCCAGGCCAAGGCCGAACACGACCACGCCGGGCAGGATCACGGTCGCGTAGCTCGGATGGGCGCCGGCGCGCGCGAACAGGAGCAGGCCGGCGGCGGCCAGGATCGGTCCTCCCGACATGAACCGGCGCGGCCCCAGGCGCTCGGAGAGCGCGCCGAAGCGCCGGGACAGCGTGAACATGATCAGCGTGATCGGCAGCAGCGAGAGGCCGGCGGCGATCGGCGTATAGCCGCCTACCTGCTGGACGAATACCACGAGGAAGAACGTGGCCACGGCAAGTCCGCCGTACATGGACAGCGTGGTCAGGTTTCCCACGGCGAAGTTGCGCACCGCGAACAGATGCAGCGGCATCATCGGCTCCGGGGTGCGGCGCTCCCAGCCGGCGAAGGCGGCCACGAGGATCAGCCCGCCCACGACCGGCACCGCCACGCGCGGATCGCCGAAGCCGTAGCGCGACTGCTCGATCAGACCGAACACAAGACCGCCCAGCCCGAGCACGCACAGCAGGCCACCAATCCAGTCGGGGCGGCGGGCCACGAGGGTGTCCGGCGGCAGGCGCCGGAGCAGCGCGATCGTGATCCCGACCGGGACCAGATTGATCAGGAAGATCCACCGCCACGACGCGGCCTGGACGAGCGCGCCGCCCCCGAGCGGCCCGATCACGGTGGCCACGCCGGTCCAGGCCGTCCACGTCCCGATCGCCGCCGCGCGCTCCTCGGCGGGGAAGTAGTCGACGATCAGGGCCAGCGTGCTCGGGACGAGCAGCGCGCCGGCCATGCCCTGCAGGCCCCGGGCGACAATCAGCACGGGGCTTG
>DATIEI010000219.1:0-7547 GCA_035455845.1 Solirubrobacteraceae bacterium
GCGGCGCGGCGGGCCTTGCGCTCGTCGGGGTCGGCCAAACCCGGGCTTGCGCCGATCAGCACTAGCCGCTCGATCCGGGCGCCGAACGCCAGTGCGGCGTGCAGGGCGATCCGGCCGCCCATCGAGTAGCCGACCAGCGTGAACCGCTCCGGGGCCAGCCCCGCAAGGTCTTGGAGCACCGCCCCGAGGCTGACGGGCATACGGTCAGTCGCCCCCCCGTGGCCACGGATGTCGGGCGCGAGCGCGCGATAGCTTTCCCCGAGCGCCGCGACCACGGGGTCCCAGCTCGCCCCGGTGTGGGTGAAGCCATGCAGGAAGACGACGTCGCGCGCCATTGCAGTCGAGATCATGACCGCCACGGACACCTACCTGCTGCTCCGCGCGTTCTGCGACGAGCTCGCGCGCTGCGGGGTGGAACACGCGTGCACCGCTCCGGGCTCGCGCAACACGCCCCTGCTCCTCTCGCTCGTCCGCGATGGCCGGATCCGATCCTGGTCGCACGTGGACGAGCGCTGCGCCGCGTTCTTCGCACTCGGCGCGGCCAAGCGCTCGGGCCGTCCTGTGGCGGTGACCTGCACGTCGGGGACCGCGGCGGCCAACCTCGCCCCGGCGGTGATCGAGGCCCGCCACGCCCGCGTGCCGCTTATCGTGCTGACCGCCGACCGCCCCCCCGAGCTGCGCGAGGTCGGGGCCGGTCAGACCATCGACCAGGTCAAGATCTACGGCGACGCGGTCAAGTGGTTCTTCGAGGTCGGTCTGGACGCGGCCACACCGGAATCGATGCGCTGGATTCGCACGCTGGCCTGCCGTGCCTACTGGACCGCGCTCCACGGCCCTGCGGGGCCGGTTCACCTGAACTTCCCGCTGCGCGAGCCACTCGTCCTGGAGCAAACGCTCCCCGCGGACGACACCGGGCGCGACGGCGGTCGGCCGTACGTGACGTTCGACGCGCCACCGGTCAGCGCGCCGGTCGGCGGTCGCCACCCGTTCGGACGCATCGTGATCGTGGCCGGCGCCGAGCGCGACGCCGTCGCGGCCCGCGAACTGGCCGGCTTCGCGGCACGCGCCGGCATCCCGCTGCTTGCCGACCCGCTGTCGGGCTCGCGCCACGGTCCGGCCGCCATCGCCCATTACGACCTGTTGCTACGGGATCCGCAGTTCGCCGACGCGCACAGGCCGGAGTTCGTGATCCGCACCGGGGACCTCCCCACATCCAAACCGCTGCGTACGTGGCTGGCCGGGCTCCAGGCCGCCCAGATCGCGGTCGATCCGGACACGGCCTGGCACGATCCCGCCGCGGTCGTCGGCATGCGCGTGGCCGCTTCCACTCGGGCACTGCTCGACGGGATGACCGCGGGCGAGGTCATTCCCGCCGCGCCGGAATGGCTGGCCTCGTGGCGGGGCGCCGACGACGCGGCGCGCGACGCACTGGCCGCCGCTCTCGGCGACGAGCTGTCCGAGCCCCGCGTCGCCCGCGCACTCGGCGAGTGGCTCGGCGCGACCGCCACCCTGTACGTCGCCTCTTCGATGCCGATCCGCGACGTCGAGCTGTATCTGCCGGCCCGAGAAGATGGCCCGCGCGGTCTCGCCAACCGGGGTGCGAACGGGATCGACGGCACGGTCTCGAGTGCGTTCGGCGCCGCCGCGGCGGCCGATGGCCCGGTCGTCCTGCTGATCGGCGACGTCGCGCTCGCCCATGACATCGGCGGCCTGCTGGCCGCGCGGCGGCTCCGCCTGCCCCTGACGATTGTGCTGCTCAACAACGACGGCGGCGGGATCTTCCACTTCCTCCCGGTGTCCGGCGAGACCGACGCGTTCGAGGAGCACGTGGCCACACCACACGGCCTCGACTTCGCCCACGCCGCCGCGCTCTACGGCTGCGGGTTCGAGCGCCCGAGCACGCTGGCGGAGCTGCGCGCAGCCCTCGAGGCCTCGATCGCCGGTACGAGCACCACGGTCATCGAGGTCCGCACCGACCGAGTCGAGAACCTCGAACTCCACCGCCGCGCCGCCGACGCCGCGCTAGCCGCAGTCCGTGCGAGCGGTCGACGAAACCGGGAATAGTTCCCGGAAAACGCAGGCGCATCGAGCGGAGTGCGCCCGTCGGTCCGTGCGGGGGGCAGCCCGTCAGTCGGAAAGCACCGGCAGCAGCGCCCCCAGCTTGACCTCGGTCTCGGCGAGCTCGTCCACCGGATCGGAATCCCGAACGATGCCCCCGCCGGCATACAAAGCCGCCAGCCGGCCCCGCAGCAGCGCGCACCGCAGCGCCACGCAGAACTCCCCATCCCCGGCGCCGTCGCTCCACCCAACGGTTCCGGCGTACCACCCCCGATCGAGGCCCTCCAGCGCCGGGATCAGCTTTTCGACCACCTCGAGCGGCTCGCCGCCCACCGCCGGGGTCGGATGCAACACGCCGGCCAGCTCCACCGCGCTCAGAGGCGCCGCCAGCTGGGCCCGGATCGGCGTGCCGAGATGCTGGATGTTGGCCACCCGCACAAGGGCCGGCTCGGGCGCCGCGGTCACCCACACCGAATAACGCCGCAACACTCGCGCGATCCGCCGCACCACGATCTCGTTCTCCGAACGGTCCTTCTCGCTCTGCAGCAGCTGCTCGCCCAGGTGGTCGTCGATCGAGGGGTCGGCGCTCCGGCGCGCGGAGCCCGCCAGCGCCACGGTCGAGGCCCGCTGACCCTCTCGGCGCACGAGCAACTCCGGGCTGGCCGCGACGAACGTGGCATCACCCCGCCCGACCGCGAACACGTAGCAGGACGCGAACTCCTCGCGCAGCAGCCCGAGCACCGCACCAACGTCGTGGTCGAGCGGCGCGTGCACCTCGACGTCGCGGGCCAGCACGATCTTCTCGAACTGGCCGGCGCGAATCCGCTCCACCGCGCGCGCCACCGCCTCCTCATAGTGCGAAGGCGGCATCGGGCTGAGCACGCGGTAGGCGCCCGCCGGCGCCGGGTCGAGCAGCGGCAGCGAGGCGGTCGAAAGCTCGCCCAGCCGCTCACCCACGCGACGACGCAGGTCCTCAACCGTGTCGTCGGGCGCGACCTCCACGTTCACGGTCAACGAGACCCGCGACCCGCGCCGGGCCAGCGACACCTCGGGCACGATCATCGAGGCCGGCGCGAACCCCTCCCACCGACGCGAGCCGCCGCCGTCCGCAGCAAACGCGAACCCACCAACCGCCACCAGCCCCGATCCGGGCGGCCCGTCCAAAGCGTCGGCGAGCGCGTCCGCGGCAAACGAAGACCAGCGACGCGCCACCTCGCCAAACCGTCCGGAGCCCCGTGCCTCGAGCGCGAGCACGCACCCGACCCCGGCCACCGCATAACCATCGCGGTCGGGCTGCTCGAAGCAGAACCACGGCTCGCCGGGACGTCGCGACGCCACCGCCACCGCCGTCGGATCGACCGCCGGATCGACGCCCGCGGTCACGCTCGCCAACGCAGCGGTCCCGGTCGTGCGCGCCCGCCGCAGCGCCGCCTCCAGCCGCGCTTCGAGCCGGCGAACCGCAGCGGCATCGAGCCAACCCCAGGCGGGCGCGACACCGGACGCAGGCAAGCTCACGCCCGCAGCCTACCCGGAGGACCCGCGCGGACTACGTCTCGCCGCGACCGCGGGCGATCGCGATCTCGCCGGTGCGCGCCATCTCGATCAGCCCGAACGGCCGGACCAACTGCTCGAACGCGTCGATCTTGTCGCAGGTGCCGGTGAGCTCGATCACCACCGAGCGCTTGGTGACATCGACGACCTTGCCGCGGAAGATCTCGCAGATCTGCATGACCTCGGCCCGGCTTACGCCGTCGGCCGACACCTTGAACATCGCCAGCTCTCGGGCCAGCGTCTCGCGTGGCTCCAGGTCGCGGATCTTCAGGACGTTGACCAGCTTGTGCAGCTGCTTGGTCACCTGGTCGATGGGATGCAGCGCACCGTCCAACGTAAGCGTGATGCGCGAGACCCGCTCGTCGTCGGTCGGCCCGACGGCCAGCGTGTCGATGTTGAACCCACGGCGGGCGAACAGCCCGGCGATCCGGGTCAGGACGCCCGGCTTGTTCTCGACCAGAATCGACAGGACGTGCTTGCGGCCGGTGCGCAGCCCGGCGACCGCCTCGAGCTCGTCGAGCGACAGGACTTCTTTGGTTCCCGGCTCACCCATGAAGCGTCACCCCACCATGTTCCGCGCCGGCTGACCCGCCGGGATCATCGGGTAGGTGTTCTCTTCGCGGGTGACGCGCACGTCGACCAGCACCGGCCCGTCCATGGCCAGCACCTCCTTCATGTCGCTCACCAGCGTCTGCTTGTCCTCCAGGCGAACCCCGCTCGCCCCGTACGCCTCGGCCACCTTGACAAAGTCTGGCCACTGGCCCATGTCGACCTGGCTGTAGCGCTTGTCCCAGAACAGCTCCTGCCACTGGCGGACCATGCCCAGGTAGCCGTTGTTCATGATGAACACCTTGATCGCGATCCCCTCCTGGGTGCACGTCGCGAGCTCCTGCATGTTCATCTGGACCGAGCCGTCGCCGGCGATGCAGACCACGGTCTGATCCGGGCACCCGACCTTGGCGCCCATCGCGGCCGGCAGCCCGAAGCCCATCGTGCCCAGCCCGCCCGAGTTGATCCACCGGCGCGGCTGCGGGAAGTGGTAGTACTGGGCGGCCCACATCTGGTGCTGGCCGACGTCGCTCGTGACGATCGCGTCGCCGCCGGTCGCCTCGTACAGCGACTGGATCATGTACTGCGGCTTGATCTCGGAGTCGGTCGAATCCTCGTAGCGCAGCGGATGGCGCTCCTGCCAGACCCGGATCCGCGACCACCACTCCTCCAGGCGGCCCGGATCGGCGGCCAGCGCGCGGTACTCGGCGGTAAGGCGCGGCAGGATGTTCTTGGCATCGCCCACGATCGGGATGTGGGCCGGGACGTTCTTGGAAATCTCGGCCGGGTCGATGTCGATGTGGATGAACTTGGCCCGCGGAGCGAACTCCGAGAGCTTGCCGGTGACGCGGTCGTCAAAGCGCGCGCCGATCGCGCAGATGAGGTCGGCCTCGTCCATCGCATAGTTCGCCGCCCGGGTGCCGTGCATCCCGAGCATCCCGAGCCATTGCTCATGGGTGCCGGGGAACCCGCCCAGCCCCATCACCGTGCAGGTCACGGGGAACCGATCACTCGTCGCGAGCTCGGTCAGCTCGGCGCCCGCGCCGGCCGAAACGACGCCGCCACCCGCGTAGATGATCGGGCGCCGCGAGTTGGCCAGCGCCTTGGCGGCGATCCTGATCTGCTTCTGGTTGCCCTCGGTGGTCGGCTGATAGCCGGGCAGGCGCACATCGGTTACCGGCTCATACGGGATGTCGGCGCGGCTCAGGTCCTGCGGGACGTCGACCACCACCGGGCCGGGGCGCCCCGTTCGAGCCAGGTGGAACGCCTCGTGGATCGAGCGGGGGATCTCCAGCGGGTCCTGGATCATGAAGCTGTGCTTCACGACCGGCATGCTGATGCCGATCATGTCGGCCTCCTGGAACCCGTCGGTGCCCAGCAGCTCGGTGCGCACCTGGCCGGTGATGAACACGACCGGGACCGAGTCCATCATCGCGTCGCAGATCGGCGTGATCAGGTTCGTCGCGCCGGGGCCGCTGGTGGCCAGCGCCACCCCCACCTTGCCGGTCGCCTTGGCGTAGCCCTCGGCCGCGTGGCCGCCGCCGGCCTCGTGGCGGACCAGGATGTGCCGGATGCCGGCGTCGTAGAACGCGTCGTAGGTGGGAAGGTTGGCTCCGCCCGGAAGCCCGAATACGACATCGACGCCCTCGGCTTTTAGGCATTCCATCAGGGCGTCGACTGCACGCATATTCGCTGCCTCCTTAGGGGGTCCACCGTCCGGGAAACGCGAGTGTAACAGCGGGTTTTGGCCGCTAACGGGCCTCGCTGCGCTCGGCGTCCGTGGGGCCGGGCACCCCGTCCGGACACTGACCGCAATCAGCCCGAGCGCGACACGGCCGCCCGCGCCTCGCGCACCGCGGCCTCCGAGGCGATCGCCACCTCGGGGAACTCGAGCTCGTACCCGCACCGCACGCACACGGCGTCGTGAAGCTTGACCACTCGACCGCAGCCGGGACACTGACGCCGGAGCTCCTGGTTGTCCCAGCGGTAGCAGACCGCGGCCAGCAGCCCGATGATCGGGATGCAAGCCGAGATCAGGAACCAGAGGACGAACGAGCTCCCCTTGATCCGCCCCACGACCCCGCCGGCCAGGCCGAAGAAGAACAGGATTACGACCAGGCCCATGTCACCACGGGCCCGGCGTCACCAAACCAGCGTTTTGATCGCCCAGAGGATTGCCCCGATGATCGCGATGATCACGATCGTCCCGAACAGCCAGGTCACGAACCCGATGATGAGCTTGAGCGCCAACACCACCGCGACGACCAGGACGAGAGCCGCGATCCCTTTGCGCAGGACAGCCGGGGTCCGAGACTGATGAGGCTCGACTTGACTTTGCATGAGCTAAGCGTACTCCAGCGGGCAGGCGGCCCTGTGAAGGACTCCCTAAGACTGAGAGTCAGTCGTAGACGCGCTTGAGGTAGTCGAAGCGCGACTCGCTGTCAGGCAGACGCGAGTCGAAGCGCATGCGGGCGAGGCGGTAGCGCCGGATGGGAGTGTCCCGGCGGCTCTCCGAGGCGGTGCGCCGGTCCTGCACGAGCAGGACCTTGGCGGCTGGGTTCGGGCGAGTCATGGCGAGCATGATCGGTATTTCGGACTGCCCCGCCATTGGCCCGGGGGACAAAGTTCGCCCGCACGGATCAGCCGCGCGGCCGGCGCGCCTGACGCGCCTGACGCGCCGCAGCGTCTAGGGCCACCCGCGCCGCCGGGCCCAGGCGCCGGCGCACCCGCCACCGGGCGCCCGAGAAGGCCAGGTTCGCCACCGTGACAAACCCCAGCTCGTCGCTGCGCAGCGCCAGCAGCAGGTGCGCCAGGCGGTCGCTGGGCGGAAGATCGGGGTCGGTGGTCCGCACGCAGTAGCAGTGCACGCGTCGCCCGCCGGTCCTGACCAGCAGTGCGCCCGCCTCTCCCACCAGCCACTCGCCGAGCTTCCCGGACTCGAGCATCAGCCCGCTGCGGGCGTGCAGCTCGCGCGCCTCGTGGTCGACAAGGTCCCCGAGCAGCCCGAGCGCCACCCGCTCGGATCCGCCGCGCTCGGCGCCCACGCGCTTGACCACCCGGGCTCCACGCGCTGCGTACAGCTCGGGGATCGCCCAGGCATGAGCCAGGCAGAGCAACGCGAACGGAATCAGGATCGGGTCAGCCCCCCCGAGCACCACCGCCGCCGCCAGGAACGGAAGCGCGTGGGCGACCGTCGACAGCGTCCACAACCGGCCGGCCCGGCGCAGCGAGCCCTCATCGGCGCGCCGACGCCAGTGAACGTTCGCGAGCTCCGGTAGCGCGCCGTCGGCCGCGACAGGCGCCGGCGAGCTCAGGGCTAGCCTCCGGCGATCGGGCGGCGCAGGATGACCAGGTCGGCGTCGAGGGGAAGCTCGCGCACCTGCTCGGCG
>DATIEI010000220.1:0-3432 GCA_035455845.1 Solirubrobacteraceae bacterium
CAGCGCGTGCGCCGGCGCGCCAAGATCCCGGTGTTCCTGGTGGTCACCGGACCCTAGCCGTCGCCTCGGCCGGGCGCCCGTGCAGCCGGGCCAGCTTGATCGCGAGCTCGAGCGACAGGAGGTCGTCCTCATCGAGATTCAGGCCGGTCAGCTCCTCGATCCGGCCGAGCCGCTGGCGCAGCGTGTTCGGGTGGATGAACAGCTCGCGGGCCGACTCGATCACGCTGCGCCGCTCGGCCAGGTAGCGCTCGAGCGTGTCGAGCAGCGAGGTCCGCCGCTTGGCGTCGTACTCGATCAGGCGGTCGACGGCGGCCCGCATGCGGTCGTGGGGGGCGTTCTCGGCGGCGATGTGCACCAGGTAGCGGTAGGCGCCGACCTCGGCGTAGCCGATCGCGCCGCCGTCGCCGAGCAGCGCCCGCCCGATCATCGTGGCGTCCAGTGCCTGGCGATAGGCGCGGGCGGCCCCGCCGGCCGAGTCGTGGAGCTCGCTCAGACCGAGCGCCGCACTCCGCCGGCGCCCGAGCTCGCGGCAGCTGCGCACGACCTCCTCCACCGACTCCGGGGCGCGGCTGCCCAACGACAGCACGGCCCGGACCGGTCCCGGACCCGCCTCGACCGCCACCCGAGGCGCGAGTGCGACCACATCGCGCCCGAGCAGCTCGGCGGCCGCCCGCCACTCCCCCGAGCCCTGCTCGAGACCGCCCGCGGGCTCGGCGCACAGAATCAGGTACGGGCGCGAGAGGTCGCAGCGCACCTCGGCCGCCTTGGTCGCCGCGAAGGCGGTATCGCCGGCGCCGAGCGCGTCGAACAGGTCCTTGACGATGTTGGCGTTGGTCAGGCCCTCGATCAGCTCGGCGCGCTTGATCGCGATCGCGGCCAGATGCGCCACCGCGCGGGCCATCTCGGTCTCCTCGCCGGTGAACGGACGGCGCTGCGGCGCTCCCGCGCACAGCAGCCCGAGGCGCTCCCCGCCCGAGATCAACGGAGTGACCAGCAGGTCGGACACGTCGAGCCCGGGCCACAGCGCGCGGGCCCGCGGGCGCCACGCGCCATCGTCGAACGCCGCCAGCAGCAGCTCGGTGGCCGACAGCGCCTCGGGGGCCGCGGCGGCCGGGGACGAGGAGAGCAGACCGAGCGCCGCACCCTCGCGGTCCAGGCGATAGATCTGGCAGATCTCGGCTCCGAGCAGCCGCCGCATCCCGCGCGTGACCGCGTGGCCGATCTCGCCGGAGTCAGCGCCGGTCGCCACCTCCTGGGCGAGCCCCGAGAGGCTGGTCAGCAGGTCGACCCGCCGGCGCTGCTGGTCGTAGAGCTGCGCGTTCTCGATCGCGCCCGAGACCAGCGAGGCGATGTGCACGAGCAGCTTGAGGGTGTCCTCGGTGAACTCCCGGGGGGCCTCTGTGTGCAGGACGATCACGCCGATGGTGTCGCCCGCGCGGGCCAGGATCGGCACCGCGACCATCGACTGGAACCGCTCCTCCTCGAGCTCGGGGACGAACTTCATCCGGGCGTCGCCCATCGCGTTGTCCCGGATGAACTCCGGCGTGCGGTGCCGTGCCACCCAGCCCGTCAGCCCCTCGTCGATGCGCATCTGGACCACGCCCACCGCGCTCGCGTAGATCGGCGAGGCGGCCCGGATGGTCAGCATGCCGTCTTCGAGGAGATAGATGAAGCACGCGTGGCAATCGCTCGCCTCGGTGGCCAGGTCGACGATTCCCTGGAGCATCGGACCCAGCTCGATCGACGAGGCGACGAGGTTGATCACCCGGTAGAGGGTGCGGTTCTCCTCGCGAAGCCCGCGAGCGTCCGAGGTTGCGGTCAGAGGGGCCTCCCGGTCCTTCGAGCGTCTATGTGCGAAGCGCACATCCTAGACCTCGCTAAGCGGTACAGACGGCCATTGTCCGGCCCCGCCCCGTGCGGATATACCTCCCATCATGGCTATCACAACTGAGCATCGTGAAGACGGCGCCCCGCAGGTAAGCGACGAAGACGACGTCCGGCGCGTCATCCGCGACCGCAAGATCGAGTTCCTGTTTGCCCAGTTCGTCGACATGCACGGCAAACCGAGCGCCAAGCTCGTTCCGGCCCACCACATCGACGACCTGCTAACCGAGGGCGCCGGGTTCGCCGGGTTCGCCGCCGGCGACATCGGACAGGGTCCGCACGACCCGGACATGATCGCGATGCCGGATCCCACGACGCTCACGATCCTCCCCTGGCAGCCCAACGTCGCGCGATTCGCGTGCAACGTCACCGTCGAGGGCGAGCCATGGCCGTATTGCCCGCGCACGATCCTGCGCAACATGCTGGCCCGGGCCTCGGAGCTCGGCTTCGAGCTGAAGATGGGCGCCGAGCTCGAGTACTTCCTGGTCCGCCGGCGTGAGGACGGCTCGATCGAGGTGGCCGACCAGCTCGACACGCTCGAGTTGCCCTGTTACGACATGCGGGCGCTCACCCGCAACCTCGATTTCGTCTCGGAGGTCTCGAAGGCCGTCACCGGACTGGGCTGGGACAACTACGCCACCGACCACGAGGACGCCAACGGCCAGTTCGAGCAGAACTTCCAGTTCGCCGACGCGCTGACCACCTGCGACCGGGCTGTGTTCTACCGCTACATGGTTGAGTCGCTGGCCCAGCAGCGCGGGCTGATCGCGACCTTCATGCCGAAGCCGTTCGCAAATCTGACCGGCAACGGCTGCCACTTCCACGTGAGCCTGTGGTCGGGCGGCGAGAACCTGTTCGAACGCGACACGGCCGACGACCCGCGCGGGCTCGGCCTGTCCGAGCTCGCCTACAAGTTCATCGGGGGGCTGAAGGCCAACGCCAAGGCCTACATCGCGGTCACCGCGCCGACCGTCAACTCATACAAGCGCCTGGTAGTGGGGGCGCCCACAAGCGGCGCCACCTGGGCCCCGGCGTACGTGAGCTACGGCTACAACAACCGTACGCAGATGCTCCGCATTCCGGCGCCCGGGCGGATCGAGGACCGCACGGTCGACGGCTCCTGCAATCCGTATCTGGCGGCAACCGCCATGCTCGCAGCCGGCCTCGACGGGATCGACCGTGGGCTCGAGGCCGGCGAGCCGAACTCAGCCAACCTGTACGAGATGCATCCGGAGGAGCGGGACCGCGCCGGCATCGAGCTGCTGCCCGCCAACCTGCTCGACGCCGTGCGCGAGTTGGAGAAGAACGACGTGCTCCGGCGTGCGCTCGGGACGACCCGCGACGGCGACTACGTCGACTATTACGTCAAGGTCAAGCTCAAGGAGTGGCAGGCCGCCCACGAGCAGATCACCCAGTGGGAGCTTGACCGCTACCTACAGCTGTTCTGAGATCCCGGTTCTCCGGGACGAACTGGCTGGCGATGAACGACGCGCCTTTCGGGTCGGCGATGACCGCCATGCGCACCCACGGCGCGTCGAACGGCGGCAC
>DATIEI010000221.1:0-4186 GCA_035455845.1 Solirubrobacteraceae bacterium
CTCCTACGAATACGACCCGCGGGTGGCCAGCGACGGCTCGGTCGCGTACGTGTTCCAGACCTGGGTGAGCGAATACAACGGATACGGCTGGAGCCCGGACCTCGGACAATCCGCGCTGCTCTCACGTGACTCGAACGGCTCGGGCCAGCAGCAGTGGAAGACCGCGTGCGAAGGCACGAGCAACGCCAACCAGGAGGTCACCGACGCGAACGTCCTCGCCGTCGATCCGGTCAACCCGAACGAGATCGCGTACGGAAACTGCGCCGAGACCTCATACGCGAACTATTGCGACCTCGGGTATGTGGCCAGCTACGACGTCTACCTCTCCGGCGCGAACCGCAGCGATCCATCCGATGACGTGCTGGTCCGCCGGGTCACCGATCCGAACGCCGAATGCCTGCGGGACGCCACCACGCGCATCCAGGATCTCTCGTTCTCGCCCGACGGCAGCCACCTCGTCGAGCTGCACGGAAGCTACGGCGCGGGGATCTGGACCTACCCGGCCGCCGCCAACGCGACCCCGACCCAGCTGATCGCGATCACCGGCGACTGGATCATCTGGTCCGCGCGCTACATCGGCCCGAACGAAATCGGGTTCACCGCCGGCGAGGACGCCAACCAGGACGGGACCCCCGATCACATCGATCTGTACGAGATTCCGACCAGTTGCACGCCGGCGACCTGCGCGCTGGCCACCGGCCAGGGGGTTACCAACCTCACCCGCTCCGGCAATCTCACCTATGACTACATCCTGAACCGGTCGAATTTCGCTTACACAAGCTCCACCACGCCGCTCGTCGCAGTTCCAACTGCGGGGGTGCCGAGCGGCAGCGGTGGGACCGGGGGCTCCGCCGGCGGGGGCAACTCTGCGGGAAGCCATGGCGGGAACGGCACGGCCAAGGCGCCGGGTGCGACGATCACGATCGCTCGCATCCAGCGCCTGGGCGTGCTGACCAAGAAGGGCCTGACGTTCACGGTCGCCTGTGCCGCGGCGTGCCGAGCCAAGGCGATGCTGATCCTCGCCGGCAAGACCGCGCTGAAGCTGCACCTGGAGAAGGTGCGTCGCCACGGGAAGCCCAAGACCCTGGTCGTCGCGACCGTCACCAAGCGGCTGACCAAGGCCGGGAAGCTGAAGGTCACGATTCACCTCTCGCGGAGGCTGCTCTCGAAGCTCCATCGCGCGCGCTCGGTGACGCTGACGCTCAAACTCCTGGTCACCGGCTCGTCCGGTGCCGGCCGGGTCCTCAGCCAGACGGTCGTGATCAGGCGGTAACCCCAAGAGCAGATCGCGGTCCTGCGCTCTAGTGCAGGGCCGCGATCAGGACCACTACGATCACCACCAGCACCAGCCCGGCGGCCGCGAGGCTGACCGGGCGCTGGCGCCACCAGAACTCGGGGTTGGCCCGATCGCGGGTGTAGCGGCCCTCAGGTGGGGTACCGACCCAATCATCGTCGTCGTCGTACGGGCTCACGCCACCAGCTTATGAGACCGCCCACCGACACGGAGCAGCCAGCCGGGCGCTCGATCGGGTTGCTGATGTTGCGCTACGGCATCGGCGCGGTCATGGTCGTGGCCGGCATCGTGATACTGATCGTCAATCCGGGGGGCTTCGGGGTCGATGGATTCGCCATGGCCGTCGGGGGAGGCCTGTCCGTGCTGCTGATCAACTTTCTCTACCGGCTTGGGATCAGCGGCGACCGTGAGCGCGAGGACGAGGAGCGAGCCCGCGCGTACTTCGACGAGCATGGCGAGTGGCCCGAGGAGGCGGAGAAGGTGCGCGAGCGCAAGTGGCGGCTGGCACCGGGCGTCCCGACGCTCGAGGACGAGGATCAGGCTCGCCAGCGGAGGTAGTCTCTCCCTCGGGACATGTCGAGATCGACTTCGAGGGGCCTTCGCTGGACGCGGCGCTGAGCGAGATCGCGCGCTTCCTGGCGACTCGGGCGCCGTTCGACGCGCTGGGGCCCGAAGAGCTCGGCGAGCTGGCCGCGCAGACCGAGATCGAGTTTCACGTGGCCGGCGCGGCGATCCTCACCGAGGACGGCGGTCCGGTCACGTTCCTGCGCGTGATCCACTCGGGCGCGGTCGACATCATCCATGACGGCCGCCTGCTCGACCTGCTTGGCAGCGGGGACACGTTCGGCCATGCCGCAATGCTGTCCGGGCTACCCCCGGGGTTCGAGGCCCGTGCGGCCGAGGACACGTTGTGCTACCGGATCCCGGTCAGCGTCGCTCGCCCGCTGCTCGAGCGCGTCAAGCAGCGCGAGCTCGAGGTGAGCGCCGGCGCACCGAGCCGCCAGCCGGTGACCAGGCTGATTCGCGCGCCGACTGTGTTCTGCGAGCCGATGGAGAGCATCCGCGAGATCGCCCGGCGGATGACCGCGGCCGGCGCGAGCTCGGCGATCGTCAACCTGCGCGCGGGCGGCTTCGGGATCGTCACCGACCGGGACATCCGGACCAAGATCGTCGCCGCCGGCCTGCCGCTGAGCGCGCCGGTGTCCACGGTCATGACCACGCCAGTGTTCACGGTCACGCCCGACCGGCTCGGGGGCGAGGTGCTGTTCGAGCTGCTCGAGCGGGGCATTCGCCACGCGCCGGTGGTGAGCGAGAGCGGTCAGCTGATGGGCGTTATCGAGGACGCCGATCTGTTGGCTGCGCCCACACGCTCGTGGTTCGGAGCGCGCCGCTCGATCTCCCGTGCGGGCAGTCCGGAGGACCTGGCCGCGGTGGCGGCTCGTCTGCCCGACATCGTGCGCGACCTGCATGCCTCGCGTCTGAGGGCGCTCGAGGTGGTGCGGGTGCTGTCCGCGCTCATGGACGCGCTGACCACGCGCGCGCTCGAGCTGGCCGGGCCGGCGCCGGCCGAGGGTCTGGTGTGGGTAGCGATCGGCAGTCAGGCACGCCGCGAGCTCACACCGGGATCGACTCCCCAGGGCGCGGTGGTGGCCAGCGGCCCCGTGCCGTCGGAGTGGGCGCAGTCGGCCACCGCGGCGCTTTCGAGAGCCGGGGTCGCGACGGATGTGATCGCACGCAGCCCTGCGCAGTGGGTGTCGTTTGCGGCCGAGAGCGCGGACGAGCTCGGATTGGCGGTCCTGATCGAGCGCCGTGCCCTGTGGGGAACGCCGATCGATCCGCTCCCGGTTGTGGAGGAGGGGGCCCGTGAGGCGATCGTCGCGGCCCTGGCCCGGCGGGCCCTCGACGCGGCTCCCCCCACCGGGTTCGACGGGGACGCGGTCCTCGAGGCCGACGGCACCCGCAGCGCCCGGCTCGACATCCGGCGAGCGGCGATCGCGCCGATCGTCGAGCTGGCCCGCTGGGGCTCGGCGACGGCCGGTGTGGTCGAGGGGTCGACCCCCGAGCGGCTCGGCGCGGCGGCCGAGTGCGGCGCGCTGCGGGACGAGGACGCCCGGACCCTGGCCGAGGCGTTCGAGCTCGGGCTCGAGCTGCGCATCGCCCATCACATGGAGCGTCTCGCGGAGGGAAGCGCGCCCGACGACGAGCTCGACTGTGCCCGGATCAGCCCGCTGCTGCGCGACCACCTGCGTGACGTGTTCCGAGCGGTCAGCGGGGTGCAGGGGAGGTTGCGCGCGTGAAGCTCGGTCGGGCGCCCCAGGGGGCCGCGGCCGCGTCGTTCGTGAGCGAACCGCGCCCGGCCGCATCGGCGCCCTGGCGCGCGGCGGGATGGTGCGCGGTCGATCTCGAGATGACCGGACTCGATCCCGGCACCGACCAGATCGTGGCCATCGGTGCGGTGCCGATCGACGAGGGCCGGATCCAGCTCGGCGCCGCCATGTACACGCTGGTGCGGGCCTCCAAGCGCTCCCAGGTCGGCGCCGTGCTCGTGCACAAGCTGCGCCTGGCTGACGTGGTCGACGCGCCGTCGCTCGATGACGCGATCGATCTGCTCCTGACCGCGCTGGCCGGCCGCGTCCCGGTCTTCCACACTGCGGCGATCGAGTCGGCCTTCCTCGAGCGGCAGTTCGCCCGCCGGCGGGTACGGCTGCCGGCGGCGGCCGACACTGAGGTGCTCGGGCGCCGGTGGCTGGGCCACCGCGACGGAGCACCGCCGGCGCACGCGATCTCGCTGGGTGGCCTGGCCGGCGCGCTCGGTCAGCCGGCCGAGACGCCCCACCACGCGCTCGGGGACGCGCTGACCACGGCCAAGCTGTTCATCTCGCTGGCCAGCCT
>DATIEI010000222.1:0-8708 GCA_035455845.1 Solirubrobacteraceae bacterium
TGACCAGCGCGCTCGAGGCGCTGACCCTCGACGAGCTGCTGCCCCGGATCGCCACCCGGCTGGCCGAGCTGTTCGACGTCGACGTCGCCGAGGTCGAGATCGCCGGAGAGCTCGATCGCCCGCTCGTCGTGCGCGCCGTCGGCGGTCACACCGAGACCGGACGAGCCGACTCGCTGGTGCTCGAAGAGGATCGCTGGCGCAAGGTGCCGCTGGTCATCGAGGGGGCGAACGTCGGTTGCCTGCGCCTGGGCCTCCCCACGGGCCGCTCGTTCAGCGCCACCGAGCGCTCCCTGCTCCAGGATGCGGCCGACCGCGCCGCGCTGGCTATCCGGCGCGCGCAGCTGCACGAAGAGGAGCATCGGATCGCGGTCGAGCTTCAGCGCGGACTGATTCCCAAGAGCCTCCCGGCGGTACCCGGCATCAGCCTGGCCGCCTCCTACGAGGTGGCCGGCATCGGGGTGCAGGTGGGTGGCGACTGGTACGACGCGTTCGCGATGACCGACGGCCGGTTGGGCATCGTGGTCGGCGACGTCACGGGCCGCGGAATCCGCGCCGCTTCCGCGATGGGCCAGCTGCGTACGCTGACCCGGGCCTTTGCACTGGGCGGCGACGGGCAGCGGACCCCCGGCCAGGCGTTGACCCTGCTCAACCGCCACCAGCTCGCCCTGGGCGACGAGCTTCTGTTCACGATCGTCTATGCGATTGTCGATCCCGAGCACGGCACGATCTCATGGGCCAACGGCGGGCATCCTCCGCCGCTGCTTTGTGCGTACGACCGCCCCTGCCGCTATCTCGAAGGCGGCAACGGGCTGATGGGCGTGGACGACAAGCTGTATGAGACCTTCGAGGAGACGATCGAGCCGAGCAGCACCGTGGTGCTCTACACCGACGGACTGGTCGAGCGCCGCGGCGAGTCGCTCGACGTCGGGCTGGAGCGCCTGGCCCGTGCCGCCCATGCCGGACCCGCGGAGCCCGAGCAGCTACGCGATCACATCCTGGCGGCGCTGACCGAGGAGAGCGGCCAGCTCTATGACGACGTCACCGCGGTGGTGGCGCGCCTGGTCCGATGAGCAAGGAGCTCGTCGATCTGGCCCGACGCGGCTACGAAGCGGTGCGGAACGGAGACTTTGACACCGTCCGCGAGTTCCTCGACCCGGACGTGAGGTGGCATGCCGGCGATCCCAGCTCCGAGTTCGCCTGCCACAACCGCCGGCAGGCGCTCGAGTGGATGCGGGACGCGCGCCGGCGCGGCCCGATCGGCGAGTTGGTCGAGTTGATCGACGCGGGCGACAGGGTCGTGGTGGTCATGCGACGGACCGGCGAGGACGGCGAGCCCGAGCTGATCGCCAACCTGACCACGTTTCGCGACGGCAGGGCGATCGAGATGGTCCACTACCCCGACCCGGGCGCCGCCCGCGCCGCCGCCGGGGTCTAGCCGGCGCCGTCTAACGGATGTAGCCGTGCCGGTGCAGGAACTTCTGCAGCTTCGCGACGAACCTGGTCCCGCCGGCGGCGAACGGCGCGTTCAGGTGCCCGGCCACGGCCTGCTGGTGGAGGTAGCGAGCAACCAGCTTCGTGTGTCCGAGCCGGTCCTCGTCGGCGGCCCACGCGGCAATCAACCCGACGCTGTCCGGGTATTGCTGCTTGGCTTGGGCCTTGAACGCCCTCAGCCACAGCCTGGCGTCCTTGGCGATCAGCTTCGGGTAGCTGCTGGTCACGTCGGTGAAATGACGGTTGGCGAAGGTCAGAATCTCGATCGGCAGCCCCGACGCGGCGAAGTCGGTGAACTCGTAAGCGAACGCGTCGTCGGCGGTGAGGAACTCGAAGTGTCCGTTGTGCCCGAGGTCGATGATCTTCGCATCGGGGTCGCCGAACACCTGCTCTGTCTTGACGTACGTCGTGGTGGCCGGATCGAACGAGAAGACCTGCTCGACCGTGCAACAGTGGGCGCCGCCGCTGTAGAGGTCGAGCACAACGTCGGGGTCGCCGGTGCCTTCGAGGTCGACGACGTGCACCGAGGAGCTCCTGATGGCCCCCTGGCCGGGCCAGCACAGCTTGCCGCAGAATTTCGCGACGACCGGCTGGTCGTAGACCACCGTCCCGCTCCGGGAGATCGTCAGACGCAGGCCGTGGAACTTCGGGACCTTGCCCAGGAACTTGAAGGTGGCGGTGACGGTGCCGGAGCTCGCCGTCTCTGTGGTCGCCAGCGCAACCGGGGCAGCGCTCAGGCAGATCGCGGTGACCGAGAGGATCGCGAGGACGCGTCGCATGTTGCGCAATCCTACCGATCTCCTCAGACGTCCGACAACGTGTCTCAAATCCGGAACACCTCGATCAGCCGCTCCTCCTGCTCGGCCTCGATCCGCGCCACCACCTCGAAGTGCTCCTCGAGGCCGGAGCCGCGGAGCTTCTCGGCCAGGAGCTCGTCGACCTGATAGATACCGGCGCTGTTCGACATCGCGATCTCGACCCGCACCGCGCGTTCCTCCCCGGGCGAGAGCTTGACCTCGCTGATCGCGTACGCCGACAGCGAATGGATGTCGAGGCGGCCCGCCTCGAACTCCATCCGTGAGCGCCCGCGCGCCATGTCGAGCGCATCGGCGACTCGGACGATCCCGGCCTCCACCGTGAGGGGGCGTCCGTCACGACGGTGCCCGATGATCGCGTGCAGGACCTCCGCGGCGATGATCGTCCGCTCGGGCTCCTCGTACGCCGCCGCGAGCAGTCCGCCGATCGTGTCAGCGGTCAGGAACAGGCTGTAGCGCTCGTGGTCCTCGCGGTGGATCGACATGCCGACGCAGTGGAGCAGGCATCCGGCCGCCACCACGACCTCGGCATCGTGGTCGCTCATGGCGTAATCGGCCTTGACGCTCGCGACCACGCCGCGGCGAAACAGGATCCGGGCCAGCCGCAGGCCGATGTTCAACACGATCTGCACGTGCACCCAGCTGTGGTCGGTCATCCCCAGCCGGCGCGAAGCGTTGACCGCCGAGACGTGCCACAGCGCCTTCACGTGGTCGCTCGCGTTGACCGCGTCCAGGACCTGCTCGAGCCGACGATTGCCGCGCGTCGGCGCGCGGACGCGAACGTCGGCGAGTGCCTCGCGCGGTGGGATCGGGGGATCTGGATCAGCCATCGGCCACCTCCAGCAGCAGGCCTTCCCGCAGACCGCCGCGGCCTACCTCGAGCGGTGCGCCGAAGCGCTCGGCGGCGGCCTGGAGGATCAACAGTCCGGCCGAGAGCAACCGCACCCGATCGGGGTCGAGCTCGAACCGCCGGGCCACCTCGCTGGCCCGCTCGGCGGCCAGAAGGGCCAGGACGCGGGCGAACGCGCCGGCGTCGAGCAGCGACCCGGCGATCCGGCGAAGCGACGTGGCGCTGCCGCCCACGGCGACCACGCACGCCGTCGGTGGGGGCTGCACGCCCTCCAGCGCCTCGCTGATCCGCCTGCCCGCTCCGGCGATCTGCTCGGCCGAGGGCGGATCGGACGGCAGGCACTCGTCGGTCAGCTGGCCGGAGCCGAGCGGAAACGAGACGTACCAGTCGATCCGATCTGGAACCGTCCCGACCACCAGCTCGGACGATCCGCCGCCGACGTCCACCACACCGAGCGGGCCGGCGGGCGCATGGCCGAGCATGCGAGCCGCGCCCGTGAACGCGAGCCGGGCCTCCTCCTCGCCAGACAGGACCGCTACTTCAAGCCCGCAGGTTTCCCGTACTGCCGACACGAGCGCGTCGCCGTTGGCCGCGTGCCTGACCGCCGCGGTGGCCACTCCCAGGACCTCGGCGGCACCCAGTTGACGGGCGCGCTGCAACTGGCCGGCGACCACCGCGACTACCTCATCGATTTTCTCTGCCTTGATCTCCTCGCTGGGGGTCAATGCGCGCCGCATGTGGGTGAACGCCCTCTCCTGGTGGACCTCGACAAGCCGCTCGCCGTCGCAGTCCGCGACTAGCAGGCGCGTCGTGTTCGAACCGATGTCGATGCAGGCACGGCGCACGATCGGGAGCGGACGATGCCTCGCGACGGCCGGCGCCCGCGCGCGGACTCTACTGATGTCGGACGGCCGGCGTGCGCGGACAGTCGCGGCGCGTTCCGGACCGGTGGCCATCCACCTGCGACTCCCGCATGGCATCTGTCTGCGGCCCCCCGGCGCCATCCTTCTGTGGTCCGCCGGCGCTCTCCGCGTGCGGTTGCAGGCGCGAGCCGAGCCCGGACAGGGCAAACCAGGCTGCGACAGTTACCACGAGCGACCCGGCGCCGGCCACGGCCAGCGCGGTACGCGGGCTTCCGGCCGCGGTGAGCGCGCCGCCGATCAGCATCCCGGCACCCGGAACCGACTGGAACAGCGCCTCGTACAGGCTCATCATCATCGCCATCCACTCCTCCGACGCCTCCTCCTGCAGCGCGGTACGGGCCGCCACGCTCTCGACCCCGTTGCCCACTCCACCGAGGGCCGCACCGACGATCGCCACCGCGATGGTCGGCGCTGCCGCCATCACGATGAATCCCAGACCGAGCGACGCGGCGCCGCCTACGATCAGCTCCCGGTTGGGACGCCCGCGCCACCGGGCATAGACGGCCGCTCCGGCCACCGCGCCTGCCCCCCACGCGGACACCATCCCGCCATAGCCCGCTGCGCCGGCGTGTAGCGAATGCTGGGCGAACACGACCTCGACGGGCACCGAGATCGTGAAGAACAGGACACCTACCGCCTGCAGCAACAGCAACCTGCTGATCTCCGGCACTTGCCGGGCATAAGCAAGCGCCGCACGCACCCGCCCCTTGGTGTCGCGGCGCTCCGGCGCAGGCTCGGGCAGGCCTCGGGCGGTCGCCAGGTTGAGGCCACACACGGCGAAGATGCCGGCGTTGGCCAGCAGTGCGACACTGGTGCCGCCCGCTACGACGAGCGCGCCGCCCAAGGCGGGACCGAACATGAAGCAGATCGAGAACGCGGCATTCGACACCGCGTTGCCCTCGCGCAGCAGACCCGCAGCGGCGGTGACCGACACGGTCGCAGCGCGTGTCAATGCCCGAGCCGTCATGGCCAGCACCCCGTCGAGGAACGCGAGGATCAGCACCACGACGACCGAGAAGTGGTCGCTGGCCACCCACGCCAGGACGACGAAGATCACGGCCTCGAGCCAGTGCAGCGCGGGAAGTACGGCGCGCGCGGACAGCTGGTCGAGCCGCGCCACCGCCATCGGCGAGACCAGTGCGGGCACGAACTGCGCGGCCAGGAAGAATGCCGTGGCCCCGAGGGCGCTCCCCGTACGGCGGTACACGAGTAGAGCCAGCGCCACTGACCCAACCATGAACGCGAGCTCGTTGAGCGCGTACGCGGCCAAAAGCCGCCGGTAGACAGGGATCCTCAGGACCGGCTTCACGGGCGATACCTCCGCCGCGATCCTAATACTGCGGCAAGCCGGCCGTCCGGTCCGGCGACGGCGGCTGTGTCAGGCATCGGACGACGCGGGAAGCTGGAGCATGGGTCGGGCAGCGGACGGAGCCTCCCGGTCCGAGGCAGGGATACCCGCAACGGCGCTTGCATCAATCGCGTTTTCGGTGCAAGACCGTTCCCGGACGGGAAGGTCTCGCGGCCAGCGGCTGTCATCCTCTGCAGGGAATGACGCTCCGTTCTCGGGCCTGGCATCGCACGAATACCCACGCACACGGGGATTTTCCTCCGGAGCGGCTGGCCGCCGAGCGCGAGTGCCGCGTGTCGATCTGCCTGCCCGCCCGCAACGAGGCGCGCACGATCGGGCCGATCCTCTCGGAATTGATGCCGCTGCGTGAGCGCGGGGTGCTCGATCAGATCGTCGTCGTGGACCGCTCGAGCGACCAAACGGCCGAGATCGCCCGGAGTCTCGGGGCGGAGGTGCACTCCCAGGACGACCTGATGCCGGAGCTGGGCCCGGCGCTCGGCAAGGGCGACGCGATGTGGCGGGCGTTGCCCGTGCTCACCGGCGAGGTGATCTGCTTCCTGGACGCGGACTCCGAGCAGTTCGGCGCTCACTTCGCCTGCGGGGTGCTCGGACCGGTGCTGTGCCGACCGGAGGTCTCGTTCGTCAAGGGCTTCTACCGCCGCCCGTTCCGCATCGGGGATACCACGGTGCCGGATGGCGGCGGCCGGGTCACCGAGCTGACCGCCCGTCCCCTGCTGAACCTGTTCTATCCGGAACTGGCCGGGGTTCGCCAGCCGTTGGCCGGGGAGATCGCGGCCCGGCGCGAGTTGCTCGAGCGGCTCCCGTTCGCCACCGGCTACGGGGTCGACATCGGCCTGCTGATCGATGTCTATTCGGCAGTCGGCCTCGACGGGATCGCTCAGGTCGACCTGGAGGTTCGGCAGAACGCCCATCAGCCGCTGCGTGACCTTGGGCCGATGGCCTCTGCCGTTTTGGAGACCGTCGCCGCGCGGCTGGAACGCGAGGGCCGGCTGCGAGGAGCCCTCTCTGGGGTTGAGGGGCCATCGGTGGCGAGCCCGGCACAAGTCGAGCGGCCGCCGCTGCGGACCCTCCGCGCGGCGGCTTAGCGGCCGAACGCGCTCCGCGCCGCCTGCACGCCGAGCGCGGTCCGCTCCAGGTAGCCGTAGGTCCCGCGATCGCGCAGCTCCTCGGCGGCCTCGCGCAGGGCACCCAGTGCCGCGAACGCGAAGGATCCCCCGACCGACACCCGCGCCACCCCGAGCGCGGCCAGCTCGCTCGTGCTCGGCATGCCGCCCCGGGCCAGGACGCTGACCGGCCGATCGACCGACTCGACCACCCGCCGTATGTCCTGCGCGCTGGTCAAGCCCGGGGCGAACAGCACGTCTGCGCCGGCTTCCTGGTAGATCTGGAGGCGCTCGATCGTGTCAGCAAGATCGTCGCGCCCACGGATCAGATTCTCGGCCCGCGCCGTCAGCACCATCCTGACCGAGCCCGAGTGGGCCATCTCGGCCGCCGCCACGATCCGCTCGCGGGCCAGTCCTCGCTCGTAGATCGGATCGTCGGAGCGGCCCGAGTAGTCCTCTACCGAGCAGCCGGCCAGGCCGGTCTCGCGTGCCTTGCGGATCGTGTCGGCCACGCCGTCCGGGTCGTCAGCGAACGCGTTCTCCAGGTCGGCCGAGACCGGGAGGTCGGTGCCGGCGGACAGCTCGGTCGCGTGCGCCAGGGCCTCCTCGCGGGTGACGCCTCCATCGAGCCGGCCGAGCGTGGCCGCGTGGCCACTGCTCGTGGTGGCCAGGGCGTGGAAGCCGAGCCAGGCGAGGACGCCCGCCGACCCGACGTCCCACGCGTTGGGCATGAGCAGCGGGTCCCCTTTCTTGTGCAGTCTGAGGAACTGCGCGGCCTTGTCTGCCTGGCTGGCGGGCATGTGGTCAGCCTAACGCCCTTGGGTAACCTCGCGGGCATGACCTCGCCTTCGACGTTCTCGCTCGGCCGGGAAGGCGCCGACGACGGCACGTTTCGCCGGCAGGAGAGCGAGTTCCGCCGCTGGGTATCCGACGAGCCGGGCAGCGAGTTCCCGGTCCAGGGGGGCCGGTATCACCTGTATGTGGCCCGGGCCTGCCCGTGGGCCCACCGGACGATCATCGCGCGGCGGCTGATGGGGTTGGAGGACGCCATCGGGTTGTCGTTCGTAGACCCGATCCGCGACGAGCGCGGGTGGGCGTTCACCGGCGGCGAGTACGTCGACCCGGTGAACGAGTTCGGGTTTCTCAGCGAGGCGTACGCGGCTACCAGGCCGCGCTATGAGGCCCGCGTGAGCGTCCCGGTGCTATGGGACCGGGAAACGGGGGTGATCGTCAACAACGAGTCGGCCGACATCCTCCGGATGCTCGGCACCGTGTTCACGCCGCTGGCCGCTCATCCGATCGAGCTCTATCCCGAGCCGCTGCAGGCCGAGATCGACGATCTGAACGACCGCATCTACGACAACGTCAACAACGCGGTCTACAAGGCCGGCTTCTCGCGGCGCCAGGAGGTGTACGAGACCGAGGTGCGGGGGCTGTTCGCGATGCTCGACGAGCTCGACGACCGCCTTTCTGGATCACGGTTTCTGTTCGGGCCGGAGCCGGTCGAGACCGACTGGCGGCTGTTCACCACGCTGGTGCGCTTCGACGCCGTCTACCAGATCCACTTCAAGTGCTCGCTGCGCAAGCTGATCGAATACGCGCACCTGTGGCCGTACGCCCGCGACCTCTACCAGTGGCCCGGCGTGGCCGACACGGTCAGCTTCGATGAGATCCGCCGCCACTACTACGTGACCCATCCGATGATCAACCCGAGCGGGTTGGTGGCGTTGCAGCCCGCGGCCAGCTTCGACGAGCCCGCCGGCCGCGGCCAACTCGTCACGCCACCGTCTACACGTCCGGCGTGACGAACTAGCCGCCCCCCGCGCGGCTAATTCGTCACGGCACGCGAGGGGCGCGCCGCGTGACGCGTTATCCGTGTCGGGAGCCGGCGGTCAGCGCCGCCGGCGCCGGCGGCGCGCCAGCAGCAGCATCACGGCCACGCCGGCCGCGGCGGCAGGGGCCGGGTTGCGCTTGACCCGGCTCCAGACCACGCCGCCGACCAGGGACAGGCCCTGCATCGGCTCGCTCGGCTGCGGCGGGTGCTGAAGCGGCGGGCGCTCGCCGACCGGCGGTGGCGAGGGCGCCGGTGGCGGGGTCGCCACCGGTGGCGGGCCGGGGCTGGGCGGGGGAGGCGGCGCCGGTGGCTCCGTGGGCGTG
>DATIEI010000223.1:0-4356 GCA_035455845.1 Solirubrobacteraceae bacterium
TATTCGCCGAGCCGCGAGACCACCTCGCTCGAGAGGATCACCGGCACGTAACCGACGTGGTAGTCGCGGTACTCCTCGCGGATGATCTGCTTGACCCGCCGCTCGTGCGCCGGGTTGACGAACGACCACAGCAGCGAGACCACGAAAGCGCGGGCGCCGCGGTCGACCAGCGTGCGCACTTTCTCGCGCACGTCGTCCTCGTCGAGCGGGCGCAGCACGGCGCCGGTGGCGTCGATCCGCTCCTTGACGCCGGCGATCAGCTCGCGCGGGACGATCGGCATCGGCTTCTGCTGGTGGGGGAGCGCCCGGCGCTCATCCAGCCGGGTGCCGTCGATCCACTGCGCGCCCTTGCCGATCAGCGTGGCGTCCTCGTGTCCCTCGGTCGTGATCAGCACGACCCGCGGACCGGAGCGTTCGAGCAGCCGGTTCATCGCGACCGTGGTCGAGTAGCGGACCGTGTGAATCTGGGAGACCAGATCGGTCAGTGACATCCCGGCCTCGTCGGCCGCCTCCTCGATGACCTGCATGAACCCCACCGACAGGTCATACGGGGTGGTCTGCACCTTGCGGTGAGAGGTGACACCGTCAAGGGTCATCACCATGTCGGTGAACGTCCCGCCGACGTCGACGTCGATCGTGTTGCGTTCGTGCGTGATGCTCATCCGCTCAGGCCTCCTTCACGGCCAGCCGGTCGTCGCGAACCTCGAGCTCGCCGTCGGCAAGGCGCTGGCGAAGCCGGTCAAGGTCGATCTCGATGTCGTGCGTCACCGGATGGCCGGGCGGCAGGTACTCGGTCTCGATCTGGGTGAAGCACCCGGGGCAGTGGAACTCAACGATCCGGATCCAGTCGGGGTCGGGCGCGAACGTGTAGTCGCCCTCGATCACCGGCTGGTGGATCTCGCGCGGATCGCGGTGGTTGACCTGACAGGCGTGCTTGTAGTTCTCGCGCGCGGAGCCGAGGTCGTGCCCGCACACGTGGCAGTGCCAGCGCTCTGACTCGAGCTCGAGATCGAGATACTCGGTGACCCTGATGTGTGCCATCGCTATGCCTCCTGACCGTTGCGCTCGAGCAGCGCGTTGCCGAACCCGTCGATGTGCAGTGACCACCCCTCCGGGATCGTGCATGTGTTGGTCTCCGATTCGAGGACCGCGGGGCCGGCCGCAGTGGCACCGGGGTGCAGGTGCTCCCAGGTGAGCACGTCAGCCCGAGCGCCCGCGACCATCCGCTGGCCCGCCACCGGCGCCGAATGCGTGGCGACCGGCGCGGGACTCGGCTCGTAGCGCGGGACCGGAGAGAGCCCGCGCACGCACACGCGCTCGACGACCCCGCCGTCACCACCTAGTGACTCGATCGCCTCGCGTGCGCCGTCCGGATCGGGCGGGATCGAGTGGACTGAGGCATGCCCGTCGCGGACGACGGTCACCTCGGCCTCGAACCGGGCCTCAGAAACGTCGAGCCGCTCGCCCTCGAGATCGCGCCTCACGTCGCGCAGCCCGGCCTCGACGATCTGCGCCACCGCAGCGGCGGTCCCCGCGGCAGCCAGGTCGAGGTATGGCCACTGCTCGTGCAGATGAGAGATCTCGGCCACCGAGGACCCGAACGCGCTCAGCACCGGCCCGAGCGAGAACGCGAACGCCGACGAGAGGCCAAGCCGCCCGGACACCGGGACGGCAAAGTTCGCGCCGTTCCCGCCGAAGCAGAACGCCTTGAACCCCTCCGAGGGCAACATCCCGGCGTCAGAAAGCGTCTGCCGGACCAGCTCGGCCACCATCTCGGCCGCGCGGTCGACGATCGCTGTCGCCGCCTCGTCGACGTCAACCCCCAGCGGCTCGGCCACACGACGCCCGATCGCCTCCCGAGCTAGGTCGACGCGCAACGAACGCCGGCCGCCCAAGAACCGCTCGGGGTTCAGCATTCCGGCCACGAGCAGCGCGTCGGTCAGCGTCGCCTCGCGACCGCCCAGGTCGTAGCAGGCGGGACCGGGGATCGCGCCCTGGCTGGCCGGACCGAGTCGAAGCTCGCCGTCCACGGCGGCGGCGATCGAGCCTCCGCCGAGCGCGCCCGACCGCAGCAGCGTCCACGGCGTCTGAACCGGCACGCCGAGGATGTCTCCGTGCTCGCTGGCCAGCGGCTGGCCGTCGACGATCACGCCGACCTTGGTCGTCGTCCCCCCCACGTCGAGGGCCAGCACGCGATCCTCGCCGTACAGGCGCGCGAACCAGGCGCACGCGTTCAGCCCGAAATACGGGCTCGACTCCGCGGTGTCGACGGCGGTCGTCTTGGCCACGCGCGCGACCCCGCCGTTCACGTGCGCGATGTAGAGCGGCCGCCGGTAGCCGAACTCGCCCATCAGCTGGTCCTCGGCCTTGAACAGCGACACCGCCAGCGGGGTGTGCACGTAAGCGTTGACGAGCGCCATGTGGGTGCGCGTCTGATCGTCCGGGTGACGGCAGATCTCGCTTCCGAGCATCAGCGGCACCGCGCCGAGGTAGTGGTCGGGGAAGTTCTCGTCGACCAACTGCTTGACCGCGAGCTCGGCCGAGTTGTCCTCGAACGCGCCGGCGACGCTGACCGCGATCCGCCGGACCCCCTTCTCGAGCAACTCGCGGATCGCCGCGAGCGTGTCGGCGTCGGAGGCCTCCGCCGGCAACGCCACGATGTTCTCGGGCGCGATCACGTGCTCGACGGCGGCGCTCCGCCCGGTGCCGTACAGCTCCTCGCCCGTGCCCGCACTGACCAGCAGCCCGATGCGCGGACCCTTGCGCTCGGCCACGATGTTCGTCGCGACCGTGGCCGACCAGCGGATCACCGCGACCTCGGCCAGCAGGCTCTTCAAATCGGCGAATCCGAGCTCGGTCGCGCCCGCCTTGAGGTTCTCGAAGAAGCACACGGTGAAGTCGTGCGGCGTGGTCTCGACCTTGACCGGGGTGACCACTTGCCCGTCCGAGTACAGGCCGTCGGTCAGCGTGCCGCCGATGTCGATGTCCGCCGTGTACCGGCGGGTGCGCGGCGGACGGGGCGGGGCCGGCGAGGGCGCCTGGAGCGTGGCTTCCATCTCTCTCCCTCCTTCTGACTGGTCCGCGAACGTATACGCCTGCCCGATTCGGACAGTCGGACGAATTGCGCACCAATTCATCGTGCGACTGCACTAGGGTCCTCGTCGTGAGCCTCGCTCCGGACGTGGTGCGCGACGAGTCGCCGATGCGGCTGGCCCGCGGGATTTGGAGCGTGGTCGAGCAGGACAGGGTTCCCGGCGCGGTCGCGCGCTCGGCGCTCGAGGCCGCGCGCACCGTGTTCTCCGCCGACTACTGCGCGTTCATCTGGCAGCTGGTCGACGGCGAGCCGCCCGCCGTCGCGGGCAGCCAGGGCGTCAGCGATGCCAGGCTCCGTGAGCGCGCCGGCTCATGGCTGGCCGCTGTGGGAGCGGGACCGTCCGATCGGCCGCCGGCGGTGTCCTCGCCCGAGCTCCGGATCGAGCCGGTCCTCGACCACACCGGGCGCGTGCGCGGCGTGTTCGTGGTGGCGCTCCGTGGGGCCGCGGCCCACTCTCCGGACGCAAGGATGCTGATGCCGGTGTTTGCGTCGCACCTCGGGTTGCTGGCTGAGAGAAGCGCGGCCGAGGAGTTGCGCAGCGCCTCGTATGAGGCGCTCGTCCAGATCGGGACCCAGATCCACGCGGTCGCGGACGTCGCCAACGTGCTTCAGCTGATCGTCGACCGCGCACGCGAGCTGATGGGCACGGACGTCGCCTGGATGGGCCTGGTCGACGATCGCGAGGGGACGCTCGAGATGGCGGTGGCCAGCGGAGCGCGCACGGACCCGTTCATGCGCATGCGGCTGCATCTCGGCGACGGCGTCGGCGGTGTGGTGGTTTCAACGAAGAGACCGGTGGTGCTGCCGGACTACCGCAAGGAGAGCCTGCCGACTCCGCCGGAGGTCCGCGCCGCCGTGCTCGGGGAGGGAATCGGCTCGATGCTGTCAACGCCGATGCTGCGCGGGGAGCGGGTGATCGGCGTCCTGTATGTCGGCAGCCGCCACCCGATGCAGTTTCCGTCGACGGCGATCGCGCTGACCTCGGCGCTCGCGGCGCAGGCCGCGGTGGCGGTCGAGAACGCCCGCCTGTATGCCCAGCTCGACAGCAAGAACCAGCTGCTCGAGGAGTCCTTCGCGATCCACCGCGTGCTCACCGACGCTGCCCTCGCCGGGTCGGGGCCGCACGAGATCTGCGCTGAGATGGCGCGACTGCTGGGCGTCGAGCTGACCCTGGTCCAGGAGGTGTGCCAGCCGTTCGGCGTGACCTGCCGCCCCGACGGCGCGATGGTCACCACGCCCCCAGGCGATCCTCCGCCCGACCG
>DATIEI010000224.1:0-18263 GCA_035455845.1 Solirubrobacteraceae bacterium
CGCGGGGGTCACGGAGCGGAGGACACGGTGGCGCGGATCGAGCGGGCGGTCGGGGAGTTCGCTCTCGGACCGCAGGTCGACGACATGGCAATCATCGTGGTCGAGCGGACGAGCCCCGGCTAGAGTCGCCTCAGACGTCCAGAGACACGAGGAGGGTCGCGATGATCGAGCCGTACCAGGCGGTTGGGCTAATCCAGACGATGCGCGGGATTCGCCGGCGCGAGGAGATCGCCTGGAACCTCGAGCACATCTCACACATGGTCAAGGCCGCCTCGTGGCTGTCGAGCATGGACCTGCCAGTGCGCCTGATCTGCATCCCCGAAGGCGGCCTTCAGGGGTTCACCGACGAGGTGCTCGACCTCGATCACGAGACCTACGCGCGCGAGTGCGCGATCGACATCCCGGGCCCCGAGACCGACTATCTGGGCCGGCTCGCCCAGCAGTGGAACGCGTACGTGATCGCGCAGGCCAAGGCCCGGCATCCCGAGTTCCCCGGACTGTTCTTCAACGTCGGGTTCGTGATCGAGCCTGAGGACGGGACGGTCATCCTCAAGCACCACAAGGTCGTGCCGCTGCTGCCGGTCGAGCACTCGGTCACCCCACACAACGTGTGGGACCGCTGGGTCGAGCTGTACGGACGGAGCCTCGATGCTTTCTATCCGGTCGCGGACACCGAGATCGGGCGGATCGGGATCATGATGGCCAACGAGGCGTCGTACCCCGAGAACGCTCGCGGGCTGGCGATGAACGGCTGCGAGATCGCCTACCGCGGGCCGTACCCCGCGCCCGGCGTGATGAGCGGCATGTACTCGGTCCAGAATCGGGCCCGCGCCCTGGACAACAACATGTACGTGATCGGGATGAACATGGGCACGTATTACCTGGATTCCGAGTCCACGGTTCCCATCGACACGTTCTCGGGCGGTTCTGAGATCGTCGACTATCGAGGCCAGATCGTCACCGAGGTGCCCTACGGGGCCGGGTCGACCTGGATCGGCGGCACGATCGACATCCAGGCCCTTCGTCACTTCCGCCAGACCGCCCAGTGGGACAACTGGATGAAGGATCTGACCACCGAGCAGTACCAGCTGATCTACGAGCAGCCGGTGTATCCCAAGAACCTGTACCTCGAGCGGATGCCCTACACGCACGCCGAGTACCGCGAGCAGGTGACCCGGCGTCAGGTCGAGTTGCTCCAGGAGCGGGGGGTGTGGGCGCGGCCCGAGGTGCTGGAGTCTTCGGGTGGCTGACTTCGACGATGTGAGGCGGATCGCGCTCGGCCTGCCCGAGACCAGCGAGCGCCCGCAATGGGGCAACGTCTCGTGGCGGGTGCGGGGCAAGCCATTCGTCTGGGAGCGGCCCCTGCGGGCCGCCGATCTCCGGGCCCTGGGCGACGCGGCTCCCGACGGGCCGATTCTGGGGGTGCGGGTCGAGCACCTGATCGCCAAGGAGGCGCTGCTCGCCGATGACCCGAGCGTCTACTTCACCACGCCGCACTTCGACGGCTATCCCGCTGTGCTCGTGCGCCTGGACCAGATCGAATTCGACGAGCTGAACGAGGTGATCGCGGAGGCGTGGCTCTGCCAGGCGCCGAAGCGCCTGGCAAACGAGTTCCTCGGATCTCGCTAGGGCGCCGGGCAGCTCTGGGCGTAGGCGCAGTCATTGAATGACTGGCCGTCGGCGGCCAGCGCGGACGGAGTCGCCTCATTGACCACCCCGGGCGAGAGGAAGATCTGGGTCGGGTCTCCCTGGGCGATCGTGTGGGTTGTGCCGCCGGCCGTGTAGGTCGAGGCCGGGCCGAAGTGGACCGTGCCGACCGGCGCGAGCAGCGTCTGCGCGACCAGGGTCGGGGCCTCGAGGATCCACTCGCCGGACGAATGCGAAGAGCTGTAGGTCACGTTCTTGCTCCAGCTCCACTTGCCGGCGTCGGTCATCGCGATGCCCCAGGTCTTCCCGGACACCTGGCTGATGTTCACGGTGACGGTGTCGCCCGGCGTGACCGTGCAGTTGCCATCGCCGGTGCAGTTGGTCAGCTGCGTCTCGCTCGCCGGCAAGAGCTCATACCACGCGTAGTACTGGGGGCCGAGCACCGGGTTGTCGGGCGCCGACTGCTCGGCGGTTCCGGCCTGGATCAGGTCGCTCGAGTTGTAGCCGCCGATCCCGGTCCAGGTGGCGGCGAACCCGGGCGGGACCAGCCCGGCCGCGGGGACCGTGAACGTGGAGGAGACCGCGGTCACGTTGTTGGCGCTCGGGGTGACCGCGTAACCCGACCAGTTGAGGCTGTCTGCGGTGCCGCCGCGCCGGGGAAGCACCTCGCCCTTGTGCGAGGGCACGAGGACCCCCAGTCCGTGCGCCGCGCGTTTGCCTTGGGCGGCCTTGGCCCCGGCCGTGCCGGCTCCGCTCAGCATGGCGACGAACACGATGGCGACAGACACGGCCGCTTTGCGCATGGACGTTCCTCCCGTGGACGGGCGGCGAGGGTCGATCCCCTGCCTGGATCGTCGTCCACGCTACTACCCCGGCACCCAAGCGTGCGCCGGTCGCGACGGCGAGCGATCCGATCTGCGGCTCTAGCGGGTGATCTCGGCCGGCGAGCGCTCCGCGGCGACGGTCGCGGGGTCGGCGTCCTGGCCGGTGATCGACTCCTTGAAGCCGCGCATGCCGGCGCCGAGCGAGCGGCCGAGCTCCGGCAGGCGCTTGGCGCCGAACACCAACAGCAGCAGGACGAACAGGAAGGCGATGTGGAGGGGGTTGTCGAGTCCCAGCATGGCGATGCTCCTATCAGGTTGTTGACGAGTGCTGTACGCGTTCGAGTGGGATTTGGATCACCGCGCGCGTGGTGGGGACGCGGCTGCCACCACGCGGCTCGGAGGTGACCAACAGACGGCTGATCACGTGCAGGTCACCGGGAACGACGAGGTCCGCGGTGCCGCGCTCCGTGACGCCGAATAGCGCGCTTGGGACCGCTCTTCCGCCCCTTGAGACGAGCCATACCTCGTAGGTGCGATCCGCCGGCAATCCGGGAAGGCGATCGATGAACAGCTCGCCGCGGCTGCCCGCAACACGTAGCTCAGCCTGACCGATCGTGGCGTGGATCACCCGTTGGTGCGAGTGAACCGAGCCGAGCTGCACGATCACAGCGGCCGCCACGGCGAGCCCGAGGGCGAGCCATCCCGCGCGTGTGGTCAGACGCTGATGACGGGCTTGTCGTTTTGGCTCGGCCCGCACCGCCCGGAGCATCCGCCGCCGCAGTGCCCGCCGGACCGGGCGTGGAGGGGCGGACGCCGGGAGCGCGTCGAGCACCGGGGCGAGCGAGACCACCTCGTCGCGACACACCGCGCATTGGTCCAGATGGCGTACGAACGCATGCGCCTCTTCGGGCTCGAGGGCGCCGAGCAGGTACGCGCCGGCATCGAGGCCGCACCCGCTCATGTCAGGGCTCCCGCGGGCTCGCCGAGCGCGATCCGCAGCTTGCTCAGCCCGAGCCGCATCCGGCCCTTGACCGTGCCCGCCGGCAGGCCGAGGGCAGCCGCGATCTGAGTGTGGGAGAAGCCGCCGAAGTAGGCGAGCTCGATCACCTGGCGCTGGTCGTCGGGGAGGCTGTCCAGCGCGCTTCGCACAAGCCGCGCGTCGCTCCGGCGCTCGACCTCGTCCTCGGTGCGCTCGCGCGCGGGCAGGACCTCGCTGATCCACTCGTCAGAGACGTCGTGGCTCGAGCAGGACAGCTCGCGGCGGAAGGCGTCGACCGTGCGGTTGTGCACGACGCGGAGCAACCAAGAGCGGACGCTGCCCCGGCTCGGGTCGTAGCGTGCGGTGCTCCGCCACAGCGACATGAACGCCTCCTGGACGATCTCCTCGGCCAGTGGGCGCCGGCCGCACATCCGGTAGGCGAGCGAGAACGCCACGCCGGCGTGCCGGTCGAAGATGACCTCGAAGGCGCGCGGCTCCCCGTCGTACACGAGCGCCATCAACTCCTCGTCGGCCAGTGCGCGCAGGTCGCGTGAGAACGGACGGATCACTCCAGTCACTACGGACCCCCGGACGATCCGGATCACCCGGTGATCCAAGCGGCGACGGCGCGCGTACAGGGGGTTGTCATGCTGCGAGCGATCGCCATCGCGCCCCCGGCCGTCGGCCACGACGAGGAGCTCAGCACGGTCGGCCATCTCGACGAGCTGCGCATGCGCCTTATCGCGTCGCTGATCGCGATCGCCGTGGCGTCCGGCTTCTGCTTCTGGCAGAACCACCGCCTGCTGCACGTCATCGATCGCCCGCTCGCTCACCAGACCCAGGAGCAGGTGCGCGCCGGCCACGGGCCGCTCGGGGCCACCTACGCGGTGGCGCAGAATGCGCGCGACGTCGCGGCTCAGCTGCATACGGTGGTCGGCGTGCTGGGCGCGCATGCGTCCCTCGATGAGCGCGTGGCGCTCGGCGCGGTGGATCGGCACCTCCGGCAGGACATCGCCCGGCTGTCGGCGCCGCCGCAAGGCGATCGGCCGGTGACCCTCGGCATCGGCGAGCCGTTCACCACCACGGTGACGATCTCGCTGGTGTTCGCGCTGATCCTCGCCTTGCCGTTCGTGCTCCACCAGGCCTATGCGTTCCTGATGCCGGCGCTCGAGCCGAGCGAGCGACGCCGCGTCCTGCCGCTGGTCAGCGCGATCCCGTTCCTGTTCGTCGGCGGCGTGCTGTTCGGCTACTTCGTGGTCCTGCCGGCGGCCGTCCACTTCTTCCAGAATTTCAACAGCTCGGAGTTCAACGTCCTCGTCCAGGCGAACCAGTACTACAAGTTCGCCGCCACCACACTGCTGGCCATGGGGTTCCTGTTCCAGGTACCGGTCGGGATCGTGGCGGTGACCCGCGCGGGCCTCATCACCGCGAGCCGCCTGCGCCGGAACCGGCGCTACGCGGTGCTCGCCTGCGGCCTCGTGGCCGCGGTGCTGCCCGGCGACGCCGTCACGCTCCTGCTCGAGACCGTGCCGCTGTACCTCCTGTTCGAGGTCGGCGTACTGATCGCCTCGTTGCTCGAGCGTCGCGCAGCCGCGCGCATGTAAAACACACCAAAGTCACCCCGGTTCGTCGGCCCGTGGCGACATAAGCATGCCCACCATGCTTATGTCGCCATGGGGGCCGGCGCGGAGAGCCATTTGTTGCGTATTACAGGTGGGGGCGGTGGCGCGCCATGCCGCGCGCAAAGACGTTGGTCGGAACAGTGATCCAGTTCACCCCCAGCTGCGTACTGACTGTCACAGTCAAACTCCACGACCGGAGGGCAGTCATGAGTGACAGTACGAGGCGCGGGTTCGTCAAGAGCTCGGCCGCCGCCGCGGCAGGTGTGACGGTCGTCGGCGCGTTGATCGCCGACCAGGCCGACGCCCACGCGGCAGCTGCATCGGGGCCCATCGTGGCCTACATCCGCGAGCCCCGGACCGGAGAGATCTCGGTGATGGCCGGCGAGCGTCAGGTGAAGCTGCACGATCGCAAGATCGCCGCCCGGATCGCTCGCGCGGCGAGATAACAGGAGCCAGGACATGTCATCCCACCGTGAAGCCCCGGCGATCAGCAAGGACCCGGTCGCCGACAACACCGACGTGTACGCGTTCGTCTCACCGGACGATCCCAGCACGGTCACGATCATCGCGAACTACCTGCCGCTCGAGGCGCCATTCGGAGGCCCGAACTTCTTCGAGTTCGGACCCGACGTCCGATACCGAATCAACATCGACAACGATGGCAACGGCGACGCGGACATCACCTACGAGTTCGCGTTCCAGACGCAGGTCGCCAACCCCAATTCCTTCCTCTACAACACGGGACCGATCGACTCGATCGACAGCCCCAACTGGAATCGCAAGCAGTTCTACTCGGTCACCCGCATCAGCCGCGGGCGGCGCGAGGTGCTGGCCGCGAACCTGCCCTGCCCCCCGTGCAACGTAGGCGTGCTGTCCACCCCGAACTACGACACGCTGGCCGCTCAGGCCGTCCATTCGATCGGCGGCGGACGCACCGTCTTCGCCGGTCAGCGGCTCGAGGGGTTCTATGTCGATCTCGGGTCGATCTTCGACCTGGGCAACCTGCGCCCGTTCGAGAACCTGCACATCGGCTCCCTCGCCGCGGCGGCCGGCGTGAACGGCACCAACGACTTCAGCGTTCACTCGATCGCGCTGAAGGTTCCCAAGCAGGATTTGACCCGCCACGGCGTCAATCCCACGGACCCGATGTCGCCGGGCTCGGTCATCGGCGTGTGGGCGTCGGCGAGCCGGCAGGCGGCGGTCGTCCACGACGGGTACTGGAGCAACGAGCACCAGGCCGGGGGATGGCTCCAGGTGTCGCGGCTGGGCAACCCGCTGTTCAACGAGGTGCTGGTCGGGATGGGGTTCAAGGATCGCTGGAACGCGCTGCCGCCGGCGGCCGACAAGCAATTCCTGAACGGCGTCCAGCGTCCCGAGCTGGCCTCACTGCTCCCGGTCCTCTACCCAGGGGTGTTCCCGAACCTGGCCAACTACAAGAAGCCGCGGGCCGACCTCGTGGCGATCCTCCTGACCGGCATCCCTGCCGGCATCGTTCCCGGCTTCCAGAACTTCACCGGGAATGTGCAGGCGGACATGCTCAGGTTGAACCTGGCCATCCCGCCGGCGAGCAACCCGAACGCGCTCGGAATCCTGGGCGGCGACCTGGCCGGGTTCCCGAACGGACGCCGGGTGTTCGACGACGTCGTCAGCGTGGAGCTGCGCGCGATCGCGGGGGCGATGATCCCGCTGGTCGACAAGAGCTTCACGCCGGACGGGGCGGCCTCGCTGCTCACCGACGGCCTGCACCAGACCAGCACGCGGTACCTCTCGCAGTTCCCGTACCTGGGGACGCCGCAGGGCGGCTACCAGACCGCGCCGCTCGGAGCGCTGTGAGCGATGGCTCACGCACACGAACACGGGACGCTCGCGGCTGCGGCCTGCGCGAGCGTCGCGCTCGACATCGGTGCCGGCTGCGGCGCGCTCGTCCTGTATCCGGGCGAGCGCTTCCGCGGCCGGGAGATCGAGATCAGCCGCGTTGCCGGCGATGGTCGCCGGGTGCACACCGGGGTCCACGAGCGGGACGCCCAGGCGCGGACGGTGTTGACCGCGATCTTCGGCAGCCTGCCGGCCGGGGAGTACCAGGTGTGGGAGGATGAGACGACGGCCGGGCCGGTGGTCACGGTCCGCGACGGGGCGGTGGCGGAGGTGAGGCTCGGATGACACGGAAGCTGACAGCGAGTGAGCGGCGCACGGTCGCAGGGATGGCCGGCGCTGTGCTCGGCCTGCACCTGCTCGGCTTCTTCATCCTGGTCGTGCTGGTCGCGCCGCACCACTACAACCTGGGCCCGACCGGCGGCTTCACGATCGGGCTCGGGTTGACCGCGTACACGCTGGGCCTGCGTCACGCGCTCGACGCCGACCACATCTCGGCGATCGACAACACCACCCGCAAGCTGATGGCCGAGGACAAGCGGCCGCTCAGCGTTGGCTTCTGGTTCTCGCTCGGCCACTCGACAGTCGTGTTCGCGCTGTCGTTCCTGTTCGCGATCGGCATCCGCGCCCTGAGCGGCCCGGTGGCGCACGGCGGCTCGACCCTGCACACGGTCACCGGCTGGGTCGGAACCGGCGTGTCGGGGACCTTCCTGTACGTGATCGCCGGGGTGAACCTGGTCATCCTGATCGGGATCGTCAGGCTCGCGCGCGAGCTGCGCAGCGGGCGCTTCAACGAGGAGCAGCTCGAGCAGCGGCTCGACTCGCGCGGGTTGATGAGCCGCTTGCTCGGGCGGTTCACCCGAGCCATCTCGAAGTCGTGGCACATGTATCCAATCGGCGTGCTGTTCGGGCTCGGCTTCGACACCGCCAGCGAGGTCGCACTGCTGTTCCTGGCCGCCGGCGCGGCCGGCGCCGGCCTGCCGTTCTACGCGATCCTGTGCCTGCCGATCCTGTTCGCCGCCGGGATGAGCCTGCTCGACGCCATCGACGGCTCGTTCATGAACTTCGCCTACGAGTGGTCGTTCTCCAAGCCGGTGCGCAAGCTCTACTACAACATCACGATCACCGGCCTGTCGGTCCTGGTCGCGCTGATGATCGGGACCGTCGAGTTCGCCGGGCTCGCCGCCCAGGAGCTGCACGGAGGCGTCTGGCGCTGGGTGGCCGGCATCGACCTCAACACGCTGGGCTTCGTGATCGCCGGCATATTCGTCCTCACGTGGGCGATCGCGCTCTCGATCTGGCACTTCGGCCGGATCGAGGAGCGCTGGACGGTCCGCGAGCCCTCCGGTTAGGCCTCCGGGCCGGTGACCGCCACGATCAGCTCATAATGGATCGGCGTACCGGTAGTCGTCACCCGGTGCTGGAAGCTCGTGCGCTCGAGCAGCGAGAGCTCGCCGGAGTCCAGAAGCCGGCTGAGCGCGCTGCGAAAGCCGCCGGGATCGTTGGTGTGGAGCCAACGCCGGTCGATCGTAAACACGACGGGAGCGCCTCGCGGGAGCAGCGCGAGCGCGTTCGACAGGGCGCGCGGCGGCGCGTGCGTGCCGCCGAACGCGCCCGCGGCGATCAGCGCGCCGGGCCGGCGCCCGCGCAGCGTCGCGGACGGCTCGGCGGAAGGGTCGGCCAGGTCTCCCACCACGTAATCGCGGTACACGCCCGGCCGGTCGCGCAGGCACGCCGCGCGGGCCTGCGGGAGCGCGTCGAGCCCGATGACGTCCGAAAACGAACCCTCGCGCAAGAGCTCTCCGACCAGTCCGGTGCCCGCGCCGAGGTCGAGGACGCGCAGCCGAAGCGGGTCCAGGTCCAGACGCCGCACCGCCCGCGCGAGCCCGTCTGCCGCGACCTGGGGCGAGCGGCAGCCGAGCAGTTCCTGGACCACGTGCTCATAGAGCCCTGATACGGCGTACAGGCGCGGGTAGTCGTGGAGGTGGACGACCTCCTCCTGGGTCGATGCCTCCTGGCGAAACCCGAGATATTCACCGTCGGCCTCGGGCGGCCCGATCAGCCGCACGTCGGCCATTCGGCGAGCCTAGCGTCAGATGCGATGCTTCGGCACATGCCGCCGCCGAGCCGAGACATCTGGGTCTGCCCGACGTGCGGGGCCAACTTCCCCCCGGCGCCCGAGCCTCCGCCGCACTGCCCGGTGTGCGAGGACGAGCGCCAATGGGTCCCGCCGACCGGACAGGTGTGGAAGCAGATGGGCCACCTCGCCGCCGACGGCTTCAAGACCGAGGTGCGTGATGTCGAGCCCGGCCTGTTCGGCATCGGCGCAAAACCGATGGTCGGCGTGGGACAGCGCGCGCTTCTCGTGCGGACCTCGGAAGGCAACCTGCTGTGGGACCCGCCCGCGTTCATCGACCAGCCGGCCATCGACGCCGTCGACGAACGCGGCGGGCTCGCCGTGGTCTCTTCGAGCCACCCGCACATGTACGGCGCGATCGTCGAATGGAGCCACGCGTTCGGCGCCGAGATCCTCCTGCCCGAGGTCGATCTGCCGTGGTTGATGCGCCCCGACGCAGCCGTGCGCGGCTGGGCGGGCTCGATCGAAGCGCTCCCGGGCGTGACGCTGGTGCAGTGCGGCGGCCACTTCCCGGGCAGCGCGGTGGCGCTCTGGAACGGCGCGCTGTTGGTCGGGGACACGCTGTTCGTGACCGACGGCGAGGACCGGGTGTCGTTCATCTGGAGCGCGCCGAACCGGCTGCCGCTCCCCGAGCGCGAGGTGCACCGGATCATCCACGCGCTGGCGCCGTACTCCTACGACCGGATCTACAGCGGATGGTGGGGCCTGGAGATCGCTCGCGACGCCAAGCGGATCGTCGAGCGGTCGGCGGCGCGCTACATCGAGATCGTGCGGGGCGACTTCGACCCGGCTCCTGGACCGAGCCTATAGACCGCGAGGGCGTTCTCACGGAGGATCATCCGAGCCGCCTCGGCCGCGGCGGCGTCGTCGGGTAGTAGCGCGGGGAGGACCTCGGCCAACGACTCGCGCCACCAGCGGGCGCCCAGCAGGTAGAGCTCCGGAGTCTGCGAGGCGTCCGAGGCGTAGAGCAGCTTCGATACCGGTGCGAGCTCGAGCGCCTCGTACAGCGCTGCCGCCGGCCGGGCCACGTGCGGGATGGTCAGCGACACGTCGAAGAATACGTTGCTGTACACGTGGGCCAGCCAGCCCGCCTCGCGCACGAATGGATAACAGTGCAGGAGTACCCAGGTCGTCGCGCGAAACCGCTCGATCAGCGGCTTGAGCAGGCCGGGACGGGCCGCCGGCAGGAGCAGGTCGGAGTCGCCGAAGCCCGTGTGGACCTGTACCGGGAGCGGGTCGCCGGTCGCCTCGTTGGCCTCCAGCGCGGCCAGCAACACGTTTCGAAGCGCGGCGCCTTCGAGCCGTCCCGGCCGGCCGTCACCGTGCAGGGCGCCGAGGTCGAGCCCGCCCCGGTAGGCGGCGATCGTCTTCAGCCCGACGTAGCCGCGCCCCCGAGCGCCGGAGATCGCCTCGCGGAGCGCATCGAGGGCGTGCACCCCGACCTCCTCCGCGACCTGCTCGATCCGCATCACCGGCCGCGCCTCGCACCCGGCCAGCTCGCCCATCTCAGCCGGGCTCGTGCCAACGTCGACCGGCGGGAAGCCCTCGTCGAGCAGGAGCAGCTCGGTATTGGTGGCCCGTAGCAACGACGCTGCGTAGTCGGACGGATCCGTGGCCAGGCGCTGGGCGTAGACCGCCTCCTCGCTTGCCTCACACCCCAGGTGATCAGCCAGCACGGCGATCGCGCGCCGGTACGTCACACCGGTCGCCACGTGCGGCCACTGGCGCGGGTCGGTGCTCTCGGAGAACAGGCCCCGGAACTCGTCCAGGCTGGCCGGCGGCGCCCGGAAGATGCCGTGCGCGTGGTGATCGACCGCCGGGGTCTCGGTCAGTACTTCTCGAAGTGACCCTGCTGCTCGAATGCCTGGTCTCCCGCCGAGTACGCCTCCCACTCCGAGCGCCGCACGGCAATGTATGAGCCGGCCAGCTCCTCGCCGAGCGCACCGAGCAGCAGCCCGTCGGCCGCCAGCGCGTCAAGTGCCTCGGCCTGAGTGGCCGGGATCCGGTCGACCCCGCGCGCCGCGCGTTCGGAGTCGCTCAGCGTGGCCGGATCGACCTCGACCGGGTCCGGCGGCGCGAGCCCGCGCTCCAGGCCGTCGAGACCGGCCGCGATCAGCCCACCCAGCGCGAGGTAGGGGTTGCAGCTCGCGTCGGAGGCTTTGAGCTCGGCGTTGGTTGACGCCTCTTCGGAGCCGCGGAACGGCGAAGGCACCCGGACCGGCGCCTCGCGGTTGTCGTGTCCCCAGCAACGAAATGCGCCGGCCCAGAACTGCGGCACGATGCGGTGGTAGGAGTTGAAGCTCGGCGCGGTCAGCGCGCACAACCCGGGAAGGTGTTCGAGCACGCCGGCGATGAACGAGCGGGCGGTGTCCGACAGGCGATCCTCGCGCGATCCGTCGTAGAACCGGTTGTTGGTGTTCTCCCAGAGCGAGAAGTGGATATGGCAGCCGTTGCCGGCGTTCTCAGGCCACGGCTTGGGAGCCAGCGAGGCGACCAGCCCGCGCCGGGTGGCCACGGCGCGGATCGTCTCGCGGACCAGGAGCTGTTCGTCGGCCGCCTGGAGGGCGGGAGCGTGCGCGGTGGAGATCTCCTGCTGACCGTGACCCATCTCGGCGTAGTACTGCTCGAGCGGGATCCGCTGCGCCTCGAGCGCCGACGCGAGCTCGTCGATGTAGTCCTGCGCGGCGGTCATCCCGATCGTCGAGAAGCACAAGGCCGAATCGACCGGGACGTACGTCCCGTCGGCCGCGGTGGCCAGCGAGAACTCGTTCTCGAATGCGGCGCGCAGCACGAGCCCGCGGTCGGCCAGCCCCCGCTCCATGCGTTTGAGGAACGTGCGCTGGCAGGCGGGGGCCGGGGTGCCGTCGAGCCGCATGTGGTCGCTCAGCACGGCCGCGCTGTGCGGGGCGTAGGGAAGGACCCGGAAGGTCTCGAGATCCGGCACCAGCCGGACCTCGCCGACCGGGCCCATGCCGGCTACAGGCTGGAGCAGATCGAGCGAGTTCATCGCCTGCATCGCCACGGTCAGGCCGATGCCGGCACTGAGGCGTCCATCCAGCCCGTGCCGGGAGGACGCCTTTGCGCGCACCGTCCCGTCGTTTCCACACCAGAGGAAACGGACGAGGCGGATGCCCCGATCCTCGACTGTGGCGAGCAGCTCGTCCGCGGTCACGCCAGGTGTATCTCGTCCGGGATTGACTCTTCGGCCGGCGTCCCCTGGTGCCGGTGAGCCAGCTCGCTGATCCCGTAGATCACCACCGCGGCCGCCGCCGAGACGCCGCACAGGATCCCCAGCCACAGACGCCAGCTGCCCGTGCTGAACAGCGGTGTCCACGGGCTCCGGAACGTGATGAACGCGCCGAAGAGCGAGGCCACCACGCCGGTCGCCCCGGCGGCGTACAGGATGTACGGATGAGCCGCGCGAACCTCGGCGAACTTGGCCGGGAAGGCCCGCTTGACCAGGAAGATGTCCGAGAACAGCAGGATCATCGACAGGCACCAGATCACGGTCACGCCGGCCTGGAACAGCCAGTAGGCCTTCTGCGTGTTATCGCCGCCGATCCCCGGGTTGAAGATCGCGACCACGAACAGCGACGAGAGCACGGTCTGGGTGATGATCGCGTAGACCGGGACCTTGGTCCGGGCGTTGACCGTGCCGAGTTGGTGTGGCATCCGCCGCTCGAGCCCCGACACGAACAGCAGGCGCGAGAACGAGTAGTTGTAGACGATCGTGTTCGACACGAAGAACCAGATCAGGACCAGGCCGACCACCACCGCGAACGCGTGCGAGTTCCAGAACCCGACCTGGACCGCGCGCAGGATGTCCGTGGTCGCCGCCTGGCTCTTGGCGGCGTCGAGCGAGAGCATCGTCCCCAGCGTGGCCCACAGGTAGGCGACCATCACCACGATCGAGCCCCAGAACAGGTACTTCTTGATCGAGCGCATGTGGACGATCTCAACCCCCAGGTTCAGGGGCACCTCGATCCCCAGCAGGGCCAGGATGACCAGCCCGAACAGGGTCAGGCTGCCGCTCGACTGGAACCCGTAGTTCGACACATGGCCCCAACCGCTGGTGGCGGCATGGCCTGAGCCAATCAGGAACAGGATGCCGGCCAGGCCGATCACGAACACCGCCGCGCCGTAGAACACCACGGCCACGTTCACGTAGGACTGGGTGAAGCGCAGGCGCATGATCGACATGCCGGCCGAGAACCACAGCACCGCGAGGATCACCAGGCCCTGCTCCCAGGCCTTCGTCAGCGCGCTCGAGTCGATGAACTGCCAGATCGTGACCACCGCGTCCCCCGTCGCGACCATGACCAGGATCCCGGGCCACCAGGCGCAGAAGCCGGCGAAGAAGCCCCAGAACGGACCGAGTGCCTTCTGCGTCCACACGTACAGCGACCCCTCCTGGGGGAACATCTGCCCGAGCTGGGCGGTGACCAGCGCGCCCGGGATCAGGAACACCAGGAAGCCGAGGATCCAGAACGTGAACGCGCTCTGCCCGGCGGGTTGGAGCGCCGAGGCGTTCACGATGAACAGCACGATCGCCACGAAGATGACCGTCATGTCGAACGAGTTCAGAACGCGCGGCAGCATGCCCGGGGCGATCCGCTCGGAGACCATCACGCGCTCTTCGGCCTGACTGGACACAGGCTCACCTCCACGGGTGGTTTTGTGAGCGCGAACTTAACTCTCGGCGGGATGCCAGCGCAATAGCCGCATGGACAAGCCCACGCGGGGCCGTGCCAGCTACAGCTCTGCGCGGACGCGGGCGGCGCCGGCGCCGAGGGCCTGGAGCTTGGCGAATGCCAGGTCCCGCGGGAGGTACTTCATGCCGCAATCGGGCGCCGGGACGAGGCGCTCGGCCGGCACGTGGGCGAGCGCGTCGCGGATCCGGTCCGCCACGTCCTCCGGCGTCTCCGGGCGCGAATCGCCGAGGTCGAGCACTCCGAGCACCACGATCTTCGGACTGAGCTCCGAGAGCTGTCCGAGGTCAAGCCGGGGCTGCGCCGCCTCGACCGAGATCTGGTCGGCGACGCAGTCGCTGAGCTCGCCGAGGAAGTCGTAGCGGTTCGCGCTCTTCTCGCCCACCAGGGCGGCGTAGCCGAAGCACAGGTGAACCGCGGTGATGGCCGTCAGGTCCTGCAGGGCCCGGTCGATCGCCCTCACCGCGATCCGCCGCGCGGTCTCGGGATCGTTGCGCAGCCACGGCTCGTCGAGCTGGATCACGTCGGCGCCGGCGAGCGCAAGCGCGTGCGCCTCGGCGTTGACGGCCGCGGCCAGGTCCATGACCAGCTCGTCGAACTCGTCGTAGGCCTCGTTCGAGGCCTGCTGGGCCATCGTGAACGGCCCGGGCAGGGTGATCTTGACCGTACGGTCCGTGTTGGCGCGCAGGAACTCGATGTCGCGCACCTCGACCGCCTCTCGCCAGCGCACCGGAGCGACGATACGGGGCACCGTCCTGGCCTCACCGCCGCGGGTGTGGATCGTCGCCGGGTGATCGGCGTCGACCCCCTCGAGCGCGGTGGCGAACCGGTTCGAGTAGCTCTCGCGGCGGATCTCGCCGTCCGTGATCGTGTCGATCCCTGCACGTTCCATGTCGCGGATGGCCACGAGCGTGGCGTCGTCCTGGGCCTCCTCGAGATGGGCTGCGGGGATCCGCCAGGCGTGGCTGGCGCGCACGCGTGGAACCGAGTGCGAGCCGAGCGCCTCGCGGTCGATCAGCCAGTCCGGCTGCGGATAGCTCCCGACGACGGTGGTCGATAGTGGGGCTTGGGACACGGCGGCCGAAGATAACCGAGAATGCCGGGGCATGAGCACTCCCGGGGTCGCGATCGTCACCGGCGGCGGCTCCGGCCTCGGGCGGGCCATCGCGCACAAGCTGGGCGGGGCGGGATATCTGGTGGCCTTGGCGGGCCGACGGCTCGAGACGCTCGAGCAGACGGGGGAGGCGTTGTCGGACTGGTTTGCCGTGCCGACCGATGTGAGCGACCCGGCGAGCGTCGAGGCCCTGTTCGACGAGGTCGTGGCCCGAGCCGGCCGGGTCGACCTGCTGGTCAACAACGCCGGCGTGTTCGGCCCCGGCGCGCCGGTCGGCGAATACCCGGTCGAAGGCTGGTCCGAGACGATCGCGGTCAATCTCACCGGCTCGTTCCTGTGCGCCCGCGCGGCGTTCCGGGTCATGGCACACCAGCGCCCGAGCGGCGGGCGGATCATCAACAACGGCTCGATCTCGGCCCACGTACCGCGTCCGAACGCGGTCGCCTACACGGCGTCCAAGCACGGCATCACGGGCTTGACCAAGGCCCTGGCGCTGGAAGGGCGGGCCCTCGGGATCGCCTGCGGGCAGATCGACATCGGCAACGCGGCCTCCGAGATGACGCGCCAGATCGAAGCCGGAGCCCTGCAGGCCGATGGGTCGATCCGCGCCGAGCCGACCATGTCGGCCGAGCACGTGGCCGACGCCGTCCTGTACATGGCCGGCCTCCCGCTCGACGCCAACGTGCTGAGCATGACCGTGATGGCCTCGGGCATGCCGTTCGTCGGCAGGGGATGAGCGCACAAATGCCGTCTATCGCTGAGCGGCTGACCGACGGCGATATGCTCGCGCCTCGACGCAGCAACCACGACGGATGAGAGGAGAGCAGATGGGAGCGACCACGACGCGAACCCCGCAAGAGGTGTTCCAGCATCACGGCGAGACGCTGGTGGCGGGAGACCTGGAGGGGATCGTCAGCGACTACTCCGACGACGCGATCATCATCACGCCGGACGGGGTCCTGCGCGGCAAGGACGGCGTACGTCAGGCGTTTATCAAGCTGCTCGGGGACCTGCCGAACGCGGAGTGGGAGCTCCCGACGACGATCTTCGAGGGCGACATCCTGTTCCTCGAGTGGAAGGCGACGTCCGAGAAGACGAAGGCCGAGGACGGCATCGACACCTTCGTGTTCCGGGACGGGATGATCCGCGTGCAGACCGTGCGCTACACGCTCACGTCGACGGGCTAGCGTTCAAATCCAACTTTAAAGCTGCCGAAGGCTGCTGCGTGGCCGTTCCCGGAGGTTGAACCCCCGGCTAGCGGGTATTACGCCTGCCGTAATGGTGATCCTCAGGCAGGGGATTGGACGGGCCTCGTGATCGAGCGTGACCCGCGCATGCAGACTGGGGCGTACATCACCGACGGGATCGACCTGTACGAGGTCACCGGCATGCAGCGCGGACCGGGCGTGATGGGCATGTCGACCGTGCGCATCGCGGTCGAGAACTGCCGCAACCTGCGTTGCCTGGAGTTTCTCCCAGACAAGATCAGGACCGCCTTCGAACTCGTGCGCTCGGCGCCGGAGGGCAGGTGCCCCGACGTGCTCGAGGACATCCCCTGGGATCCGGACTTCGCGCTGCACGAGCGGCGCGCGGCCTGACCGCTCGGGAAGAAACTCGGACTATTTCCGAGTTTCATCCCAAACGTTTGATCGAAACTAGCTTCCAGCCGGAATCAGGATGCCGCGGCCCTGGAGCCGGCCACCGTCGAGATCGGCCATTGCGTCGTTTATCGCGTCGAGCGGATAGGTCGTCGTGTGCAGGGTCACCTGGCCCTGGGCGGTGAGCGTCATCAGCTCCTCGAGATCGGCGTAGGTCCCGACCAGGTTGCCGATGAACGAGATCTCCCGCGAGATCACGTCGATCGTGGGGATGTCGATGTTCTCGCCGTAGCCGATGACGTAGTAGAAGCCGCCGTCGCGGACCATCGCGATTCCGTCCTCGATCGCGCCCTTCTCGCCGACGAAGTCGATGATCGCCTCCGCGCCGAACCCGTCGGTCATCTCCTTGACGGTGTCCACATGCTTGCCGTCCACCTTGACCGTGTGGTCCGCACCCATCTCGCCGGCCAAAGCCAGCGCGGGTTCGGAGGGGTCGATCACGATGATCTCGGCGGGCGTCATCGCCTTCAGGCACTGGATGCCGATGTGGCCGAGACCGCCGGCCCCGATCACCACCGCGCGGGTACCGGCGGTGAGCACCGGGATGGCCTTCTTGACCGCATGGATCGCGGTCAGTCCGGCGTCGGCCAGCGCCGCGATGTCCTTGGGCTCGAGCCCCGGGCCGAGCTTGACCACCGAGCGCGCCGAGGTGTGCAGGAAGTCGGCGAAGCCGCCGTCGCGGTTGATGCCCGGGAACGAGCCGTTCTCGCAGTGCATGTCGTCGCCACGCCGGCACGCGCCGCACAGCCCGCACGTGATGTACGGGTGAACGATCACGGTGTCGCCGACCTCCACGTTGGTGACCGCCGAGCCGATCTCGTGGATCCAGCCGGCGTTCTCGTGACCGGGCGTGTAGGGCAGCTGCACGCCCGACTTCTCGGCCCACTGGCCCTCCTGGATGTGCAGGTCGGTGCGGCACAGGCCGGCCGCGCCGATCCGCACGACCACATCGAGCGGCCCCAGCGCCTTGGGCTCGTCGACCTCGTCGAGCTTGAGCGCCTCGTGGTAGGCGTGCAGCCTGGCGGCCTTCATCTGGACAGCACCTCCTCTTCGGGATCGTCGATCTCGACGCCGTGGCGTACTTGCAGAAGCGAGCGGCAGATGCCGCCGTTGACCTCGAGGCTCATCCGCACGAGCCGCGCCATGCGCAGCCAGCGCTTCAGCTCGGTCGCCGCGACCGGCGCCCCGCTGGGGAGCACGAACGCCGGTGAGTCCGGGTCGCTTTCGAGTCCGAGCCGGCGGCGGAGCTCCATGCATCGCCGCGCGTCGGGAACATCGGGCATGTCAGTCAGGCGAAGCGCGGCAATCTGTTCGGCAGTTGCCCCATCCGCCAGCAGCATCTCGCACAACCGCGATTCGCGGCCGACCAGCGCCTTGCGCAGGAACAGCTCACGCAGCGAGGCGAGGTCGTCATCGGCGGTCTCGCCCGGGAACGCGCCGGCGAACCCGTCGCCGCGACCGATCGCGGCGTTGATCTCATCGCCGGTGTAGTGGTCTTCGAGCCTGATCGTCACCTCGCCGACCTCGGGCAGGCGGCACACAACCGCGCGCGCATCGGCGGCCATCAGGAATGCGAAGTTCGGTGCGCACTGCGGCGTGGGCAACCGCAGCACGACCTCGACATCACCGCCGGGGCGCACCTCGCACGAGGACACGAACCCGAGCCTGGTGATCGGCTCATCGAGCTCGGGGTCGTATACC
>DATIEI010000225.1:0-3528 GCA_035455845.1 Solirubrobacteraceae bacterium
CGCTCGTGGTGGCGCTGGGGCTCCGCGTGATCCCGTCGATCGCCCCCGCCGAGGGCACCCGCCACTTCGACGTCACCGGCGCTGTGCTCATCACGGCCAGCCTGGTCAGCCTGACCTTCGGGATCGTCCGCACCGACACCCTGGGCTGGGGTGACCCGGGCGTGGTCGCGCCGCTGATCGCCGGCCTGACGCTGCTCGCCGCGTTCCTGTTCGTCGAGGCGCGCGTGGCCGAGCAGCCACTGGTGCCGCTCTCGATCTTCCGGATCGGGCACCTGCGGGCGGCGAACTCGGTCGTGCTGCTCCTCTATGCCGCGCAGTTCCCGGGCTGGTTCTTCCTGACCCTGTACCTGCAGCAGGTGCTCCACTACGACGCGATCGAGGCGGGGCTGGGGTTCCTGCCGATGACCCTGTCGATCTTTGCGGCCTCGACGCTCGCCCCCCGCATCGTCGCGAGATTCGGGTCCCGCCGGGTGATCACGGCGGGCATGCTGACCTCGGCGGCGGGATTCATGATGCTTGGCGGCGTCACCCCCGGCGGGACGTACGTGCAGACGGTCCTTCTGGGCGCGGTCCTGTCCGCGCTGGGGATGGGTCTCACACTGGTGCCGGCGACGATCGTGGCCATGCAGGGCGTCGAGCGCGCACAGAGCGGCGTCGCCTCGGGGCTGCTCAACACCTCGCGGTTGGTGGGCGGCGCGCTCGGCCTGGCCGTGCTGAGCACGATCGCCGCAGGGCAGGCCGGTGACGGCGGCGGCAGCGCCGTGGCGGCGACCAATGGGTTCGGACTGGCGTACCACGTCGGTGCGGTGATCGCACTGTCCGGCGCGGCCATCGCCGGGTTCCTCCTGCGCGAGCCATCCGACCCCGAGGTGATCCGAATCCCCCGGACCGAGGAGCGTGAGCATGAGGCGCTGGCGGCTTGACGTATCCCGTCGGCCGGTGACCGTCGAGGAGTTGCTGGACGGGCTACCGGGCGAATCGGAAAGGAAACGTACCGCCGGTGCGTCTGAGTTGTCTGATGACTTCGGCCGCCGTCCACGAGTCCGTCGAGGCCGAGCGGGCCGCGCCGGGTGCCGGGCCGAGATCGTCTCCGGCACCGGCGGGGCTTGACGGCCTGCGCGCCGCGGCGGGAAACCGCGGCTTCGGGAGCTTCGTCCGCACGCTGGCGCGCCAGCCGGCCACGCAGGCGGCCCGGCCAGGGCCGGTCACGGTGGGTCTCGCCACGCCGCCCCCGCCCCCGCCGATTCACGCGTCGGAACGGGCGACGATTCCGAACCAGCGGCTGGCGGCGCTGATCGACGAGATCGACAAGCTCTCGGGCGCCGAGGTGATCGAGCGCCGGCGCTCCGAGGTGCTCGAGGCCGAGGCGGTGTCCGGCCCGGACGCCGGGTCCCATCAGCTCGCGCTCGAAGCCGCCGAGTACGTCGCCGGCCATCGCCGGCTCGCGCCGCTCAAGGCCTATTACACGGTCGACACGCCCACCAACCGCCGGCGCAACATCCGCGTCGCGCTCGAGGAGGGCGTGCGCGAGCACCACTCGTTCAAGAAGGCGTTCGCGCAGCTGGCCGACAGCCCGGCGAGCGCGGATGCCAGGCGGTTCTTCGAGCATGAGGAGCAAGCGTTCCGAACCGCGTTCTCGCGCCAGGCCAAGGCGACTGCGCTGGCCATGCTCGACGCCAGCCAGCGGGAGATGGAGCGCGTTCTGATCGGGTATGGCCTGCCTGTCCAGGCTGCGCTGTACGCGGCCGACGAACTCTCCAGAGACGTCAAGGACGCCGACGCGGACAGCGAGGCCACCGCGGTCATCAAGCGGGCGCTCAGGAGCGGCGATGTCGACACCCAGGAGCATCAGGACAAGCGCCAGGGCCTGGCCGAGACGGTCGGCCGGCTCAAGCGCCAGAAGGCCCTGTTCGAGCAGCTGGAGCACGAAGCCGGCCGGGCTGCGCTCGACGTACCGATAAACGGGACCGGGCCGAAGGCCGACGCGATGATGGCCAAGAAGGCGCAGGCGCAGGCCGAGCGCGTGAAGCTGCGCCGGATGTGGATCGAGGCCGAGCGCAGCCACCCGATCCTCACCGCGTATCGCCATGGGGGCGAGGTCGAGAAGGTGGATCTCGGCACGCTCGATACAGACCCGGTCAACACCGAGATGCACGCCGTCCTCGCCAAGCTGCTGCCCAAGCTCGGAGACCTGCTCGAGGCCAAGCGGAAGATCAGCGCCGGCGAGAAGCACCTGTCGGCGCTGTCGATCCCGTCCGTGGTCGCGATGACCAAGGCCAACATGTTCATCCCTCGCGGCTCGATCCGGGACGGGATCGCCAACGACCTCGCCGAGGAGGCGGGCACCGAGTCGAAATGGATCATCCTCGGCGCGATCCTGCTCGCGCTGGTCACCTTCCTGCCCACGGGGGGCGCCTCGCTGGGCATTGCCGCCGGCATGGCCAGCGTGGGCATGGCGGCCTACTCGGCCGTGCACGATTGGGAGAAGTACTCCCAGCAGAAGATGCTGTCGGATACCGACCTCGACATCGCGCGTTCGCTCTCGACCGAGGAGCCGTCGCTGACCCCGTTCATCGTCTCGCTGGTGTCACTCGGGCTCGAGCCGCTCGCGCTGCTCAGCGCGTTCAACAAGGCCCGGAGGATCAAGGCGCTCGCGAACTCGGGAGAGGACGCAACCGCGCTGGTCAACGAGCTGAACCAGATCACTTCGAAGAGCGGCAAGAAGCTCGAGGAGGCGCTCGACGAGCTCGAGGCCGAGCAGCAGGGGAGCAAGGCGGCAAAGTCGGCCGAGGCTGCGGCTCCCAAGATCCCGAAGATCAAGGACACCGCGTTCGGGTGGCTCGACCGGGCCGACGCGCGCAAGCAGGTGATGAAGGGACTGTCCGCGATCAAGGGAGACATGCCCGAGCGCTGGGACATGGTCAAGGCGGCGCTGCGGCAGACCGACCGCGACGTCAACCGCCAGCTTCTCGGCCTCGTCGACCGGCACATGGCCGCGCTCCGCGACGTTGACGCCTGGGCGGACGTGCTCGCCGATGCCTGGGAGATCGCCGCCAAGATGCGCAAGCCGAACCTCCGCACGGCCCTGCTCAAGCTGGCCAAGCAGCGCGGGATCAAGAAGTTCGTGAAGCTTCGGGAAGTGCTTGAGGGAGGGGCGTTCTTCGACGAGGTCGCGATCACCGGCAAGGGCATCATCGATCCCGCGCTGGCGGTGGGCACAGACGGAATCAAGCTCCACGGCGAGCTGACCCACCTGATCCAGGATCTCGTGGTCGACTCCAAGCTCGGGCGCGGCGCGAGCGCGGAGTTCCGCCAGCTCCTCAAGGACGCCGAGGGCACGATCGAGCGCTACGTCGAGGGACAGCCAGGCGTCGTGACGCGCTTCGGCGCCTTCGCCAACACCCTGGGCGCGAACGTCACGTTCCTGCCCGACGAGGTCTCGATGAAGACCGGCGACTACGTCTGGCGATTCACGTACGACCTGTTCTACGGCGCCGAGTCGCTTCGCCGGATGCCCCAGCCCGAGGC
>DATIEI010000226.1:0-17764 GCA_035455845.1 Solirubrobacteraceae bacterium
CAGGACTCGAACCTGGGCGCGACGGATTATGAGTCCGCTGCTCTACCGACTGAGCTACAGGGCCGCGATCCGATGGCATGGCCGCGATCCGGCGCGACGCTAGCAGCCGCGGTCCGCGACGGGGGCCCGCTCCGCGGGGGCGTCCGGTAGCCTCTGTGGGCGATGTTGGCGATCGGCGGATTCCTCGGCCAGAGCCCCAGTTCGACGGGGCAGACGATCGCGCTGCTGCTCACGTTCTTGGGCATCGGTGTCATTGCCAACGTCATCATCATCTACGCGGTCGCGTCAGTGCTGGCCGAGCGCAGGGAAAACCGGGAGCGCCGGCAGGGCGACGTATAGCGCTCAGGACGAGCGCGCGATCATTCCGTGAAGGACGCCGGCGGTGGGCGTCGAATCAGACGGCTGCCGATGAAGCAGCCAGCCGCTCCCACCGCGACCGCCCCGCCCACCGGCCATCAGGCACTGTCGGCCTACATCCGGGCGCGGTTCGACGAGTTCTCCCGCTCGCAGAAGGACGTTGCCCAGTACATCGTGGACCATCTGGACGAGGCGGCGTTCCAGACCGCCGAGGAGCTGGCCAGGCGGGCCAACACCTCCTCGAGCACGGTCGTGCGCTTCTCGCAGGCGCTTGGCTTCGAGGGCTTTCCCGAGCTGCAGCAGGCCGCGCGTGACGAGTACCGGCGCCGGCCGCCGGGCGCGTCCAATGGCTCAGCCGCAGCCGCGGCACCGCTGTTCTCACTCGATCACACCGAGTCCGAGGCAGCGCTGGCTGCCGACCACGTGAACCTCGAGGACACGGCGCACAAGCTCTCGCGGACCGATCTCGAGGCGGCGATCGACGCGATCGTGTCGGCCGGCAAGGTGCTGATCGCCGGCACCGACCAGATGGCGTTCTTCGCCAGCTATCTGCGCCACCTGCTGATGCTGCTCGACCTGCGCGCCGAGATCGTGGCGAGCCCCTCCCAGGAGGCGCTCGGACGGCTCAGCCGGATCGACGAGCAGACGCTGGTCGTGGGCCTGTCCGCTGGGCGGCCGCACCCGCTGATCACGCGGACGATGAAGCTCGCCCGCCACCGCAAGGCTCCGACGCTCGCGATCACCGACGCGACCCTGTCCGAGGTGGCCCGGCTGGCCCGGATACGCCTCTACTACTCGTCGAACACACCGGCTTTCGTGCGCTCGCACACGGCGCTGCTGTCGCTGATCCAGGCGCTGGCCTACGGGGTGTACTCGCGCGACGCCCAGCAGTACGACGTGCGGATCAAGGCGTTTCGGCTGAAGTAAGTCGGTGGCGCTCGTCCACCACGAGTTCTGCTTCGGCTGCGGGCGCGTCAACCTTTTCGGATTGCTGCTGGAGGTCGATGAGGTGGCGCCCGGCGCGGTTGCCGGGCGCTGCTTCATCAAGCAGGACCACCAGGGGCCCGACCGCGGCAACGCCCACGAGGGCGTCGTGGCCGCGGCGCTCATCGACGCGATGGCCCACGCCTGCGGCCCGGACGCCCGGGTTAGCGCGTTCGAGATCGCATACGACGGACCCGCGCCCGTCGGGGAGTACCTGGAGATCGAGGCTCGAGTGGAGCAGCGCGACGGTCCGAGCGCCGACGCCACGGCCACGGCTCGGGTCGACCAGCGCATGGTCGCCCAGGGGCGGGGTAGCTTCAGGTTGTGACGCCGGATCCGCCGCCCCAGGAGGGATCGCCATGCCGCAGAACCTGACCCGTCAGATCCTCACCGAGCACCTTGAAGACGGGGAGCTGAAGCCGGGCCGCCCGATCTCGATCCGTATGGACCAGGCGCTGCTCCAGGACGCCACCGGCACGATGGCGCTGATGCAGTTCGAGGAGCTCGGCGAGCCGCGGGTCAAGGTCGAGCGAGCGGTGCAGTACATCGACCACAACGTGGTCCAGCTCGACTACAAGAACCCCGACGATCACCGCATGCTGCAGGCGCTGGCTCGAAAGTACGGGCTGCACTTCTCGCGCCCCGGCAACGGGATCAGCCACTACATCCACATGGAGCGCTTCGGCAAGCCCGGCCAGACGCTGCTGGGCGCGGACTCTCACACGGTGCAGGCGGGGTGTCTGGGCATGATCGCGATCGGCGCCGGCGGCCTCGACGTGGCGGTTGTGCTGGGCGGGCACCCGTACGAGATCGCGTGCCCCGAGGTCGTCGAGGTGCGCCTGGAGAACAAATTGCAGCGGCCCTGGGTCCAGGCCAAGGACATCATTCTCGAGCTGCTGCGCCGGCTGAGCGCGAGCGGAGGCAAGAACAAGGTGTTCGAGTTCACCGGGCCCGGAACGGCGGATCTGAGCATCCCCGAGCGGGCGACGATCGCGAACATGATCGCCGAGCTCGGCGCCACCGCGGCGGTCTTCCCGCCCGACGAGAACACCAGGGACTGGCTGAAGCGCCAGGACCGCGAGGACGATTTCGTCGATGTCGGTCCCGAGGACGGCGCCGAGTACGACGACCGCGTCGAGATCGACCTGGGCGAGCTGGGGCCGCTGGTCGCCAAGCCGCACAACCCGGACAACGTGGTGCCGGTGGAGGAGGTGGCGGGCACCGAAATCGCGCAGGTGTGCATCGGCTCGTCGGTCAACTCGGGCTACAACGACCTCGCCCTAGCTGGGGCGATCCTGGCCGACAAGGATGGCCAGATCGTGCACCCGTCGGTCGCGGCCACCGCGACCCCCGGATCGCGGCAGATCCTCGCTGCGATCGCCGAATCCGGGGTCTACCGCCAGCTGTCCGACGGCGGGGTGCGGATGCTCGAGCCGGTGTGCGGACCGTGCGTGGGCATGGGCCAGGCGCCGCCGTCGGACGCGAACTCGCTGCGCACCTTCAACCGCAACTTCCCGGGTCGCTCTGGAACGCCTGAGGACTCGGTGTTCCTGTGCTCGCCGGCAGTTGCCGCCGTGTCATTGCTGAGCGGGAAGATCGAGGATCCGCGGGAGTACGGAGATGCGCCCGAGCTACTGCCGATGCCCGAGCTCAAGCCCTACCTGGTCGACGTCCACATCTTCGCGCCGGCCGACCCCGGGGAAGCCGACAGCATCGACATCCCGCGCGGCCCCAACATCAGGCGCCCGCCGGAGCACGAGCCGCTCGGCGACTCGCTCGAGGCGTGTGTGGCCACCGTCCAGCCCGACGACATCTCGACCGGCGATCTCGCTCCCGACGGAGTCGAGGTCATGGCCTACCGCTCCAACGTGCCCGCCATCGCCGAGTTCACCCTGCGCCACCGCGACCCTGACTTCCGCAAGAGACTCAAGGAGTGGGGGAGTGGCTTCATCGTGGCCGGCGAGAACTACGGCCAAGGCTCCTCGCGGGAGCACGCCGCGCTGGCGCCGCTGCACCTCGGGGTCAAAGCGGTCATCGCGAAGTCGTTCGCGCGGATCCATCGGCGCAACCTGCTCGCCCAGGGCATCGTACCGCTGACCTTCAAGGACGAGTCCGACTACGACAAGGCCGAGGTGGGGCAGAAGTGGTCGATGCCGAAGCTGCGGGAGGAGTTGGAGAACGGATCCGAGACCATCACGGCGAAGATCGAGGATGGGGACGAGCTGACGCTGAGCAACGACTTCTCCGAGCACGAGCGCGAGATCCTGCTCGCGGGCGGGCTGCTGTCCTACCTGCGAGAGGGCGAGTCCGGTAACGGCGCATCCGGGAACGCCGAGGCCGGGGGCGGGCGCGCGGAGCAGGAGGACGCCGGAGAGCGCGGCGACCAGGGGGTGGGCGGCCACCACGAGTAGCCGAGCGGCTGAGAAAACCGGGAACAATTCCCGGAAAACTCAGGCGCATCGCTTACGCGGTGCCACCAGTAACGCCTGGGTGGCGCGGCCCACTCGGCCCCGTTCGTCGAACAGCACGCTCTCGGCCAGCCCGATCCCGCCGGCCGAGATCCGCGTCTCAGACGAGAGGCAGATCCACTCGCCGACTGGCTCGCGTTCGACATACACGGTCAGGTCGACGTTGATGAACACAAAGCGCTCACGGGGAAGCGCGCTGCTCAGGCCCGCGCCGAAGTCGGCGGCCGCCGCCAGCCGCTGCAACGGGCTGGCGGGCTCGTCACCGACGGGGGACGGGTGAGACGAAACCACGCGGTGCCCGGGCCCCGCCGAACCCGCCAATAACGAACCGGACCTCGTTCACGTCGGTCGCGAACCTCGGGCGGTGAAGCCCCGGAAGCTCGCCTCCTCCGTCCCGCCTCGGGTCCGGGCGGCGGCGCGGGGCCCTCCGAAGCTGCAGCGCCTGCCGAGGCCCGAAAAACCGGAGCGCCCGGGCCCGGACCACCTCGACCCCGCCGGCCAGCATCGCGCCCTCGAGCAGCTGGACCCGACGCCCATCTCGCGCCACCGAGGCCCGCACAGAGACCGGCCCGATCGGCGCCGGCCGGATGAAGTCGTAAGTCAGCCGGGCCAACATCAGCCCGTCGGCGGCCGGCACAAGTTCGAACGCCCGCGCCAACAGTGCCGCGGGCGCGCCGCCGATCTGCGCGTTCGTGTCCCACGGCCCGCTGGCCAGCTGGGTCGCGACGAAGCGTCCGTCGACGACGTCGAACACCGGCTCGGCCGCCATCAGCGTGGCGCGACGAGCAGCGCCTGCGTCGCGCGGCCCACTCGGCCGCGCTGGTCGTAGAGGACGCTTTCGGCGACTCCGACCCCCTCGGGTGAGATCAGCGTCTGCGATTCCAGGCAGATCCATTCGCCGACGGGCGAGCGCTCTATGTACAGCGTCAGATCCGGGTTGATGTACAGGTGCTCGTCCCAGGACAGCGTCGCGCTGATGCCGTTGCCGAAATCGCCTGCCGCGGCCAGCCGTTGAAGGGGGGACGGGGTCTCGCCGCTGACGATGGGGCTGCGCAGCCGGAACCACGCCGTGCAGGGGCCGCCTCCCCAGGCGCCATCCACGAACACGATCTCGACGGCGTCGAGGGCAAACATCGGACGGTGGGGCGGGCGGATCTCTGCCGGCTGCCCGTGCTCGGGGCCGGGAGGCGCCGGGTCGACGTCGGCGGCGACGGCACCGGCATCGGCCATGCGGATCTGGAGCGCCCGTGCTCGCACGACCTCAACGCCGTCGGCCAGCATCGACGCCTCCAGCAGCTGCACCCGCTTTCCCGGCCGAACCACCGAAGCGCGCACCTCGACCTCTCCAACCGGCGCCGGGCGCACGAACTCGTACGTAACACGAGCCAGATGCAGGCCCTCGGGCGCCGGCAAACCCTCGAGCGCCCGCACGATCAGGGCGGCCGGGGCACCGCCGTGCTGGGCGTTCGGATCCCACGGGCCTCGGGCTAGCTCCGATGCGACGAAACGGCCATCGGAGCCCTCGAACACTGGCGAGTCGGACATCGCCGGGAACGCTAGCGCCCAGCTACACTCAGCCCGGATGGACGAGGACCCACAGACCCCGCGCGACGAAGCCACGTTCACCGTCAAGGCCGGTCTGGCCGAGATGCTCAAGGGCGGCGTGATCATGGATGTAGTCACCCCCGAGCAGGCCAAGATCGCCGAGGACGCCGGCGCTGCCGCGGTCATGGCGCTCGAACGGGTGCCGGCCGACATCCGCCGAGACGGCGGCGTGGCCCGCATGTCCGATCCGGAGATGATCCAGGGCATTCAGGAGGCGGTCACCATCCCGGTGATGGCCAAGGCCCGGATCGGCCACTTCGTCGAGGCCCAGGTGCTCCAGGCGCTCGAGGTCGACTACATCGACGAGTCAGAGGTGCTGACGCCGGCCGACGAGGCCAACCACATCGACAAGTGGCCGTTCAGCGTTCCGTTCGTATGCGGCGCGACAAATCTCGGCGAGGCGCTGAGGAGGATCGGCGAAGGCGCGGCGATGATCCGCTCCAAGGGCGAGGCCGGGACCGGCGACATCGTCAACGCCGTCACCCACCTGCGCAAGATCCGCTCCGAGATCCGCCGCCTGACCACGCTCGACGACGCCGAGCTGGCCACCGCGGCCAAGGAGCTCCAATCACCACTTCACCTGGTGCGGCAGATCGCGCGAGACGGGCGGTTGCCCGTCGTCCTGTTCTGCGCCGGCGGGATCGCCACTCCGGCGGATGCCGCCCTGGTCATGCAGCTCGGCGCCGAGGGCGTGTTTGTCGGCTCGGGCATCTTCAAGTCCGAGGACCCCGAGCGCCGGGCCCGGGCGATCGTGGAGGCGACCACGCACTATCAGGATCCGGCCCGGATCGCGGCCGCCTCGACCGGACTCGGCCAGCCCATGGTGAGCCTCGAGACTTCCAAGCTCGAGGCCGAGCAGCTGCTCGCCCCGCGCGGCTGGTAGCGGTGACTTCGTCACCGGGGCGAGTTTCGCCTGGCGGCGACACGTCGGGGCCGACTTCGTCACCGGGGCGAGTTTCGCCTGGCGGCGACACGTCGGGGCCGACTTCGTCGGCCTTGCGAGTTTCGCCTGGCGGCGACACGTCGGGGGACCACGCCGAGCGCGTGGTTGGCATTCTCGCCCTGCAGGGGGACTTCGAGGCGCACGCCAAGATGATCCGCTCGCTGGGCGCGCAGCCCCGCGAGGTCCGCGTACCCGCTGACCTCGACGGCCTCGATGCGCTGATCATCCCGGGCGGAGAGTCGACCGTGATGACGCTCGGGATTGAGCGGGAGGGGTTGGCGGAGCCGCTCCGTGACCTCGTCCACAAAGGCACCCCGGTCCTCGGGACCTGCGCCGGGATGATCATGCTCGACCGCGAGCATCTCGGCCTGCTCGATGTCACGACCCGCCGCAACGCGTTCGGTCGCCAGGTCCGCTCATTCGAGGCCGACCTCGATGTCGACGGGGTCCCGGGCGGCCCCATGCACGCGGTGTTCATTCGCGCGCCCTGGGTGGTCGACCACGGCCCGCAGGTCGAGATCCTGAGCCGCGTCGAGGAACACCCGGTGGCCATCCGCCAGGGCAACTTGCTGGCGGTCTCGTTTCACCCGGAGCTATCCGGCGACGACCGGCTGCACGCGATGCTGCTCGCGATGAACGGCGACTGCTAACCGGTCAGCGCCCGAAGCCAACCGGGTCACGCCGACGGTCGGAATAGGCCCGAAACTGCCGCTCGAAGGCTGGCCAATCGAACAGCGGCAGGCCGTCTGGATCGTCCGGGGGCGGACCCGGATCGATGGGATCCTCGCCGCCGCCGGGCGGGTCCTCGGAGTCGCTGCCGCGCGACAGCCAGGCGGCCAGCGCGCAGGCCGCGATTCCGGACACGTACACCACGCCGGCCAGAGCCGCGTGGTGGGTGAGCGAGGCGAATACGCCGACCGCGTAGAGCGTCAGCGCCGCGAACACGAGGCGGCGCAGCTCGGCGCGGGGGAGAGGCCGGCGCGGCGCCCGGGCGCATGCGCTGAGCATGATCCCGCCCACCAGGACCAGGACCAGAACCAGCTTCCACGCAATGGACGGCGGCAATGGCATCTCCTAGACGATCATCGAACCTGGATGCGACCGAATCAAGCCTAATTGCGCGATTTGTCTCGCTGTCCCCGCCGAATGGCGAGGTTTTGGGATTACACCTCGAGCCCGTGGCGCATAGTGTTCTCGGTCACCACGCGCGGCTCGACGAACTGGCGCAGGTAGTCCGGACCGCCGGCCTTGCTCCCGGTTCCGGAGAGCCGGTTGCCCCCGAACGGCTGGCGACCCACCATCGCCCCGGTGATGCCTCGGTTCACGTAGAGGTTGCCGACCGGCGAGCGCTCGCGCACGTAGCGGACGACGCCAGGGTCGCGCGCGAACAGTCCGCCGGTCAGGGCGTAGGGCAGCCCGTCCACAATGTCGCAGGCCTCCTCGACGCCGGACACCCGGTCGATCGCCAGGAGCGGGCCGAAGATCTCCTCGCCCAGCACCGGCGAGTCGCGCGGGAGCCCGGCCGCGACGGTGGGGGGACAGAACCAGCCCCGGTCCGGGACGGGCTCGATCCGGGCAACGATCTCGCCCTGCTCGCGGGCCAGCTCGGCGTAGCGGTCGACCCGCTCCTGGGCGGCCTGCTCGATCACCGGCGGGACGTCGGTCCCGAGCTCGTCGGCCTGGCCCACCACCAGAACCTGTACCGCCCCGGCCACCCGGTCGATCAGCTGGTCGGCGATCGCCTCGTGGACCAGGACGCGAGCCGCCGCCGAGCATTTCTGTCCGGCATATACAAACGCCGAGCTGACGATGCCGGGCACCGCCTCGTCGAGATCGGCATCGGAGTCGACGATCACGCAGTTCTTGCCGCCCAGCTCGGACACCACGCGCTTGATGTGGTGCTGGCCAGGGCCGACGGTCCCGGCCGCGCGGGTGATCTCGAGGCCGACGGGCAGCGACCCGGTGAACGCGATCGTCTGGACCCGGGGGTCCGCGACCAGCGCCGCCCCGACGTCTCCCTCGCCCGGCAGCAGCGAGATCGCCGAGGCCGGGACGCCTCCCGCCCGCAACGCCTGAACCAGCATCAGCGCACATCCGGGCGACTGTTCCGCCGGCTTCAGCACGACCGGGTTGCCGGTGGCCAGCGCGCCCGCGGTCATGCCACACGGGATGGCCAGCGGGAAGTTCCATGGCGAGATGACCGCAGCCACCCCGCGGGGGGCGTAGCGCATCTCGTTTCGCTCGCCGGGGACCTGGAGCAGCGCCGGGCCGGTGTCGAGCGCGATCGCACCGCGGGCGTAGTACTCCAGGAAGTCGATCGCCTCACACACGTCGGCATCAGCCTCAGGCCAGGGCTTCGCACACTCGCGAACCTCGAGGGCGGCGATCTCGAGCCGACGCTCGCGTAGCCAGGCCGCGGCTCGGACCAGGGCGGCCGCGCGCTCGTCGGCCCGCGTCGTACCCCACGCGCGCAATCCCCGCTCGGCCTCGTCGAGTGCCGCTGCGACGTCGGCCTCGGTGGCCCGGGCGGCGACTGCCACAACCCGGTCCGGGGCACCGGGATCGCTGGAGAGCAGCTCGGTGCCCGTGCGCTCGCCGGTCCCGATCATCACCGGCACTTGCAGCGGCAACCGGTCAGCCAGTCCGTGCAGGGCATCCTCGAGCTGGGCCCGGACCGGGGCACGCCGCAGTTCGAGCACGGGCTCGTTGGCGAACGGGGGGAGCGTCGACACGCGATGCGACGTTAACAGGCGCTACTGGCCGGGCGATTCTGGCTCGTCGCCGGCGCCGGTCGCCCAGGGTGGGGGTGGCGGGGTCTCAGTCTGGGGGGGCGGTGGAGGCTCAGCCTCGGCCTGTGGCGCCTGGCCGGCGTCAGCCGACTCGGGCTCCTGCGAGAACTCGGGAGCGCGCGAGGTCTCGGGAGCGCGCGAGGTCTCGGGAGCTTGATGCGTCTCGGGAGCGTGGGACGTCTCGTCCGCCGCGACCGGACCCGCGTCGGCGTGCGCAGGCGGAGGTTCGGCGTGCGTAGGCGGAGGTTCGGCGTGCGTAGGCGGAGGTCCGGCGTACGTAGGCGGGGCCTCGGCGGCGGGCGACCACGGCTCCTGGCTCGGCGAGGTCTCCTGGGCTGCGGACGGCCAGGCGGGCGCCGGCGCCGGCGGACGCGGCCACTCGACAGGCACCTCGCGAACCTCCGACTCCTCATGCGGCCAGCCCACGCCCGGACGTCTCGCGCCCCGCTCGGAGGACTCGCGGACCCATGACGCCGGTTCCTGCGGCCACGCCCGCCGCACCGCGCCCTGGGCGGCCACGTCGAATCCGCTGGGCCAGCTCGTCGCGTCGTCGTAGAGGGTGTTGAGCAGTACCGCACCCCGGAGGTTGGCGCCCTGGAGGTTGGCGCCTTCGAGGTTGGCGCCTTCCAGTCCGGCGCCTTCAAGGTTTGCCCCGGTGAGGTCGGCGCCGGTCAGCATGGCGCCGTGCAGGCCGGCGTCCTTGAGGCTGGCACCGGTCAACCCGGCGTCCTTGAGGTTCGCGCCCTTGAGCGCCGCCCCCTCCAGGTTGGCGCCGTAAAGGCGCGCGCCCTCCAAATTGGCCCCCCACAGCACCGTGTCGTTGAGGTTGGCGAGCAGGAGTCCAGCTCCCCGGAGGCTGGCCCCTTCGAGATCCGCGGCGTTCAGATGGGCCTTGAACAGATCGGCGCCGTCCAGGCTGGAGCCGCTCAGTAGCGCCCGCTCCAGGTGGGCGCCGGTGAGCGTGGCACCACCCAGCCCCGAGTAGGAGAGGAACAACGGCGCGTCTGTGTCCTGCTCGAGCAACCGCCGCCCGAGGACCGTGAGGGCGGCCTGGACGTCGGTCGGCGGGCGCGACCGGGTCTCGCCGCCGTGACCGGCGCCGGGCCCCGGGCGGGCGCCGTTGCCGGCTCGCCCGGTCCCTCGGCTGGGCCACGGGGCGTGCTCGCGGACGTATGCGGCCAGGATCTCGATGACCGGCGGATGGTGCTCGGGCGACTCCCGGGCCAGCCGCTCGAGCGAGTAGATGCCGCCCAGGCGCACGTCGAGCGCGGGGTGCCCGAGCTGGTCGACCGCGCGCATGAAGCGCTCGATCAGCAGCCGCTCCCGGTTCTCCTCGCGCCGCTCGTTCGTCGTACTGCGCAGCAGGTAGAGCGCCACTGCCCCGGCCAGCGCGCCCAGCATGATCACGACCAGGGCGACCCGAACCCGGCTCAGCTCGTTCAGGCGGGCCGTGCCGGTCAGCCCCTTGGTCGACACGAGCCACGGCGGTGCGAAGCGGATCACGAGCGCGGCGACGCCGGCCAGGGCGACCAGGGCCAAGACCAGCAGCAGCAGCCGACCGAGCCGCCTCCTCCAGCGTGACGAGGGCTTCATGGGTGGGGAGGAACTATGGCCTATATCTGGCCGGACGCCCGCCGGTGCATCAGCTCTTGCAGAGCCTACGAACTCGCCGCAAATCGCTCACATCGCCAGCCTCGGTGCTGGTTAAATCGCCCTGTGAACCGAGCATCGGCAGGGCAGTCGGATTACGCGGAGCTGATCGAGAAGCTCGAGGCGGCCCAGGAGACCGACGTGGTCGAGCAAGCGCTGGCCGCCGCGCAGCAGCACCTGGGTATGGATGCCTCGTACATCACGACGATCGACGGACGCCACCAGACGGTGCACGCGATCGTCGGCGACGCCGACGTCGCTGCGCGCTACACGGGCACCGTGTTCCCGCTCGAGCAGACCTTCTGCATGCGGATGCTGAACGGCGAGGTTCCGAACATCGTTCCCGATACTCGGGCCGAGCCGGTGATCAGCGACCTCGAGATCACTCGCGAGCTCCACGCCTACGTCGGGGTGCCGGTCAGGCTGTCCGACGGCCGCGTGCACGGCACGCTCTGCTGCGTGAGTCGCCAGCCGCGCCACGGGCTGGGCTCCGAGGAGCTGCGCTTCATGCAGACGCTCGCCGACATCGTCGCCGCCCGGGTGGAGCGGGCTCGGGGCGACCTGGCCCGCCTGACCGAGCGCCTCAGCACCGGTAGCTAAGGCGCCGCGAGCAGCTGCTCGAGCGGCACCCCGCGCGCCTGCTCGTACAGGAACGACTCGTTGCTGGTGTTCTCGAGCAGCCGGCGCACCAGATAGGCCATGCCCGCCACAAGGTCGCCGATGGGGCAGTACGCCCGCACGCGAAAGCCCCGGGAGGCGAGCGCGTCGGCCAGCTGATCGCCGAGGCCGCGCAGGATCTGGAGCTCGAGATCGCGATCTTCAGCACCCAACGCCCGGCTGTAGGCGATCGCATGGGACACAGAGCGCAGGTTGTGCGAGGCGATCGCTACCCGGACGGCCGGCCGGGCGTCCAACAGCCGGCGGGTCAGGGTCTCGAAGTTGCGGTCGCATTCGGCCTTGACCTCGAACACCGGAACCGACCACCCATGCTGCGAGGCCTGTACGAGCTCGTGATCCCAGTAGGCGCCTTTGACGAGCCGGACGGTCAGTGGCGGCGTCCGACCCGAGGAGGAAGCCCATTCCAATACCCGGTCGACCTGCTCCGGGGAGTCGCGCAGATAGGCCTGGAGCACGAGGCCCGCCGACGGCCCCCGCGAGAACTCCTCCTCGGAGAGCACCTCGAGCACGAGGTCGAGCACCGCCTCGCGGGAGTCGAGCGACTCCATGTCGATGTGGATGTGCGCTCCGAGCTGGTCGGCCCGGCGCAGCAGCGGGCGCAGGCGCTCCGCCGCATCCCGGCGACCGCGCTCTGGTGCGTCCGGACGCAACAGTGGCGTCAACGCCGAGATCTTCACCGACACGTTGGTGCGCGGGATCGGCCCGACGCTGTCTCGTTCGAGCACATCTCGCGCGGGCCACCCCGCCGAAATTCCGGCCAGCTTGCTCAGGGCCTCATCGCAGCGTGAGGCGTAACGGTCGGCCTCGGCCTGGGTCACGGTGGCCTCGCCGAGGAGGTCGACCGAGCTCGCCACTCCACGATTCCACAACTCGCGCAGCACGCCGAGCGCCGCGGCCGGCGTCTCGCCGACGATGAACCGGTGCGCCATGTGGCGAACGCCGGCGGCCGCGGCGGCGCCGAGGGCGGCGCGTCCGGCCTTGACGTCCGCCATCTTCATGGCCGCGGCGAGCGGCGGCGGCGTGCTGGGCACCTCGCGCAGGTACTCGCGCAGATGGCGAGCGAGGTCGTCGAGCGAACGACAGGCCGGGGTGACGTCGACGAACCGGAACAGGGCGGCCCGGAGCTGCCGGTCGGCCGAGGCCAGGTCCATCGCCCGCTGATCGATGGCGCGCAAAGGATGGCGAGTGTTCGAGGGGAAGGCGGACGCGAGATCGGTGCCGACCTCGCGGATCGAGCGCTCGAGGTCGTCCTCGTCGACCGCAACGCCTCGCTGAGCCGTCGTCCCGCTCACTACAAGATATTGACGGCGCGGGCGACCACCAGCCCTACCGTGATCAGCGAAGCGATCGACTGGGCGCTCATCAGCCACTTGGCCGTCGGGGTCAGCGGCATCGTGTCGGTGGGGCTGAAGGCGGTCGCGTTCGTGAGCGAAACGTACAGGTAGTCGATCAGGCGGGGCATCCAGTTCTCTGGCGCCCAGCGCGGATCGGACATCTGGGGGAACAGGAAGTCAGGGAAGTTCGGCTCACCCCGCACGCGGGCGGCCGGCCCACCACGGTCGATCTCCCAGTACCACAGCCCGAACAGCAGCACGTTCGTGCACCACAGCACGATCCCGGACAGGATCAGCTGATGCCCGTTCTGCTTGCTGCTCTGCAGCAGCCGATGTGAGAGCAGCGCGAGCGAGGCGATGTTGGCTGCACTGACCACACCGATCATCGCGATCGCCACGTGGCGCCGGAGCGGAAAATCGCGTGCCTGGGGATGCATGGAGGCGCCGACAAGCCCGATCAGCAGCGCGCCCTCCAGCGCCGGGAGCAGCCAGTTCGGCCCGACCGTCACCTCCTCGGAGAGCGACAGCTGAAGCGCGATCGCGCAGGCCACGACGAGCTGGGGCTCCCAGAAGGGCAGCCATCGCTCGACCATGGCGAGGAAGCCGTTACCAGGGCGTCCCGGCGTCTGTCGGAGCTCCTCGCTACGGTCCATATTCGTCCGGATAGTGGCACGCGTCTGCAGGCGTGCCCAATACCCCCATGCCGATGAAGCGCCTGGTCCTGCTCCCCCTCGTCGTGCTGCTCGCTGCCTGCGGGAGCTCGTCGGGCGGCGCGGCGACCTCGACCACGACCGGCGCGGCGGGTACGGCGACGACCGCCGCGTCCCCGACGAGCACCACCACGAGTGCGACCACGCCCACGGCGGCGGCGACGACCGCGGCGCCCACGACCGCGGCGGCCGATCGGTCACCGTGCCGGGCGGCGAACCTGTCGCTGTCGTTCCTGGGCCAGCAGGGCGGGATGGGCCACGGCGAGATCGGCTTCAAGCTGCGCAACACGGGCTCCACCAGTTGCCGTACCTACGGCTATCCGGGGATTCTGTTCCTCAACCGGCGCGGCGGCGCGCTGCCGACGATCCCTCACCACACAACCCAGGACTTCTTCGGAAGCACCCCCGCGGCGCCGCTGGTCCTCGCCCCGGGCGCGAACGCCTCATTCCGGCTCGACGTCGGCCACGGGGTGGCCACGGCGAACGGCTGCGCGACCGCCTACGGGCTGCAGGTGATCCCGCCCAACGACACCGCGACGCTGCGGACGACGATCCCGAACGGCTCCTACGAGTGCCGGGACGCGAACGTGTCCCCGCTGCGCGCCGGCGCCTCGGCGTATCCGTAGCCGCGAGCCCGGCTCAGGCGGCGCTCGAGGGCAGCCACGCCGGCCCGTGCTCGAGCGCGCGGGTGATCTCCTCGGCGGGCACCGCGCGGGAGAAGTGAAAGCCCTGAGCCAGGCCGCAGCCCAGACGGCTGAGCTCGCGGACGTGCTCGGAGGTCTCGACTCCCTCGGCGACCACGTCGAGCGAGAGCGCGCGGGACATCGCGATGATCGTCTCGGTGATCGCGGTGTCCCGCGACTCCGAGCCGAGCCCGTCGACGAACGAACGGTCGACCTTGAGTACGTCGAGCGGAAGCCGGGTCAGGTAGCTCAAGGACGAGTAGCCGGTGCCGAAGTCGTCCAACACCAGGCGAACCCCCAGTGCCTTCAGAGCCTGGAGCACCTCCCCAAGCCCCTCGGCGTCGCGGACCATCACGGTCTCGGTGATCTCGAGGCTGAGGCACGCCGGGTCCAGGCCGGTGCTCCGCAGGACGGATCTGACTACGTCGGGCAGCGAGCGGCGAACCTGGACGGCCGACAGGTTCACAGACATCGTGAGCGGGGCCGCGTCGGGGCGCGCGCTATACCACTGGGCCGCCTGGCGGCACGCGTGCTCGAGCACCCAGCGACCGATCGGCTCGATCAGGCCGTTCTCCTCGGCGATCGGGATGAACTCGCACGGGGGGACTTCACCGCGCTGCGGGTGGCGCCAGCGCAAGAGCGCCTCGACGCCGACGATCGAGAAGTTGCGCAGCGACACGACCGGCTGGTATTCGAGCCGCAGCTCTCCTCGCTCGATCGCCCGGCGCAGGTCGTTCTCGACCCGCAGGCGCTCGATCGCGCGACCGCGCATCCCCTCGTCGAACACCTCGTAGCGGGCCCGTCCGCGGTCCTTGGCCCGATACATCGCGGCGTCGGCATCCCGGATCAGGTCGTCGGCCTGCTCGCCGCCGCGGGCCAGCGCGATCCCGATGCTGGTGGTCACGAAGTGCTCTGAGCCCGACAGCACGAACGGCCGGGCGAAGATCGCCGCGATCCGCTCGGCGGTCTCGATCGCATCGCGCTCGGACGCGATGTCCTCGAGCAGGATCCCGAACTCGTCCCCGCCGAACCGGGCCACGGTGTCGCTCGAGCGCAGCGCCTGACGCAGGCGCGGGGCGGCCGCGGTGAGCAGCTCGTCGCCCACGTGGTGACCAAGGCTGTCGTTGACCAGCTTGAACTGATCGAGATCCAGGAACAGGATCGCAGCCATCGAGTCCTGGCGTCCCAGCCGGGTCAGGGCGTGCTCGAGGCGGTCGACGAACAGCACGCGATTGGGCAGGCCGGTGAGCGGATCGTGCACGGCCCGCTCTCGGATGGCGTCCTCGATTGCCTGGCGCTCGAGCGCGTCGGCCAGCACATTGGCCAGTGCCTGCAGGAAGCCGATGTCCCCCGGGGCGAAGCTCCGTGGCGCCATCGACTGGATCACCAGCACGCCGAACGCATCGCGCGAACGACCCTCGATCTTCACCGACAGTCCGGCGCCGGTCCGCCGCTTGCCATAGCTCGGCTGGGCGAAGCGGGTCTCAGCATCCCAGTTCTCAACCACCACCGGAGTGCCGGTGAGCAGGGTGTAGCCGGCCTGCGAGCCCTCGCCGGCGGGATAGCGCAGCGTGCCAAGCTCCGACTCGGGCCAGCCGATCCCGGCCCGCAGGACCAGCGCGTCCTCGGCCGGAAGAAGCTCCCACACCGCGGCGAGCTCGACACTCAGCATCTGCGATGCGCTGCTCACCGCCTCATGCATCAGGTCCTCTGTGGTTGCGCCCTCGAGCGCATGCTCGCCGAGCAGGGCCACCGCGGCCTGCTGGGCTGCGCGCCGCTCGAGCTCGGCCTCGACCCGCTTGCGCTCGGTGACGTCGGAGAGGACCCCGTGCCAGCGGAGCTCGTCGTCTTCGGCGCCGGTCAGGACGGCATCGTCACGGATCCAGACGACCCGGCCGTCACGGTGGAGCATCCGGTATTCGAGAGCTCCGGCCTCCGGGTCAACGGTTGTCAGTCCGACCTCGCGGTCGACCACCCAATCACGATCGTCAGGATGGAGCCGGTTGACCCACATCTCGGGATCGGCGCACCAGGCGTCCGGCGTGTACCCGAGGATCTGCTCGATCTGCGGGCTCACGTAGTGCCAGCGTCCGAGCTCGCCGGCGTCGGCGACGTAGACGATCGCGGGAACGCGCGCGAGCAGCTCGGAGTAGCCGGCGGCGCTGTCGCCAGCCTCCGGCTCGCCGCTGGGCACGCCGGTGCTGTCGCGATCCCCGACCATGTCCCCTGCTAATCGGCAGAACCGGCCGGGATCCGTACCCCGCGTGGACGGGGCATGTCGGAGTGATTACACCTCAGGTCGCCTCGAACCGGGCGATCCCGTCGCCGTCATGTTCGACCGCCTGCCCGCTCTCGACCAGCAGATCGAGGTGCCCGAGCACCTCCGACAACGTCAGGTAGGCCTGGGTGACTGCCACGTTTCCCCACATTTGCAGGGCAATCTCGTATGCGGTGAGGGGATGCCCGCCCAGGATCTGATGGACCCGCGCCGCGCGCCGGCGGTGCATCCGGAGCCGCTCGTCGATCAGCTCGGCGTGGTCGAGGACGGGGTCTCCATGCCCGGGGAGGATCAGCCGGGCCGGCATCTCGCGGGTGGCTCGCAGCGAGTCGATGTACTGAAGCAGCGCGCGTGGGCGCGGTTCGGCGGGGCCGTCGAGCGGCCGCGACACCAGCGGGTTGGATGAGATCCGCCCGAGCAGATGGTCGCCCGCGATCAGGATCTCTCGCTCCTCGTCCCAGAAGATCGTGTCCGACGGGCTGTGCCCAGGGCGGTGAAAGATCCGCAGCGTCCGGTTGCGCAGCTGGAGCTCCTCGCCGTCGTGCAGCGCCACGGTCACGTGCCCGCTCGAACCGAAGGCGCGGAAGGCGGCGGCCAGCGAGCCGAGCACGGTGGCCAGGTCATCCGGCACCCCGTGGCGGCGCATGATGCCCTGGGCGAACTGATCGTCGGCGGTGGCGCTGCGGGAGAAGCTCTCCAGGTAGGGAGCGAGCAGGTGCAGCGCGGCCACCTGCGCCCCCGAGCGGCGGGCCAGGATCTCGAGCAGGCCGAGATGATCCATGTGCTGGTGGGTGAGCACGATCAGCCCGAGGTCTTCGATCCGGTACCCGTGCGCCGCGAGCGCGCGCTCGAGGTCGTCGAGCGACTTGCCGGAGTTCGGCCCGGTGTCGATCAGCGTGAGCGGCTCGTCCTCGATCAGATAGCAGTTCACCCGCCCGACCAAGAACGGAGTCGGCAGGGCGATCCGGTGGATACCCGCCCGCTGCGCCAGCGCCAGCGCGTCGTCGGCGCTGGTGGCCCGGCGCTCCGGTGTGGTCACGAACGGATCACGGCCAGCACCTCGTCACGCCGGCGCTCCATGTCCTCGCGCGAGCGCAGCGACTCCAGGCACAGGCGCAGCAGCGGCTCGGTGTTGGACGCCCGCACGTTGAAGTGCCAGTCGTCGTAGTCGATGGAGATGCCGTCCAGGCGGCTCTGCCTGGCGTCGGAGTAGCGCTCGGCGATCTCCTCGATCTTGGCGTCCTGATCATCGACGGTGCTGTTGATCTCGCCGGAGATGAAGTAC
>DATIEI010000227.1:0-2905 GCA_035455845.1 Solirubrobacteraceae bacterium
GGCGCGGGCGGGTCGGCCGGCTCCTCGCTCACGGGCGAGGCAGGCGGCGTTGCGGGGGCTGACGGCAGCGTCTCGGCCTTCGGTTCGACGTCCTCTGCGGTCTTGCGGAACAGGGCTGCGAGGGGTCCCTCGCGCATACTCGCGCGCTTACCGGTGGGCATTCGAGAGGACCTCCTTCGCGAGCTGCCGATACGCGTGCGCGGCCACGCCGTCCGGATCGTACTTCAGGACCGACATGCCTTTCACGGGCGCCTCGGCGAAGCGAATCGTCTTGCGGATCCGGGAGGCGAACACCCGGTCGCCGAAGTTCTCCTCCAGCAACTCGATCGCCTCCTTGGCATGCAGCGTCCGGGTGTCGACCAGCGTGGGCAGGATGCCCTCGATGTCCACGTCCGGGTTGAGGTTCTCGCGGATCATGGCGAGCGTGTTCTGCAGCTGGATCAGGCCGCGCATCGACAGATATTCGCACTGGACGGGGACGATCACCTTCTGCGCGGCCGTCAGGGCGTTGATCGTGAGCAGCCCGAGGCTCGGCGGCGTGTCGATGAACACGAAGTCGTAGTCGTCGTCGACCGGCTTCAGCGCCTTCTGCAGCGAGCGCTCACGCCCGATCATCGTCGACATCGCGATCTCGGCCCCGGCCAGGTCGATCGAGGAGCAGGCCACGTCGACCTCGCGCTTGCGAATCACCTCGCGGATCGAGATGTGGTGTACCAGCACGTCGTACATCGACTTCTCGAGCGTGTCGGGGTCGATGCCCTGGGACATGGTCAGGTTGCCCTGCGGGTCCATGTCCACGCACAAAACGCGATGCCCTTCCTCGGCGAACGCGACCGCCAGGTTGAGCGTCGTAGTGGTCTTGGCGACGCCACCCTTCTGGTTGGCGAACGCGATCACGTGGCTCATATCGTCGGCCTTATTCGCACCAGCGCACCGGAATCCTCCGCGAGCGACCCACGCTATTTTCGGGTGCCGTGCCCGCAGTGCTCGACAAGCGCCTGCTGTTCGTGACCGGCAAGGGGGGCGTGGGGAAATCGACGGTCGCCATTGCCCTGGGTCTGCTCGCGGCGCGCCACGGCCTCCGCACGATCGTGGCGGAGCTGTCCAACCAGGAGCGCGTCCAGGGCCTGTTCATCGACGAGGCGCCGCCGTCAGGCGCCGCCGACAAATCCAACATCGCGCGCGAGCAGTTCCGCGAGCTCGAGCTAGCCCCCGGGCTGTTCACGATCTCAATCGACCCTCAGCAGGCCATGGAGGAGTACCTGCGCGTCAAGGCCGGCGCGATCGGTCAGGCCCTCGGCTCGAGCCGGCTGTTCCAGGCCTTCGCGATGGCGACGCCCGGAATGCGCGAGCTGCTCAGCATCGGCAAGGTGTGGGAGCTCGCCCAGCTGAACCGCCGAACCCGCGGTGGCGCGCCGTATGACCTGGTCATCGTCGATGCACCGGCCACGGGTCATGGCGTGGGACTCTTACGCACGCCGCGGACGTTTGCCGACATCGCCCGGGTCGGCCCGATTGCCCACCAGGGGCGAACGATCGCCGACACGATCGCCGACTCGGAGTTCACCGGCGTGATCGCGGTGGCCACGCCCGAAGAGATGCCGGTGAACGAGACGATGACGCTCGCCGAGGAGCTGGCGCGGGACGAGCTTCCGCTCGACCTCGTGATCGTCAACGCGCTCTACCCGGCGCGCTTCGAGCCCGCCGAGATCGCTGAGCTGGGCGCCGCACTCACGAAGACCCGCTCGGCGCTGGCCCGGTCGGCGCTGCGCGCCGCGCTGTCCGAACACGCGCGCCGCCACGCAGCGCGAGCAGCGCGACCGGCTGCGTGAGCGCGTCGACGGACGGCTGGTCGAGCTTCCCTACCTGTTCGCCGACGCGGTCGGACTGCCTGAGCTCGAAGTGCTGGCCGAGGCCCTGGAGACCGCGCTGTGAACATCGCCGAGATGCTCGACGGCAAGCGCGTGTGCGTTTGCGCCGGGTCGGGAGGCGTAGGCAAGACCACCACGTCCGCCGCGATCGCCCTCGGGATGGCCGCAGCCGGGGCGAAGGTGGCAGTGGTCACGATCGACCCGGCGAAACGACTGGCCAACGCCCTCGGCCTCGAGCAGCTCGAGAACGAGCCCCGCCGGGTCGAGCCCGAGCGGCTGGCCGACGGCTCGTTGAACGTCGATGGTGAGTTGTGGGCGATGATGCTCGACCCCAAGCGAACGTTCGACGAGCTGATCGAGCGGATCGCACCCGACCCGCAGCGCGCGGAGGAGATCAAGGCCAACCGCGTGTACCGCGAGCTGTCGACCGCGGTGTCCGGATCCCAGGAGCTGACCGCGATCGCCAAGCTCTACGAGCTCGACCAGGACAACCAGTTCGACCTGCTTGTGCTGGACACGCCGCCCTCACGCAACGCGCTCGAGTTCCTCGACGCGCCGGGGCGGCTGAACGCCTTCCTCGAGGGCCGGGCCCTGAAGGCGTTCATGCGCCCAACCGGGCTCGGGATCCGCGCGCTCGGCCGCGGCGCGCTGCCGCTCCTCGGCGGGCTGCGCCGGATCACCGGGATCGACCTGATCAGCGATCTCACCACGTTCTTCACCCTGCTCGGCGACATGACCAGCGACTTCAGCCAGCGCGCAGCCCAGGTCGAGCAGCTGCTGCGCGCCGACAGCACCGCGTTCCTGCTCGTGACCTCGGCGGCTCGCGAGCCGATCGATGAGGCGATCTGGTTCGGCCAGCGACTCGAGGCCGACGGGCTGCCGTTCGCCGGCGTCGTGGTCAACCGCGTCCATCACGACCTGCTCGGCGATCGCGAGCCGCGCGAGGTGCGCCGCGCGCTCGCCCGGGTGCTGCCGGCCGGGCTCGCGGTGCGGGTGGCCGAGAACTTCCGCGATTACCACGTGCTGGCCCGGCG
>DATIEI010000228.1:0-2588 GCA_035455845.1 Solirubrobacteraceae bacterium
AGGTCGTCCAGCGCATGGTCGGCCGGCGCCGCGCCGACAGCCCGCTCGATGAGCTGACCCCTCGCGAGCGCGCGGTCATGACGCTGATGGCCGAGGGACGCTCAAACGGCGGGATCGCCGCGGAGCTGATCGTGACCGTGCCGGCGGTCGAGCGCCACGTGACAAACATCTTCGACAAGCTGGGGCTCCGGCAGGCGCCCGAGGACCACCGGCGCGTGCTCGCGGTCCTCGAGTACCTCAAGCGGTCGAACTAACCGAGGATGCTCTTGCCGGCTGCGCCGAACAGCTCGCTGGCCTCCGCGACACGCTGGGCAAGCGCGGCCTCGCCCTTGCGCCCCCACGCTCGAGGATCGTAGGCCGACTTGCGGCCGACGTCGCCGTCGACCCTGAGCACGCCGTCGTAGTTAGAGAAGACGTGATCGGCGATTGCGCGGGTGAACGCGTACTGGGCATCGGTGTCGAGGTTGATCTTCACGACCCCGTTGGAGATCGCCTCGCGGACCTGCTCGGGTTCCGAGCCGCTGCTGCCATGAAAGACGTACTTGAACCGGGCGCCGGGACGCTGCTCGGCCAGCGCGAGTTGACCGGCGCGCAGGACTTCTGGACGCAACTGCACGTTTCCCGGCGCGTACACGCCGTGGACGTTGCCGAAAGTCGCCGCCAGCAGGTACCGCCCGCGTTCTCCCGAGCCGAGCGCATCCACGACGTGCATCAGATCCTCGGTCGTCGTGTACAGCTCGCTGCGGCCGGCCTCGGGGCCCGCGACCCCGTCCTCCTCGCCCCCGACTACGCCGCTCTCCACCTCGAGCACGATGTCGAGGGGCGCGAGCTCGTCGAGCAGACGTGCCGAGAACTTCAGGTTTTCGCTCAGCGGCAGGGTCGAGCCATCAAACATGTGTGAATTGAACAGCGGTTGTTCGCCCCGCCCGCGCCGTCGACGCGACTCCTCGATCAGCGGGCGCACGAACCCGTCGAACTTCTCGGGCGGCGCGTGATCGGTGTGCAGCGCGATCAGCACCGGGTAACGGTCGGCCAGGACGTGGGCGTACTCGGCGAGCGCGCGGGCGCCGAGCGCCATGTCACTGGCGGCGCCGGAGAGATACTCCGCTGCACCGGTCGTGACCTGGATGATCCCGTCCGCCCCGGCCTCGGCGAGCCCTCGCATCGTGCCGTTCAGCGTCTGGGAGGAGGTGACGTTGACCGCGGCTAGCGCGTAGTCCCCGGCGGCCGCCGCGTCGAGCATCGCTGCGTACTGCTCCGTGGTCGCGAGCATCACGCCGCATTCTGATCGGTCTCGGCAGGCCCTCGGGAAAAACGCCATGGTCAGGTACACCGGGCGTAGACTCGCCGCTGCGTGACCGCTGTGGGCGACGCTTGGCGGATCGGGGACGACGACTTCGTCGCCGGCGTACTGCAGGTCACGGCACAGCCCATCTGGGTCGTGAATCCTGATGGGCTGATCCGGTTCGCCAACCCGGCCGCCGTCCAGGCGCTCGGCTATGGAAGCGCCGACGAGTTGCTGGGGCGCCCGAGCCACGACACCATCCACTATCAGCACCCGGACGGGACCCCGTATCCGGCTCTGGAATGCCCGATGCTGTTGCCGAGGAAGACCGGCGAGACGGTGCGGAGCGAACTCGATTGGTTCCTCCGCCGCGACGGCTCGATGTTCCCCGTCTCTTATGTCTCGGCTCCCATCAACATGCCCGAGGGCCGCGGTGCAGTAGTCGCGTTCACCGATATCGAGGAGCGGCGGCTTGCCGAGCGCGCTCTGCGTGACCGCGAGGCGATGCTGGCCGATCAGCAGGACGCGCTCCGCCGGGTTGCCGCGCTGGTTGCAGGCAATGCCCCATCTGCGGATGTCTTCGCGGCCGTCGCCCGTGAGGTGGGACAGGTGCTGGGCACGCCCCTGGTCCAGATGTCGCGCTACGAGCCCGACGGAGCCGCGACCGTGATCGGCGTCTGGAGCGAGCGACCCCATCCGTTCCAGGCCGGCACTCGGTGGCCGCTCGAGGGACCGACCATTTCGCTGCGGGTGCGCGAGACGGGCCGGCCGGTCCGGCTGGACGATCTGGCCGGGATTCCGGGCGCGCTGGCGGAGGCGGTTCGCGGGACCGGCATTCGCTCGGTGGCGGGCGCTCCGATCGTTGTTGGCGGTCGCGTGTGGGGGGTCATGGCCACCGGCGCGACCGAGGGTCGCGAGCTCCCGTCGGGGACCGAGCATCGTCTGGCCGAATTCACCGAATTGGTCGGCACGGCGATCGCCAACACCCACGCGCGTGAGCAGCTCCGGCTGCTGGTCGAGGAGCAGGCCGCGCTGAGACGGGTGGCCACACTCGTCGCCGAGGGCGCCGAGCCGGCGGACATCTTCGCGCTGGTCGCCGAGGAGATCGCTCGGGTCACGGGTCTCGAGATGGTCATGATCGGGCGATACGACCCCGATCGGACCGTGTTCCTGACCGGCGCTGCAGGCGTTCATCCCTTCCAGCCCGGTACACGCTGGGTGCTCGACGGCAAGAGCGTTTCATCGCAGATCCTCGACACCGGACGACCGGTGAGCAGCGACCCGTACGGTCAGATGACCGGGA
>DATIEI010000229.1:0-5612 GCA_035455845.1 Solirubrobacteraceae bacterium
ACCGAGCGCGCCACCCTGTACTCCTCGACCGAGTTCAAGAAGATCCGGTTGCTGTACTTCACCGACGAGCACCGGGACTGGGAACGCCGGCACGCGGGCGTGTGAGCGAAGCCGAGCGGACCATCCCGGCGCTCGACACGACGCGCTCCACGGAGCTGTACGGGCAAGCCCTCGGGGTCCTTCCCGGCGGCGTCAACTCACCCGTGCGCGCGATGCGCTCGATCGGGCGCGACCCGATCTTCATCGCCTCCGGCCGGGGATCGACGATCACCGACGTCGACGGCAACGACTACATCGACTACGTGTGCTCGTGGGGCCCCCTGATCCTGGGCCACGCCCACCCCGAGGTGATCAATGCGGTAACCGAGGCGGCAGCGCGAGGCACCACGTTCGGCGCCCCCACCGAGGCCGAGGTGGATCTGGCCGCCGAGATTACCCGCCGCATGCCGTCGGTCGAGATGCTCCGGATGACCTCCTCGGGCACGGAGGCCACGATGAGCGCGATCCGTCTCGCCCGTGCCGTGACCGGGCGCGACCGCATCCTCAAGTTCGCCGGCGCCTACCACGGCCACGTCGACGGGCTGCTCGCCGAGGCCGGCTCGGGCCTCGCCACTCAAGGCATCCCGGCCAGCCCGGGAGTGCCCACGGCTGCCGCCGCGGCGACCATTGTGGCGCCCTGGAACGACCCGGCCACGACGTGGAACCTGATCGCCGACGAGGATCTGGCGGCGATCCTGGTTGAGCCGATCCCGGCCAACATGGGCGTGGTCCCGCCCGAAGCGGGCTTCCTGCAAACGCTCCGCGACGCCGCCGACGACAGCGGTGCGCTGCTCGTCTTCGACGAGGTGATCACCGGTTTCCGGATCGCCCGGGGCGGCGCGCAGCAGCACTACGGCATCAACCCCGATCTGACCATCATGGGCAAGGTGATGGGCGGCGGGCTGCCCGCCGCGGCCTATGGCGGCCGTCGCGAACTCATGGAGCGCATCGCCCCGGCCGGCGACGTGTACCAGGCGGGCACGCTGTCGGGCAACCCGCTGGCCACCGCCGCCGCACTGGCCACGCTGAGCCGGCTGACTGACGACGCTTACGAGCAGCTGGCCGCCACGACCCACGCCCTCGCGACCGGACTGCGCGAAGCGGCGGCCGCGACCATGCCGGCCAAAGCGGTCCAGGTTCAGAGCCTCCCCGGCCTCCTCACCGTGTTCTTCTCCGCGAGTCCGGTCGGCAGCTACGCCACCGCGGCCAAATCCGACACCGACGCCTACGCCTTCTGGTGCCGCGGCCTGCTCGCCCGGGGTGTGTACCCGCCACCGTCCCAGTTCGAGGCCTGGTTCCCCTCGCTCGCGCACTCCGATGAGGACGTGCGGCGCACGGTCGAAGCGGCGGCCGAGGCGTTCGCGGAGGTCGCCAGCCGATGAGCAACCCACTGAGGACCGCGCGCGACGGAGCGTATGCGCTGCGCGAGGCATTGACCGCCGAGGGCGGCACGGTGGCCGCACACCTCGGCGAGCCAGCCGCCGGCCGTCGAGCCCTAGATCACCCCGGCCCGGCCCAGGTCGCCGCGAGCGGTCCGCGCGCCCGCGGCCGCCAGCGCGAGTACGAGCTGCTCCTTGAGATGATCCTCGAGGGCTACCGGCTGCACTACGACGAGCCTGTGGTGGTTTGCCCTCAGGACCCCGACCTTGCCCTCCTGCTCGGCGACCAGCTCTATGCCCTCGGACTGGCCCGTCTGGCCGAGCTCGGCGACCTCGAGGCGGTGGCCGAGCTGGCCGATGTGATCTCGCTGGCCGCCCAGGCCCACAGCGCGTCCGACGCCGAGCTGGCGCGCGCGGTATGGGAAGCCGGCGCGGTGTCGGTCGGTTGGGGTGCAAGCGACGCCCATCGCCGGGCCAAGACCCGCGCGCGCGTCCACGACCCCGAGGCCGGCCCGGCCCTTCGCGCCGCCGCGGTGGCGCCCCGCGACGACCGCGGTTTGTGACGTTCGCAGCAAGCTCAAGGCGACTTAAAACCCCCTGCTTGTGTGGTTCGTCGCGAGGTTGTTAGGTAGGCGCGTACCGAGTCCGAATGTGACGTCGTTTTCGCGGCCGTGGCGGTACGCTGTCAACGTCTAGTCGCCGTAAGGAAGCCCCGCGAGGCGCCGTGCCAGACCGCCACAAGCCACCCAAATCGAAGTACACCCTGGACCGGAACATCCCGGGCGCCTTCGAGGGCGAGACCGTCACTCGCCGCACGTTCATGAACATCGGAGCCAACGGAGTGGGCGCCGTGGCTGCCGCGGCCTTCACGCTTCCCGCGCTGGGCTTCGCGATCGCGCCAATCTTCAAGCGCCAGACGTGGACGTGGCAGGCGATCGGGAAGCCCTCGGACTTCCCCAAGAACAGCTACGAGACCAAGGTGATCAACATCACCCCGGGGGTCGGCGAGGCAGGCAACTCGATCGCCTACGTGCGCGCCCGCGATCCCAAGATCGACACCGAGCCCGAGGACCAGTACAACCAGTTCGTGGCGCTGTCCTCCCGCTGCATGCACCTTGGCTGCCCGGTCCGCTACGTGCCGGCCGCCGAGCGCTTCATCTGCCCCTGCCACGGAGGCGTCTACGACTTCCGCGGGATGGTCGCGGGCGGCCCGCCGGTCCGTCCGCTCGACCGCTTCTACACCCGAGTGAACAATGGGCTGGTCGAGATCGGTCCCCGCTACTCGGTCAACAACGAGCTGCACCGCTTCGCCCCGCGCTTCCCGGGTGAGCCGCTCGACGGCATCGGCCAGTTCCTCTACCCGGCCCAGTTCGACACCGCCGGCAAGCCCTAGCCATGCCCAAGCTCCCAGCACCCCCGCTCCCCAAGGCTCTCCAGCCCCGGCCGAAGCGACCCGGCGAGCCCTCCGACGCCGGCGCCCTGAACCCAGTCGAGGCGGGGATTACCGTCGTCGACTGGCTCGACGAGCGCACCGCGCTCTCGCCCGGCCTGCGCTGGCTGATGTGGCGCAAGGTGCCGCGCGGGATCAACTGGGCCTACACGCTCGGCTCGGCCACCCTGTTCGCCTTCCTGAACCAGGCCGTGACCGGCGTGTTCCTGGCCATGTACTACCGCCCCGACGCTGCGGGCGGCGCGTACGAGTCGATCCGCAACATCAACGACAACGTGTTCCTCGGCCAGTTCGTGCACGGCATGCACAAGTGGGGCGCCTCGGTGATGATCATCCTGATCTTCCTGCACATGGGGCGGGTGTTCTTCTACGGCGCCTACAAGTACCCCCGCGAGCTGACCTGGGTCATCGGCGTGGTGCTGCTGATCCTCACGCTGGCCATGGGCTTCACCGGCTACCTGCTGCCGTTCGACCAGCGCTCCTACTGGGCCACCGTGGTCGGCGTCAACATCAACGCTGGCGGCCCGTTCATCGGCCCGTTCCTGTCGGACTTCCTGCTCGGCGGCGCGGACTTCAACGCGACCACCCTGTCGCGCTTCTACTCGATCCACATGCTGGTGATCCCGGGTGCGATGGCCGCGCTGATCGGCGCCCACCTGTACCTGGTCACCAAGCTCGGCATCACCGCCCCGCCGTGGCTCAAGCCTCACGCTGATCAGGACGGCGATCACGCGGTGGCTGAGGCGCGCGTATGAACCAGGCCGAGAAGGAGGCCTACCTCCGCGACTACTCGATCCTGAAGAACGAGGGCAAGCCGTTCTTCCCCTACGCGGTGATGAAGGACGGGGCCATGGCCTGCATCGTCATGGCCGTGATCATCTTCCTGTCGCTGCTGTTCGGCGCCGAGCTCGGGCCCAAGGCCGACCCGACCACCACCACCTACGTCCCCCGCCCGGACTGGTACTTCTTCTTCCTGTTCGAGGTGCTGCGCGTGATGCGCAACGTCCCGAAGTTCACGCCGATGGCCACGATCGGCGTGCCGACCATCTGCATGATCCTGCTGTTCCTGCTGCCGTTCTACGACCGCAGCCCGGAACGGCGAATCGAGCGGCGCCCGATCGCGCTCGCCGCCGGCATCACCACGATCGCCGCGATTGCCTACCTGACCTACAGCGGCGCCAATACCGGCTCCCCGAACTCGGTCGACATGCAGCCCCCATCCAACCTCACCCCGGCGCAAGCGGCGGTGTTCAGATCCGGGGCGGACGTGGTCGGCGAATCGGGCTGCCTGGCCTGCCACGTGATCGGCGACAACGGCAACAACGGCCCGGGGCCGGCCCTGACCCACATCGCCAGCACCGTGCCCAAGGCCCAGATCGCTTCGACGCTGCGCAACCCGACGCCTCCGATGCCGTCGTTCAAGAACCTTCCGCCGCAGAAGTTCAACGATCTGGTCCAGTTCCTCTCTGAGCTCCAGTAGCCTCGCCATCGGGACCATGGCGGATGTAGACACCGCGTCGGCCGGCGCACCCGGGGCGCAAGCTGGGACTCTCGAGGAGCCCCAGGTCCGGGCCATGTTCGACCGGATCGCCGGCCTGTACGACCGGATGAACTCGGTCATGACCGCGGGCCTGCATCACCAGTGGCGCCGCCGGGCCGCCGACCTCGCCGCACTCGCCCCGGGTGGCCGTGCGCTCGACGTGGCCACCGGGACCGGTGACCTCGCCCTCGAGCTGGCCGACCGGGTGGCGCCGGGGGGCGAGGTGGTTGGGGTCGACTTCTCGGAGCGGATGCTCGAGCTGGCCCGGGCGAAGGGCGGCACTCGCGTGCGCTTCGAATCGGGCAACGCTCTGGCCCTCGACTACCCGGACGGCTCATTCGACGCGGCCACCGTCGGCTTCGGCGCCCGCAACTTCTCAGACCTTTCGCGCGGCCTGTCCGAGATGGCGAGGGTCGTGCGCCCCGGCGGCCGGGTCGTGGTGCTCGAGATCACCACTCCGCGGCGCCCGCCCCTGTCCACGTTCTTCGAGCTGTGGTTCGACCACGTGATTCCTGCCCTCGGCCGGGTCGTGGACTCCCAGGCCTACAGCTACCTGCCGAGTTCGGTCCGGCGCTTTCCCGGGCCGGAGGAGCTCGGCGCTGTCATGTCCCGCTGCGGACTGGGCCAGATCCGCTACGTGCTCACGGCCGGGGGGATCATCGCCCTCCATGTGGGGGTAGTCCAGTCGCGATGACCACGGGGGCACAGGCCGTCGTAGACGCGGGGGGCGCCGAGCTCACCCGGATCATGGATCGCGTCGAGCAGCGCATGGGCGAGCTGGTCGGCGGTCACGGACCCCTTCTGGCCCGCCACGCCGGCGACACGATCTCGGCCGGCGGCAAGCGGCTGCGCCCGCTGCTGGTCTGCCTGGCCGCCGGCGCGCCCCCGCCCGAGACCGACGGCCTGGTGCGGGCGGCCGTGGCGGTCGAGCTCGTCCATGGCGCGACCCTGGTCCACGACGATGTGCTCGACGGCTCGGCTCTGCGTCGCGGCCGCGCCACCGTGGTGGCGACGGGCGGTCGTGGCGCCGCCACCGCGACCGGTGATCTGCTGTTCTCGCGGGCGTTCGCCGAGCTGGCCGAGGGCGGCTCCGCCGAGCCGGTTCGGGTGCTTGCCCGGGCCAGCTGCGAGCTCGCCCTGGGCGAGCTGACCCAGCGCGAGGATGCCTACCGCCTCGACGTCACCGTTGAGCGTTACCTGGCCC
>DATIEI010000230.1:0-2916 GCA_035455845.1 Solirubrobacteraceae bacterium
GGCCGCCTCGGCCGCCGGGTCGTAGAGCAGGCCGCGCTCGACGACCTCCTCCGGGCCGGTGTAGCGGCGCTCGCGCACCCGGGCGCGCTTGCCCACCCGCCCGCGCAGGTAGTACAGCTTGGCGCGGCGCACGTCGCCCCGAGCTGCCACCTCGATGCGCTCGATCTTCGGTGAGTGCAAGGGGAAGGTTCGCTCTACGCCCACGCCGAACGACTGCTTGCGCACGGTGAACGTCTCGCGGGCCCCGTGGCCCTGGCGCTTGATCACCACGCCCTCGAACACCTGGGTCCGGCGCCGGGTCCCTTCGATGACCTGGAAGTGGACGCGCAGCCGATCGCCGGCGTCGAATGTGGGTACGCGGCGAAGCTGGGCGCGCTCGAGGCTGTCGATCACGGTGCTCATGACGGTGCAGGTCCCTGCCACACCCTGCGGTGTTCGGCATTCGGGCGTAGTTCACGGCGCATCTGGCCGTGCGCGGGCGGGGCCTATGGTAGCGGACCGTACGCGACGCGCCGCATGCGCGGGCGGCGACTACGGTAGCGGACCGCACGCGACGCGCCGCATGCGCGGGCGGCGACTACGGTAGCGGGCCGCACGCGCCACGCCGCATGCCGGGCGGCGACTACGGGAGCGGGCCGCGCGCCGCGCTCTGCTGCAGGCGCCATTCACGGATCCGGGCGTGATGGCCGGACAGCAGCACTTCAGGGACCCGCCACCCGCGATACTCGGCGGGCCGGGTGTAGTGGGGATATTCGGGCGCACCGCCGAGCGCGTCGCTGAAGGACTCCTCGAGCGCGGAGTCGGGATGGCCCAGCGCGCCGGGCAGCTTGCGCAGCACCGCGTCGGCGAGCACCATGGCGGCCAGCTCGCCGCCGGCCAGCACGTAGCGGCCAATCGATATCTCGTCGGTGGCGTAGTGCTCGACGATCCGCTGATCGAAGCCCTCATAGCGGCCGGAGAGCAGCGTCAGGCTCTGCTCACGGGCAAGCTCGTCGACCAGCGGATCGTCGAGCAGCCTCCCACCCGGGGTCAGCGCGATCACGCGCCGCGTCTCGCCCAGCTCTACCGGATCACCGCCGTAGCGCGCGCGCAGGGCCGCGTCGACTACGTCCACCCGGAGCACCATGCCCGCCCCGCCGCCGAACGGGGTGTCGTCGACCTGTCCGGCGCTGAGCGGCGTGTGGTCGCGGTAGTTCACATAACCGATGCGGTGTCCCGAGGCCAGCGCGTTGCTGACGTGCCGCTGGCGCTCGAACCACCCGAAGGCCTCGGGAAACAGCGTGAAGACGTCTATCTGCAGCGACTACTCCTCGCCCAGAAAGCGCAGGTCGACGTCGATCGCCCGCTGGTCGAGATCGACCTCACGAACGGCGTCTGAAACCAGCGGCACCAGTAGCTCGCCCCCACCCGCGCGTTCGACCTCGAGTACCTCACACGACGGAAGCTCGAGCAGCTGCCGGACCACGCCCACCTCGCGCTCGCCGTCGCGCACCTGGCAGCCGGTCAGGTCCTCTGCCCACCACTCGTCCGGGCCGAGCTCGGGCGCCGCGGTCCGGGCGACCAGCAGATCCTTGCCGCGTAGCGACTCGGCCGCGGCGCGGTCGTCGTGACCGGCCAGGCGAAGAATCGGGCTGCGGTCGGTCCCGGCCCGCCGCGTGACCTCGAGCTCGTGGTCGTCCACCATCACGTGCGCGGCCTCGCGCAGCAGCTGCGCATTGGGGCGGGTGACATGGAAGCTGCCGTCGAGGCCATGCGGGCGGCCCACCCGTCCCGCATGCAGCCAGTCCATCAGCCGTCGACGATGTCGACGAACACGCGGCGCTTGCTCTTGGCCGCCGCGGTCTTGACCACCATGCGCAGCGCGGCGGCGGTCCGGCCGCCCCGGCCGATCACGTTGCCGTAGTCGTCGTCGGCGACCGACAGCTCGAGCACGGTGGCCCCGTCGTCCTCGTGCAGCTCGTTGACCCGCACCTGATCGGGGTGGTCAACCAGACCACGCGCCAGGTACTCGAGCAGCTCTTTCATCGCCGCGGGCTACTGAATGCCCTGGATGCGCAACAGCTTGCTGACCGTGTTGGTCGGCTGCGCGCCGCGCGCCAGCCAGTCGCGAACGCGCTCCTCGTCGAGCACGATCGTGGACGGGTTGGTCTGGGCGTTGTAGTGACCGACGATCTCGATCACCCGGCCGTCGCGCTTGGAGCGCTGGTCGGCCACCACCACCCGCCAGACCGGGTTCTTGCGCGAGCCGATGCGCGTTAGCCGTAGTCGTACAGACATGTCGGCCGACGAGGTTAGCGTGTCCGCCGCTCGATGGCGCTCGGGACCGGTGTTGATCCGTGGGTCATGAGGGCACACTCGATGATCCGCCTGTGCCCAGTGTGCGGTCGTGACCCGTATACGTGCGTGAGGCCACACTCGCCGCGGGCGCAGCCTCGATTGTGCGCTTGTGACCCATTCAGGGCGTTGCGCGGCAGCGCGGATCGATGCTCACGCGGTGAATCTCGGGGATGCCACGTCGTCGGACCGTGACGTATGCGGTCCGTCCTTCGGCGGCCACCACGTCCGGCAAGGGGGCGAGCGTACGGCCGGTGACCGGGCCGACGCAGAGCATCGGGCCCTTTCCGTAGCGCGAGATCTCGACGATCCCGTCGAACACCCGAGCAGTCAGTGGGAAGCGGCCGACGGTCGCCGTCACCTTCAGTGTGCCCAGATCGACGCGCACCGGACCGTCAGTGGACGTGAGGCCATTGATCCACACGCCGAGGTCAGGAGCACCGCCGCGAACACCTCGGCGGTCAGGTCGGCGGCCGACTCGGCGTCGTGATTCCCTCACCCGAGAGTGGGGTTAGTGCGGCCGGAGGGCACCTAAAGCCACACCCGGCGTGGGCGCAGGGTCTGGTGTGGCGTTGGGCCGTC
>DATIEI010000231.1:0-3244 GCA_035455845.1 Solirubrobacteraceae bacterium
CCGGGCGGCCCAGGCGCTGGTGGGGATCGATGCCGTCGAACCCGCTCCGGGGGAGGGCGAGGTCGTCTTCTGGCGCTGCGCGAACGAACGAGCTCAGGCCCAGGCGGTGGCGGCCGACATAGAGCGGCTGGTCGCTGGTTCGGGTGTTTCGCCGGGTGCAGTTGCCGTGCTGGTGCCCAGCGTGTCGCGCGAGGGACAGGCGGTGGCGGTGGCGCTCGAGGAGCGGGCGGTGCCGCACCGCACGGTCGGGGAGACCGCATTCTTCCGGCGAGCGGAGATCCGGGATGTGCTCGCGTGGCTTCGCCTGTTGGCCGACCCCACCGACGCGCCGGCCGTGGTGCGAGCGCTGGCCCGGCCGCCGGTCGAGCTGCGCTCGGTGGACATCGCCCGGTGCACCCAGATCGCGCGGCGGCGCAAGCTCGACATGGTGGGGGCTCTGGAGGCTGCGATCGAGGCACCGCAGGTGCCGCCCGAGGCGCGTGAGCGGATCCACACGTTCTTGAAGCTCTACCGGGCCGGCATGGCCGAAATCGACAGTACGCGCCCCGACCTGTACGTGCACCGGCTGATCGATGCGCTGGGGCTGCGCCGGCAACAGCTGTTCACGGCGCAGTCGAACGTGGTCGAGCGGCTGCGGGCGCTGGCCCGGTTCGGCGAGCTCGGTTCGGCGTTTGCTCGCCGACTGCCACACGCCACGCCACGCGAGTTCGCCCGGCATGTGGCGGCGGTGGCCGACTTCGGCCTGCGCGAGCACGAGGAACCGGATCTGGTCGGGTCTTCTGTGGTCCAGGTCGTGGCGCTCGACGGCGCGGCCGCGCTCGAGGCCGAGCACGTGTACGTCCTGGGGCTGCATGCGGGGCTGAGCGAGCCGGCGCCGGATCGGGCGATCGAGGAAGCTGGTTCGGGTCGCGATTCTGATACTGGTTCTGAGACTCATTCTCAAAGTCAGGCGCCGGTGGTCCGGCAGGCGCTGTACGTGGCGGTGACGCGGGCCCGCCGGCGCGTGGTGCTGACCTATCCGGCCGTCGCCGACCGGGGGTCGGCCGTGCTGCCCGCGCCCGCGGTCGAGGCGATGCGCGCGGCGGTGGGCGGGGCCTGGGAGGAGCGCGAGGAGGAGATGTTCGGGCCGGCCGAGACGCTCCACTCCACTTACCGGCTGCTCCGGGACGAGGTCCTGGAAGGCACGATGCGGGCCGGTGGGCGCCTGGCCGAGCTGCGGCTGGACACCGACCTCGACGTATCTCACGCGGTGGTTCGCTATCTCGAGCTGCTGAAGCTGGCGGCGCTGATCGAACGCCCCGAGGGGCAGTCGCTGGCCGAGGCCGTGCGCGACGTGAACTCGCGGATCCTTCAAGCGGTGACCGCCGAGCAGCGGGAGATCTTCACGTCTTCTGTCCTGGATGACTATCTGCTGGACGCCGAGCGGGACGCCCGGCGGCGAGCGGCGGCGGTGGCCGCGCGCGATGATCCGTCCGTCGAGACATTCCTGCCGTTGCGCGGCGACGGGATCGTTCTGTCGGCCTCCGATATCGACACCTACCGGACGTGCCCGTTGAAGTACAAGTTCGCGCGCGTGTTCCGGATCCCGCAGGAGCCGACCGTGCATCAGCGCTTCGGGATCGTCGTGCACCAGGTGCTCGAGCGCTTCCATGCGGGATCGGGGGGCGGGGTGTCTGGGGTTTCCGGGGCCTCCGGGTCGCTGCCCGAGCTGCTCGGGTTGCTCGAGGCGAGCTGGCGCCGCGGCGGTTTCGGCGATTCGGAGCAGGAGCGCCAGCTCCGGGGCAAGGCGGCCGCGGCCTTGACCCAGTACCACACGCGCTACCAATCCTCCGAGTCCGAGCCGCTCTGGTTCGAGCGGGCGTTCTCTTTCAAGCTCGGTCCGCACCTGTTGCGCGGTCGCGTCGATCGCGTTGACCGGCTACCCGGCGGCGAGTACGAGCTGATCGACTACAAGACCGGCCGTCCCAAGAGCCCGGGTCAGCTGGTCGACGACGTACAGCTGTCGCTCTACGCGGTCGGGGCGCGGGAGGCCTGGCGGTTGGACTCCTCCCAGCAGGCCTACTACTACGTGCTCGACGATCAGAAGGTCGCCGTGCCCGATGACCGGGAGGACCGCTACGAATGGATCCAGGAGGTAGCGATGGAGGTCGCCGACGGGATCCTCTCGCAGGGGTTCGAGCCGACGCCGTCGTTCGCGGCGTGCTCGGTGTGCGATTACCGGCTGGTGTGTCCCGCTGCCGAGGGGTAGCTCGTCGTTGGCCCGGTCGCACTGGCCGTGATGCACCGGTTTCCGGTGGCGGATAATCGCCCAGTCGCCGCGCCGCGGACGGCGAGCGGCGGATCTGTCGGCTCTGGTACGCGTGTGCGCCCGCTCGGCCCGGCGAGCGCGTCGAGTGGGCGAATCGTCGGGATTCAGCCGCGGGCGGTGCCGGGGTCGTCGTCGCCGCGCTGGCGCAGGAAGCGCTGGAGCTCGCGGGCGATCGTGTCGCCGGACGGGAGCGGCGGATCATCCTCGGCCAGCTCGGTGGCCGCGGCCTGCTCCAGGCGTTCGACGAACGCCTGCACGTCGGGGTCGCTCTGCACGGCCAGGTTGACCTGGCGGTCGTAGTCCGCAGTGGCCGACTCGAGATCGGAGGCGTCCACGGCGACCTGGACCAGCCCCTCGAGCTTGCGCACCAGCGCCAGCGCGGCCTTGGGGTTGGGTGCGGCGGCGATGTAGTGCGGCACCGCAGCCCACAGGCTGGCCGAAGGAAGCCCGGAGTCCTGGCATGCCGCATGCAGGACCCCGACGATCCCGGTAGGGCCCTCGTAGGAAGAGCGGGTGAGGCCGAGGCGCATGACCAGGTCGCTGTCGGTGGCCATGCCGGTGACCGAGATCGGGCGGGTGTGGGGCACGTCGGCAAGCAGCGCCCCGAGCGTGACCACCAGCTGCGTGCCGAGCGCCTCGGCCAGCTCGGTGATCACCCGACTGAACGTGCGCCACTTCATCGAGGGCTCGTGCCCGACCAGCAGGACGAGGTCGCGTGGAGCGCGGGGCACGCGGGCCTCGAACAGCTCGACCTCCGGCCACTCGATCCGCCGGGCATGGCCGTCGATCAGCTTGACCTGCGGGCGCGTGCTCTGGAAGTCGTAGAACTCCTCGGGGTCGATCGTCGCGAACCGCCTCGCGCCGAGTGCCCCGGCCACGAACGTGATCGCGCTGGAGGCCGCGTCCGCCGCATCGTTCCAGCCCTTGAACGCGCAG
>DATIEI010000232.1:0-6462 GCA_035455845.1 Solirubrobacteraceae bacterium
AAGGGCAGGTCCTGCGCGACGGGGAAGAGCACGGGGCCGTCGATCCCCAGCCCCTTGACGACCTCGACCTCGAGCGTGACCGTGCCGGCGACGTCGCAGGTGTGCCCGGCGATCTCGCCGTCGCCCTGGAGCGCGTGCATGTCACCGAGGTACAGGCCGGCGCCGGGCAGCTTCACCGGGCAGACCAGGATCGCCCCCGCGCGCACGGCGTCGATGTCCATGTGCCCGTCGGTCTTGTGGGTGTGGAGCTCCTGCGCGGTCAGCGCGTACGAATGCGAGGCGCCGATCAGGAACGAGCCGAAATCACCGGCGTTGTGGGAGTCGGGCATGGTGATCGAGGGCGAGGTGCCGATCTGGCCCAGGAACGGACGCAGCCGGGTGGCCAGTGCGACGATGTCGTGCGGGGCGAAAGTGAGGATCGGGTTCTGGACCGAGCTGTCGGGCAGGGCGGCGAACCGCGGCGCCTCGCGGGCGAACGACTCGGCCGCCTCCTTCGGCACGGTCAGGCCGACCGTGCGCAGCTCGTCGAACGCGATCGTGTAGCCGTTCTCGAACGTGAACGGCGTGGCGTCGGCGCCGCAGTTGACACAGCGGACCGCCTCCGGGCCGATGCCCTCGAGCCGGGTCTGCGTCCATTCGGTCCCGCAGCCCGGGCAGACCGGCGCGCAGAACGGATCGCCGTTGAAGCGCCCCTCCATCGGCTGATCGGTGCCGGACGCGGTGGCCAGCGAGGTGACCTCGATGTCCTTGATGCGGATCGCAATCGCGTCGCCGACCTCGGCACCGGCCACGGCGACCGGCTGGGCGACCTCGTGGCCGCCGCGGATCGATGGGGTGATCATCGGACCCCAGCAGCCCGGAGACGAGTTCCACACCACGTGACCGCCGTCGGCCACCGGCCCGGCCATCGCCACGTCGGGTCCGAGCAGCCCGTTTGTGAGCGTGTCGACGAAAACGGTCTGGTGAGCGTGGGCTACACCGGTTTCAGCTGGTTCGATCGCCATGGGTCACTCCTCTGTGCAGGTGGGTTCTCATCCTCCCGCCACCGGGGTCAGCAGCGCAATCTCCTCGCCGGGCGAGAGGGTCCGGCTCCGCTCGACATGAACGCCGCCGAGCACGGGCAGTGCCGAGGCCAGGGCCGGGGCAAGCTCGGGGGTGCGGGCGGACAGGCTGTCGTACAGGTCCTCCACGGTCGCGCCGTCCGGAAGCTCGAGCTTGAGCAGGGGCGCCGGTGCGAACCGGGCCAGGCTGCTGCCGAGGCGAATCCGAACGATCATGCGGCTGAGTCGATCTTACGTCGGGGTCGCGCCGCAGTGAAGGCCTCCGGCCGCGTTATTGCGCGCGCCAAACCCCGGGGAGCCACGAGCGGCGATCGGACGGTGGCGCGGGGCCGGTGGTCGGTGAATCGTCTAGGGGCGGCCGAAATCGTCATCCGCGCGCACGGGGCGGCCGACCCAGATCGGACCCGTGCGCCCGCTGTCGACCATTCGTGCTGCCATGACGGCGCTGGCGATCGCGCTGATCGCCGCGCCGGTCGCCCACGCGTCCAGCATCTACGGACCGACGATGTCGGCTGCGCAGGTCCGCTCGATGCAGGCCCAGGGCGTCCGCGAGATCGTCCTCGACCGTAAGCCGGGCACCAGCGCCGCCCAGCAGGCCGCGCTGCGCGCCCGGGCCGGGGTCAGCTACGTCGGTCCCGGTCCGTTGCCGGGCACCGAGATCGACCGGGCGGCGGCCGGCGGGCTGGCGGCGGCGGTGGCCGCGCTCGGCCGCGATCCGCAGGTCCAGTACGCGCAGCCCAACGGCGAGGTCCACGCCGCCAGCAACGACCCGTACTTCAGCTATCAGTGGGCGCTCTCCAACTCCGGGCAGTCTGTGCTCGGGACGCGCGGCACACCCGGCGACGACATCGGCGCGACGTACGCCTGGCCGCACTCGACCGGCGCGAATGTGACCGTCGCCGAGGTCGACTCGGGCGTCGACTACGCCGCCCCCGACCTAACCGGCCAGTTCGTCAACGGTCACGACTACATCACCGGCACCAACAACCCGCAGGACCAACTCGGACACGGCACGCACGTCGCCGGGATCATCGCCGCACTTCAGGACAACGGCACGGGGGTCAGCGGAGTTGCCCCGGCGGCCAAGGTCATGCCGCTGCGAGTGCTCGACGCGACCGGGAGCGGCACCGACGTGGACGTGGCCCAAGCCTTCAACGACGCCGGAGACGACGGCGTGCCGATCGTCAACGCCAGCCTCGGGAGCACCGCGCCCTCGCCGGTCATCGAGCAGGCCATCCAGGCCCACCCGGACACGCTGTACGTGGTCGCGGCCGGCAACGACGGGACCAACAACGACGATCCAAGCACGCCGTTCTATCCGTGCGACGCCCCCGAGGCCAACGTGATCTGCGTCGGCGCCTCCGACCAGAACGACCAGCCGGCGTACTTCTCCGACTACGGCGCAGCCACCGTCGACCTGTTCGCCCCGGGGGTCAGCATCCTCTCGACCTACCTCGGCGGTAGCGGCTACGCCTACGACGACGGCACGTCGATGGCCACCCCGATGGTCTCGGGCACGCTCGCGCTGATGCTCTCGCGCAACCCCGGGCTCGGCGCGACCGCGCTCAAGAGTGATCTGCTGGCCAGCGCCGACCCGGCACCGCAGCTCGCCGGCCTCGCGGTGAGCGGCGGCGAGCTTGACGCGGCCGCCGCGGTGGCCACGGCCGGCGGCGACTCGCCGTACGCGGCGCCCGGCAACCGCGAGCGCCCGGAGGTGATCGGCGCGCTGACCGTGGGGGCCACGCTGACCGTGAGCCCGGGCAGCTGGAGCCGCCTGCCCACGAGCTACGCCTATCAGTGGCAGCGCTGCCTGTTCGGCGTCTGTCTACCGGTCCCGGGCGCCACCGGCTCGAGCTACGCGCTGACCAGCAGCGACGCCGGGGCCACGTTCGACGTGACCGTCACCGCGAGCAACGGTGCCGGCTCTGCTCAGGCGACTAGCGCGGTCACGGCCGCGGTGGGCGGGCCGGGCCAGACACCCGGGGCCCAGCCGTCGGGCGCGACTCCAGCCTCGAGCACACCATCGTCGTCCACCGGGACCACCCTCACGCACACCACGCGCGGCCCCGTCCGCCGGCCCCGGCTGAGCCATGTCGCGCTGGTCGGCAAGCGGGGTACCGCGCGCGGGCAGGCGCTCGTGTTCAGGCTGTCAGCGGGCGCCCGCGTGCAGGTCGCGCTGGTCCGCGAGGGCCGCAACACCCTCCATCTGGCGCTGAGCGGCCACAAAGGTCAGAACCGCTACTCGCTGAAATCGCTCCTGCACGGCCGCCACGTGATCCGGGGGCACTACGCGCTCACCGTGCACGCCGGCAGCCGCACGGTCAGGCTGAACCTGACTGCCTAGGTTCCGGTCGGCCCGAAGCGCTCGGTCCGGATCCGCTCCGGGGCGTGCCCGAGCTCGACCAGCCAGCCCGCCGCCGCCTCGACGAAACCGCTGGGGCCGCACACGTAGATCAGCGGCTGTCCGTCGGGCGGACCCGCGGTCTCGGCGAGCAGCGCCGGGTCGATTCGCCCGGTGTGGCCGGTGTAGTCCTCGGGCCACTCGCGGGTCAGGGCAAGCCGGACATCCACGGAGTCATACGACGCGGCGTATCCCAGCAGCTCGTCGCGGTAGATGACCTCGTCCAGCGAGCGCGAGGAGTACAGCAGTCGCACCGGAACCGCGCGGGTGCCCGCGACCCAGTGGCGGAGCATCGAGCGCAAGGGCACGACACCCGACCCACCGCCGATCAGCACCAGCGGCCCGCCGAGCGACTCCTCCCACACGAAGAAGCCGCCGATCGGGCCGCGCAACTCGAGCTCGTCGCCGGGTCGCAGCACCTCGACCAGGTACGGCGAGACCTCCCCGTCCTCGAGGCGCTCCACGGTCAGCACGAGCTGCTCGTCCTCCGGAGCCGACGCGATCGAGTAGCTGCGCTGCGCCTGGTAACCGTCCTCGGCGGTCAGGCGCACGTCGACGTGCTGGCCGGCCAAATGGCCGGGCCAGTCGGGCAGGTCGAGGACCAGGCTGGTGACGCGCGCGGTCTCCACGACCAGCTCGGAGACGACCGCAACCTGCCAGGTCAGTCGGGGCGGGCGAGGGCTCAGTCCCCCTGATATCTCTGCTCGAGCCACGGATCGCCGCGGTTGTGGTAGCCGAAGTTCTCCCAGAAGCCCGGCTGGTCGCGCGGCGTGAGCGTCAGACCACGCACCCACTTGGCGCTCTTCCAGAAGTACAGGTGCGGGACGAGCAGCCGGGCGGGCCCGCCGTGCTCGGGGTCAAGCGGCTCACCGTCGTACTCGTAGGCCACCCACGCCTTTCCGCCGGTCACGTCGTCAAGCGGCAGGTTCGTCGTGTAGCCGCCGTCCGAGAACGCGGTGACGTACTGGCCCGAGCTCACCACGGCGTCGAGCAGGGTGTCGACCGACACGCCCCGCCAGACCGTGTCGAACTTCGACCACTTGGTCACGCAGTGGATGTCGACCGTCGGGGTCTCGGCCGGGAGCGCGCGGAACTCCTCCCACGTCCACGACACCGCCGAGCGCACGGCGCCGTCGATTCGGAAGCTCCACTGATCGAGCGGCGTATGGGGCGTGGGGCCGGCCGCCAGCACCGGGAAGCCGCGTTCCTCGTACTGGCCGGGCGGCAGCCGCGACGGGTCGGCCATCGGCCGGCGCCGGCCGGTGAACCCGCGGGAGATCGGGGACATCAGCTCCGGCCCGCGTGCCCGAACTGGGCGCGGATCATCCACAGCTGCTTCTCGAGCTCGCGGAGCACCTCGATGACCACGTCCTGGGAGGCGGCGTCGATCTCGCCCAGGCGATCCATCCGCTCGCGCGCGCGCTCGGCGACGTCGGCCACGCGGCCGGTCAGCTCGCGCACGACCACGTGGTCCTCGAGCGGTCCACGCTCGAGGCGGGCGAGGTTGCTGCCCGCGGTGACGGTCGCGCTCTGGCCGTCAGGGAAGTAGCCGAGCGCCACCGCCCGTTCGGCCACCACGTCGGAGAGCTCGCGCCAGGAGTCGACCAGCTCGTCGAGCTGCTCGTGGAGGGGGCGGAACAGCGGTCCGGTCACGCTCCAGTGCAGCTGTTTGCCGAACAGGGACAGGTCGATCAGCTCGACGAGCGTCGCCTGGAGCTGATGGCCGGCCTCGTCGCGCTGGTGCTCGCCGAGGGAAGGAAGGTGTGCCTGCGTGGTGGATGACATGCCGGCCTCTCGTGTGTGGGTTTGACGGCGTTCAGATTAGACCCCTCGGTGCGTCAGAATGACTCGGTGAGCGAAGCGGGATCGGCGGACCCGAGCACGCAGAGCGGCGACAAGGCGGTTCCCCCCGCGCCGATGCCGCGCGACAAGCAGGGATGGCGGGTGGCCCCGGCGCCCGACGGGCGCGGCATGCCCGAGGAGCACAAGCCACCGCCCCCACACCGCTGGCGCGGGCTGTGGATCTTCTTTCTGTTCCTGCTCGCGCTCAACTGGATCTCGGTGCTGGTCTTCCAGCCGTCCAGCCAGTCACGGGTCAGGGTGCCGTTCAGCCCCTTCTTCCTGAACGAGCTCGAGGCGGGTCACGTGGCGTCGATCTCCGCGACCAGCGGCGCGATCAACGGGACGTTCAAGACCAAGCTGCGCTACCCGGCCGATGACAAGAACGCGACGCCGACCACGCTGTTCGCCACCCAGGTCCCATCGTTCTGGAACACCAACCAGCTGACCACCCAGCTCCAGGCCCAGCAGGTGAAGGTAAACGCGAACAACCCCAACAAGGGGACCTCGGCGCTCGTGGAGCTGTTGCTCGGGTTCGGGCCGACCATCCTGCTGTTCGCGGTGATCTATTACTTCGCGCGGCGCGCGATGGCGAGCGGCGGCGGGCTCGGGGGCCTCGGGCAGTTCGGGCGCTCGCAGGCTCGGCGGGTCGATCCCCAGGCGATCCAGGTGACGTTCGACGACGTGGCCGGGATCGACGAGTCCAAGGCCGAGTTGACCGAGATCGTCGAGTTCCTCAAGACCCCCGAGCGCTACCAGAAGCTCGGGGGACGGATGCCGCATGGTGTGTTGCTGTTCGGGCCGCCCGGGACCGGCAAGACGCTGCTCGCTCGCGCGGTGGCCGGGGAAGCCCACGCGGCCTTCTTCTCGATCGCCGCATCGGAGTTCATCGAGGCGATCGTCGGTGTGGGGGCCGCCCGGGTGCGGGACCTGTTCGCCAAGGCGAAGGAGGCCGCACCGTCGATCATCTTCATCGACGAGCTCGACGCGATCGGCCGCTCGCGCCAGGGATCCGCCGGGATCACCGGGGCCAACGACGAGCGCGAGCAGACGCTCGACCAGATCCTCACCGAGATGGACGGGTTCGAGTCGACCGAGGCGGTCGTTGTGCTCGGCGCCACAAACCGGCCCGAGATCCTCGATCCCGCGCTGCTACGCCCC
>DATIEI010000233.1:0-7506 GCA_035455845.1 Solirubrobacteraceae bacterium
GATGACCGCGACGGCCGAACCCCCCGTCCCAGCGACCCAGACCGCAGCGCACCCTCCCCTTGCCCGGGGGGAGGGTGTCGCTTCCCTGGCTCGAGCGGACGGGGTCGAGCTGCTCGGCCCGGTTCACGGCTCGGGCTACAAGGAGGGCGTCGCTCTCGTGCGGCGCGCGGACGGGCAGATGGTGCAGCTCGGACCGCTGATGTACGCGCTGCTCGAGAGCGCCGACGGTCGGCGCGACCGCACCGAGCTGGCCGCGGCGATGTCCGAGCGGCTGGGCCGGAAGCTCGACGAGGAGCATGTCGACGCGCTGGCGAACAAGCTGGCCGCGCAGGGCCTGCTGGCCGGCACCGAGCATCAGGCCCCACCCAAGCGCAATCCGTTGCTGGCGCTGCGCTGGAAGGTCCTGGTCACCGACCCGGTCCTGACCCGCCGGCTCACCGCGCCGTTCACCTTCCTGTTCGCGCCCTGGATCATGTTGCCGGTCCTGGCCGGCTTCGCCGGGGTGTTCTGGTTCGTGCTGTTCCACAAAGGCGTGGCCGCTGCCACCGCCGAGGCGTTCCACAGTCCCGGGCTGCTGCTCTTGGTCTTCGCGCTGGCCGTTGCTTCTGCCGGCTTCCACGAGCTCGGGCACGCCTCGGCCTGCCGCTACGGCGGCGCCACCCCCGGAGGCATGGGCATGGGCATGTACCTGGTGTGGCCGGCTTTCTACACCGACGTCACCGACTCGTACCGGCTGCCCCGTCGCGACCGGCTGCGGGTGGATCTGGGCGGCCTCTACTTCAACGCCGTGGTCGCCGACGTGACCATGCTGGTGTGGCTGGTCTGGCGCAAGGACGCGCTGCTTCTCCTGGTCGCGCTTCAGGTCCTGCAGATGGTCAAGCAGCTCTCGCCGATCATCCGCGCCGACGGCTACCACATCCTGTCCGACGCGACCGGCGTGCCCGATCTGTTCGCGCACATGGGCCCGACGCTGCGCCGGCTCCTGCCCGGGCATCGCCACGAGCCATCCGCCCTGTCCGGCCGGGCGCGCGTGCTGGTCACGGCCTGGGTGCTGATCGTGGTGCCGGTCTTGATGAGCCTCGCGATCGGTGCGGTGTTGGTGCTGCCCAAGCTCGCCACGAGCTCCTGGGAGAGCGGCCGACTGATCGTGACCGGCCTTCCGCACCAGGTGAGCCACGCGCAGATCCTCGACGTCCTGTCCTCGCTGGTCCGGCTCCTCGCGCTCGTCCTGCCGGTGGCAGGCAGCGTGCTGGTGACCCAGAAGATCGTCCGCACTACCGGTGGTCGTGCGCTGGCCTGGAGCCACGGGCGTCCGGTGCGCCGCGGCGTCGTGCTGGCCGGCGCGGTCGTGGCGTTCGCGGGGGTCGCCTGGGCCTGGTGGCCGTCCGGTCAGTACCAACCGGTGCGCCCGACCGACGGCGGCACGATCGGCTCGCTCGTGCGGTGGGTCTCGGCGCCGACGACGCTGGCTCGGCCCGGAGGCGGCGAGATCGGCTTCGTCGCTCCGGTGGCGGCGGCGCCGCCGCAGCTCACGCCCGGGAAGCATCTGGCCGTGGCCATGGTGCCGGTGGGCGGCGCCAGTCGGGAGCACCCGGCGCTGTTCGTGATCCGGGGCGGCCATGACAAACCGCCGGTGGCGATCCTGAGCACCTCGGCCCCGACTCCGAGCGGCGTGCCGACAGCCACCGACGCGGCGGCGAGCGGCACGGGGGCGAGCGACGCGGCCGGCGGTTCGGGCAGCGCGACGTCGACCGCGACGCCTGCTCCTTCACCTTCCCAGTCCACCGATGTCACCGCGTTCCCGTTCGCGCTGCCGACGGCGCCGGGACCCGGCGGCACACAGGCGGTGGCCACGAACACCAAGGACGGCGGGGTGGTCTATGACGTGGCCTACGCGCTGGTCACCGTGAGCGGTGGTGGCGACGTGACCAACACCAACAGCGCCTATGCGCTGGCCCACTGCAAGGCCTGCACCACGGTGGCGGTCTCGTTCCAGCTCGTGCTGATCGTCGGCTCGAGCAAGGTGATCGCGCCGATCAACGCCGCCGGCGCGCTCAACTACAACTGCCCGGCCTGCGTCACCACCGCGCTGGCTGACCAGATCGTGGTGACGCTCAAGGCCCAGCCCTCCCAGCAGCTGCTGGACACGCTGAACGCTGACCTCGAGCAGCTGAACGCGCTGCCGGCGCTCGGCGCGGCGGGGACGCCGAGCGCGGTCGCCTCCGAGGTCACGACCGTGCAGCAGGAGATCGACTCCGCGCTCAAGGGCAGCGGGCTGGAGACCAACCCGCCGAGCTCGACGAGCACCTCCACCACCTCGGCGCCGACGTCGTCCACGACCACGCCGGCGCCAACCACGTCCACGTTGACCACGACGGCCGCGCCGCCGTCGAGTACGTCTCCGTCCACGACGCCTGGGAGCACGAGCACCGGAACGACGCCGACCGTGACTTCGACCACGTCGACGACACCAGCCACCAGCACGACAACGAGCACGACTTCCACGGACACGACGTCGACGACGACGAGCAGCACGCCGTCGGGTTAGCCGCAGCGAGTGAACGACCGTTCACCTCCGGGCGCGGGGTCGAGCGGAAGATAACTCGCGGCCGCAGGGCCGCCGAGGCCGGCGGCGGGGCCACAAGGCGCGAATCGACAAGCAGAAATGCACGCGTCGACTGGACGCATTCCAGTCTGCGGCGGTACGGTCGCTGTCCCACGAGAGGAGCGACGATGGCGGACATCCCCCTGTTGGCGCTGTACTGGACGGTCGCCGGGCCCGTCGAGATTCACGCTGGGCGCGAATGGAGCACGTTCAGTTGGCGCGACCGATGCGAAACGGTAGCCAAGGCCGGCTTCCAGGGGATCGGGCTTTGGCACGCGGACGTGACGCATCAGCTCGAGAGCAGCGCCTACGCGGAGATGCGGAAGGTCTTCGACGACGCCGGCCTGCAGTACCTCGAGGTGGAGTTTCTGGCCGACTTCTGGGTTCCGCAGGGTGAGCGGGCGCGCGCCGATTCCGACCGGCTGCGCAAGCAGCTGTTCGAGACGGCGGCGGCGTTCGACGCGCACCACATCAAGGTCGGGAACATCCCCGAAACGCCGTGCGAGCTCGACCGGCTGATCGAGGAGTACGCGGCGCTGTGCGACGACGCCGCCCAGCACACCGACGCCATGGTGGCCTACGAGATCATCCCGTTCGATCCGAACGTAAACACGCTCGACGACGGGATCCGGCTGGTCACCGAGGCCAACCGTGAGAACGGCGGGCTGGCGATCGACACCTGGCACATGGGCAAGCTGCGCATCGAACCCGAGGAGCTCAAGCGCATCCCCGGCGACCAGCTGGCCTGGGTGGAGCTGTCCGACGGACAGGTGGAGTACATGGACGACAAGATCGACGAGGTGATCAACCACCGCCGGCTCCCGGGCGAGGGGGAGTTCGACATCCCGGGCTACATCGAGGCGTGTCGCGCGATCGGCTACGACGGGCCGTGGGGGGCCGAGATTCTTTCCGCGGAACTGCGCGCGCTACCGCTCGAAGAGGCGGTCAAGCGCACCTACGAGACCAGCGTCGCGCAGTTCGGCGCCGGCGTGACCTGAGGAGGAAACCGAACCATGCAGGAGCTCGACAACGACAGGCTCGTCCGGATGTTCACCCAGATGCTGCGCATCCGGGAGTTCGAGGAGCGGGTCAAGCGGACCTTCGAGGAGCACCCGGGCGTGATTCGCGGGCACACGCACCTGGCCGACGGCGCCGAGGCTTCGATCGTGGGCTCGCTGGCCACGATGCAGCCCGGCGACCAGATGATGGCCACGTATCGCTGCCACGGCTACCCGATCGCGCTGGGCACCGACACCAAGGCGATCATGGCCGAGATCTACGGCCGCAAGGACGGGCTGTGCGGCGGGTACGGCGGCTCCATGCACCTGGTCGATCCGGGGCGCGGGTTCCTCGGCACATCCGGGATCGTCGGCCAGGGCATCCCGCAGGCGACCGGCGTGGCGTTCGCGGCGCAACTGCGCAAGGAGGGCCAGGTCGTCCTGTCGTTCTTCGGCGACGGCGCCTCCAAGCAGGGCGCGTTCCACGAGTCACTCAACCTGGCCTCGCTGTGGAAGCTGCCGGTGGTCTACGTGATGGAGAACAACAACTACAACGTGTCCACCCGCTCCGAGCAGGAGGACGCGAACGCCGCCAACGGTGAGCCGCTGTCGGTCAAGGCCGCGGCCTACAGCATGCCCGGCGTGACCGTCGACGGGGGTGACCCGGTCGCGGTGTACGAGACGGTCGGCGCGGCAGCCGACCGCGCCCGCGCCGGCGAGGGGCCGACCCTGGTCGAGTCGAAGGTCTACCGGCTATCGGCCCACGGCAACATCATCGCGCCGCCCGGAGTGCCGCTGCACTATCCCGAGCACGAGGCGATCACCACGTTCGGCAACCGTGAGGAATACGAGGCGGCGCTGCGCGGCGACCCCGTCCCGCGATTCCGCGCGCGGCTCGTCGAGCAGGGAGCGCTCGAGCCGGCACGCGCCGACGAGATCGCAAGCCAGGTTCGCGAGGAGATGGACGCCGCGGTCAAGTTCGCGCTCGAGGACCCGTTCCCCGAGCCCGAAGCGGCCGCCCGCAACGACTACGTGTACGCCTAGGAGAGAACCCATGGCACGAGAGATTCCCTACATCGCGGCGGTCCAGGAGGCGATCCGCGTCGAGATGGAACGCGACCCGACCGTCGTCTTCTACGGCCAGGACGTGGCCCCCAGCGACGAGGATCCGCTGGTCCAGGCGTTCGGACGAGAGCGCGTCCGGGTCTCGCCGATTTCCGAGACGGCCGAGATCGGGATGGCGGTGGGACTCGCGCTGGCCGGCTACCGGCCGGTGGTCGAGCTGCTGATGGCCGAGTTCATGCTGGTGGCGATGAACCAGGTCGTCAACGAGGCCCCGCGACTGCGCTACATGAGCGGCGGCCAGGTCAAGGTCCCGTGCGTGTTCAAGGCCGGCTACGGGTTCACCGCGGGTTGGGCGGGCCAGCACACCGGCTCGATCTACGGCATGTTCATGGGCTTCCCGGGGCTCAAGATCGCGCTGCCGGCGACGCCGGCCGACGCCAAGGGCCTGATGGCCAGCGCGATCCGCGACGACAACCCCGTCTGCTACCTGATCAACTACCTGATGGTGCTCGAGCACGGCGACGTGCCCGAGGGCGAGTACACGGTCCCGTTCGGCGAGGCGGCGATCCGGCGCTCCGGGTCGGACGTGACGATCGTGGCCACCGGGTGGACGGTCGGGCGCGCGCTCGCGGCCGCGGAGACACTCGCGGGTGAGGGCATCCAGGCCGAGGTGATCGACCCGCGGACGCTCAACCCACTCGACATGCCGACGATCCTGTCCTCGGTCGAGAAGACCGGGCGGCTGGTGATCGCCGATCAGGGCACGCGCCATGGCGGCGCCTCGGCGGTGATTGCGGCAGAGGTCGCCGAGCACGGGTTCGGCAGCCTCAAGGCCCCGATCTCGCAGGTGACCGCGCTCGACGTGACCGTGCCCTACTCGGAGCCGATGGAGGCCTACGTGCTGCCCAACGAGGAGAAGATCGCCCTCGGCGTCAAGCAAGTCCTCGGCGAGGCGCCGGTCGCCGCATAGTCTCCGCTGATTGGGTTCCTTCGGCGGTAGCCGCCTTACATGGACGGGGAGCTCGCGCAAGGACTGCTGCGCACGATGTGGCGGATCCGGCTGTTCGAAGAGCGGGTGGCCCAGCTCAAGCGCAACCTTCAGGTCCACGGGCTGATTCACCTGAGCGTCGGCGGCGAGGGGGTGGCCGCCGCGGTGTGCGGGCAACTGCGCGACGACGACGCCGTGTACAGCGGGCACCGCGCGCACGGCCACGCGATCGCCAAGGGAGCTCCGATCGACGCCGTCATGGCCGAGCTGATGGGCCGGGTCGATGGGCTGTGCAAAGGGCTCGGTGGGTCGATGCATTTGGTCGATGCCGAGCATGGCTTCATGGGCGCGACCGGGGTCGTCGGAGGCAACCTGCCGCTCGCGCTCGGCAGCGCGCTGGCCGGACATCTCCGTGGCTCCGATCAGGTCAGCGTGGTGTTCTTCGGGGACGGGGCGGTCCAGGCCGGGCACTTCAACGAGACGATCAACCTGGCCGCGCTCTGGCGGCTGCCGCTGATCTTCGTGTGCGAGAACAACGGGATGGCCGAGTTCACGGCGCGGTCTGAGCATTCGACGATCGAACTCGTGAGCAACGTGGTCGCGCCGTATGACTTCGCGCGCGAAACCGTCGACGGCAGCGACGTCCCGGCGGTCTACGACGCGTTCGGTCGGTTCTTGTCCGAAGCCCGCCGTGGCCAAGGGCCGTTTCTCCTCGAGTGCCTGACCTACCGCCGCCGGGGTCACTACGAGGGCGACCAGCAGAAGTACCGAGACGCCGCGGCTGAGGACGAGTGGCGAGAGCGTGACCCAATCGCGAGGTTGACCGAGAGCTTCATCGACGACGACGTGGCAGCCGAGATCGAGCGGGAAGCCGCGACCGAGATCGAGCGGGCGGTCGCATTCGCCCGCGACAGCCCGTTCCCGGAGCCGAGCATCACCGCGGACCTGGTGTACGCGACGTGAGCGACGAGACCACGTTCGTCGAGGCGGTCAACCGCACGCTCGCGCGCGCGATGCGCGAGGACGAGCGGGTGATCGTGCTCGGCGAGGACGTCGCCGAGGGCGGCCCCTACCTGGTCACCGCAGGACTGGCCGACGAGTTCGGGCGCGAACGGGTGCGCAACACCCCAATCAGCGAGGGCGCGGTGTGCGGAGTAGCCGTGGGCGCGGCCCAGTCGGGGTTGAAGCCCGTCGTCGAGATCATGTTCATCGACTTCATCACGCTGGCGCTCGATCAGCTGGTCAACCAGGCGGCCAAGGCGCACTTCATGTCGGGCGGGCAGCTGACCGTTCCACTGGTGCTCCGCACGCAGGGCGGCTCGGGTCAGCGCAACGGCGCGCAGCACTCGCAGAGCCTGGAGGCATGGCTGACCCACGTCCCGGGCCTGAAGGTCGTCATGCCGAGCGGCGCGGCCGATGCGGCAGGGCTCCTGGAGAGCGCCATCGCCGATCCCAACCCGGTGGTGTTCGTCGAGAACAAGTCGCTCTACTTCCGCCGCGAGCCGGTTCCCGATCCGCCCGAGGCGATCCCGATCGGATGCGCCCACACCGTGAGAGCCGGACGAGACGTCACGATCGTGGCGCTGGGGCGCATGGTGAGCGAGGCGCTCGAGGCCGCCGGGCGCCTGAGCGCCGAGCACGGCATCGAGGCCGAGGTGATCGATCCGCGCACGCTGGTCCCGCTCGACCTCGACACGCCGGCCCGGTCGCTGCGCCGCACCGGACGGGGGATCGTCGCGCACGAGGCGGTGATCGCTGGCGGCTTCGGCGCCGAGCTGGCCGCCCAGCTCCAGGCCGCCGCGTTCGACTACCTGGAGGCCCCGATCCAGCGGGTCGGCGCCCCATACACG
>DATIEI010000234.1:0-9911 GCA_035455845.1 Solirubrobacteraceae bacterium
GGCGTGTTGTTGGTGCTGGTTGGGTGGGAGGGTCGACAAGTTAGGGTCCGGGCATCGTGTTCAGCGTCCGGACCCGCTCGCCCGACTGCCGTGCGCGGACGGGCACCCTGCATCTCGCCCACGGTGGCGTGCAGACACCGGCCTTCGTGCCCCTGGCTACCAAGGGCTCGGTCAAGACGCTCGAGCCCCGGGACGTCGTGGCGCTCGGCTACGAGTTGATCCTCGGCAACACCTTCCACCTGCTGCTCGCGCCGGGACCGGAGCTCGTCGCCGAGATGGGTGGCCTGCACGAGTTCATGCGCTGGGACCGGGCGATCATCACCGACTCCGGCGGGTTCCAGGTGTTCTCGATGGGGCACGGTGGAGTGGCCGATGAGATCAAGGGGCGAGGGCGGCCCGCCGGGGACGGCGCGGGGGCGATCCTCTCGATCGCTGAGGACGGCGTCCGCTTCCGCTCCTACGTCGACGGGCGCGAACGGTTCATCTCCCCGGAGTCCTCGATGTCGGTCCAGGCCGCGCTTGGCTCGGATATCGCGCTCGTGTTCGACGAATGCACCCCGTTCCACGTCTCTCGGGAGTACACCGAGCGCTCGATGGAGCGTACGCACCGCTGGCTCGAGCGCTGCCTGCGCTGGCATGCGGCGTCCGGTCCCCGTGGCCAGGTCGTTTACGGGATCGTCCAGGGTGGGGTCGAGCACGACCTGCGGCGGATCTCCGCTTCGGCGGTGGCGTCCAGTGGCTGCGACGGGATCGCCATCGGCGGGTCGCTCGGGCAGGAAAAGGCGCAGATGCACGAGGTTGTCTCGTGGACCACGGACGAGCTGGAGCGGGTGGCGCCGGATCGTCCCCGGCACCTGCTCGGGATCGGCGACGTGGACGACCTGATCGCCGGGGTCGAGCTCGGCATCGACACGTTCGACTGTGCGCTGCCGACCCGTCTGGGCCGCCATGGCGTGGCGCTCGTCCCGGACCCCGCCGCGGGTTGGCGCGTCGACCTGGTCAAGGGCCGCTGTCGCGGCGTGCGCGACCCGATCCTCGAGGGGTGCGGCTGTCCCGCCTGCTCCGGCGGGTTCTCGCGCGGATATCTCCACTACCTGCTGCGCGCCCGCGAGCTCACCGGGTTGCGGCTGGTGACGCTCCACAACCTGTGGTTCATCGCACGCTTGATGGAGGACCTGCGGGCGGGGATCGACGCGGGCCGGCTCGCCGAGGTGGCCGCGGCGCTGCGCGGTGGCGCGGCTCCGGGTCTGCTCGCCGAAGCCGGGGCGGCGTGAGCCACCAGGCGGGACCGGCGGCGCGGTGACCCGAGGGGACGGAGCCCGCTATTTCGTGTACTGGTTGATCAGGTCCTGGAACTTCTTGACCGCGCTGCTGGTGTCGTGGGCGACGACCCGGCGGAAGTGCACAACGTTGCTCGAGGTGCTGGCCGAGATCGCGACGGCGGCCGCCACCGCGGCGACGAACAGCACGACCACGGCGAGGAAGGCGAGGAAGCGCCGCCCGGCGCGGGAGCGCGCGGGCGCGCGGGTGCGCGGGACGTCGGGCGCGTATGCCCCGGTTGGGGGCGGGTAGGCCGCCCGGCGCGGCTCGAGCTGCCGGGTCCGGGCGGTGGCCGGCCCTCCCACCCCGGTCGCGACCCGGGTCTGGGCGGTGGGCGCCCCACGACCGGACAGGACTCGCGTGGCGGCGGTGCCGTCGAGGTTGCGGGTCCGGGCTGTCGGGGCCGGTTCGATGCCACGGGCGCCGGAGGCGATGGCCTCGGCCAGCAGCGACGCGTTGGCCGGGCGGTCCTCCTGGTCGAGGGCCAGGGCCAGGCCGACCGCGTCGGCCAGTTCGGGTGGTACGTGCGGATTGAGCTCGTCCACCGGGGGCGGGGCCTCACGTTGCTGCTTCAAGGCGAGCTCGGACAGCGAGTTGGCCTCGTAGGGCAGGCGACCGGTCAGCAACTGGTAGGCGACCACGCCGAGCGAATAGAGATCGGCCCGTGGGCCCGCCTCCTCGCCGCGCGCTTGCTCGGGCGCGAGGTACGCCGCGGTGCCGAGCACCGAGCCCACCTGGGTGATGCTCGACTGGTCGGTGGCGCGGGCGATGCCGAAGTCGGCCAGCTTGACCACGTCGGAGTCCGAGACCAGCAGGTTGCCCGGCTTAACGTCGCGGTGGACCACGCCGTTACGGTGGGCGTAGTCGAGTCCGCGGCAGGCCTGGGTGACGACGTCGACTGCCTGGTCGACCTCCATGCGGCCGTGATCGCGCAGCAACTCGGCGCAGGAGTGGCCGGGCACGTGCTCCATCACGATGAAGTGCTGGCGGGCGCGCTCGTCGAAGCCGAAGTCGAATACCTGCACGATGTTGGGGTGGACCAGGCGGGCGGCGGCCAGCGCCTCGCGGCGGAAGCGCGAGACAAACGTGGGGTCGTCGGCAAGGTGCTCGGCCAGCAGCTTGATCGCCACGTAGCGCTCCAGCCGCTGGTCGAAGGCCAGCTGCACGGTGGACATCCCACCGACTCCGAGCCGTCCTTCGATCCGGTAGCGCCCGACGATCTCTGTTCCGTTAGTCAACCACCACCGCCGGTTCCGTTGCTGTTTGCCTGGCCGGAGCCTGCTCCGCCACTGCCGCTTCCGGTGCCGGTGTCGGTGGTCGTCGTGCCGCCGCCGAGCCCCGCGCCACCGGTCGTCCCAGATGTAGTACCCGTGTCGGTCGGAGTGGTTGCGCTGGTGGAGGTGGTTGACGTCGAAGTGGTGGTGGTCGGCGTAGTGGTGCTGGTCGACGTACTGGTCGAGGTCGAGGTGGTGGTCGTCGAGGAGGAGGTCTTGGGGACCGCCGTGGCGGCGGTGTGCTGCCGGCAGTCCCGCCGGGCCAGCTCGGCGATCGTGCTGGCGCCCTGGCTCAGGTTGCGGCGCAGCGTCGGGTTGATGGTCACCGGAAGGGTCTGTACCTGGCCGTTCAGGACCGCGCTGGCGCTGACGGCGGCCCCGCAGTTGCCCGACTGCACCGCCGCTGAGACCTGGTCGGCCTGCCCGCTCAGCGCATCGGACTGATCGCCCGAGAGCAGGCCGGAGCCGCCGCCGCAGGCGACGACGAACGACGCCGCGAACCCGAGGACGGCGGCCAGGATGGCGCGAGGCGCGTAGCGCATGCGCGCCCTGACTTTAGAGGGTCGGGGGGTTGGCATTCCGTTAGCGCGTAGGTCACTGCCCGAAGGACAGGCGCTCGGCCAGTGAATCGGGCAGCCGCGCGGCCCGGATCGCTGCGGCCGCCCCGGCGATGTCGTACTCGGTGCGCCGGTAGACGGCCTCCCACTTGTCAAGGTCGAGCTCGAGCCACGCCGCACGCGGATCCCCGTCCCGCGGTTGGCCGACGCTCCCGGGGTTGATCAGCCACTCGCCTTCGGCGAGGTCGAGTTGCTCTTCGGGGCCGCGGGTCTGGCCGGTGGCCGACTGCCCATCGGTCCGCGAGAACGACAGCGCCACGTGCGAATGGCCGATCAGGCACACGCGGTGAGACTGGGCGTCGAGGCACAGCTCGGCCTGGAGCGGCGAGAGCACGTATTCCCACACCGGATCGCGAGGGCTGGCGTGGAACAGGCCGACGTCCTCGTCGAGGTGGGAGGGTTCCAGCTTTTCCAGATACTCGCGAGTGTCGGGGGTGATCACGCCCTGGGTCCAGCGGGCGGCAAGCGCCGCGCCACGGGAGAACTCCTCGAGCGGAAGCGCCCCGCGGACGCCGAGGTCGTGGTTGCCGGCCAGGCAGATCGCCGCGTACCGGCGGGCCAGCTCGACGCACGCGTCGGGCTCGGCGCCGTAGCCAACGAGGTCGCCAAGGCACCACATCTCCTGGCATTCGGAGCCCTCGATCGCGTCGAGCACCGCCTCAAAGGCGTGCCGGTTGCCGTGTATGTCGGAAACTATTGCGACTCTCATGTCCTCGGCGCCCCGGTGGGTCCGCGGATACAGTCTTGCTGGTGAGGCACCCTTCGCGCCACCGTCTGGTCGAATCGGTGCTCCTGGCCCTAGCCGCCGCCGAGGGCGGTGTGCGGCTCCTTACTCCGCGCGAGCAGCCTATCGAGCCTGCCAAGGTCGACCTCACCACCTACTTCAGCGACGCCGAAATCCGGCGCGGTGCCCGGTTCGCCCGTCCGCAGCTTGCGCTGGCCATGGCGGGTGGGGCGATCGAGCTCGGATCGCTGGCCTTTCTCGTCCGCCGGCCGCCGCGGTGGCTGAACCGGCCGTCCAAGCGGCCGGTGACCGGAGCGGCGACGGCGGCGGGGCTCGCGGTGGCGATGTCACTGCCGCCGCTGCCACTGCGGGCCATCGCCCGCAAACGCGCGATCGCGGTCGGACTGATCACACAGTCGTGGCGCGACTGGGCCGCGGACCTGCTGAAAGCCGGCGCGATCGAAGCCGTGCTGGCCGCCGGGGCGGGAGCGGGCGCTGTGGCGGTCACCCGACGCTTTCCTCGCGGATGGTGGCTTCCCGCCGCGGGCGGCTCTGTGGTGCTCGGCGCGGGCCTGGCCGCGCTGGCGCCCGTCGTGCTCGATCCGGTGTTCAACGACTTCACGCCGCTTCCCGAGGGCGAGACGCGATCGGATGTGCTCGAGCTGGCTCGCGCCGCGGGGGTCAAGGTGGGGGAGGTGTTCTCGGTCGATGCCAGCCGCCGGACAACCGCCGCCAACGCGTACGTGGCCGGCCTCGGCCCGACCAAGCGGGTGGTGCTGTTCGACACCCTGCTCGACCGCTACAGCCGCGACGAGGTCCGCGTGGTGGTTGCGCACGAACTCGCTCACGTGCGCAACCGCGACGTGCCACGCGGGGTGGCCTATGCGGCGTTGGTCGCGCCGGCCGCCGCGCTGGCCGTCCAGCACCTGAGCGGCGCGCTCTCGCCCGAGCGCGGCACCGCCGGCGCGCTCCCGGCCATGGCCCTGGCCGCCGTGTTGGTGGGCGCCCCGACCGGGCTGGTTGGCAATCGCTTGTCGAGGGCGATCGAGCGGCGCAGCGACGCCTACTCGCTGGAGCTCACCGGGGCGCCGGACGCGTTCATCTCATTCGAGCGGGCGATCGCCGTGCAGAACGTCGCCGATCTGGAGCCGCCGCGCTGGCTCACCTCCCTGCTGGCCACCCATCCGCCGACCGCGGAGCGGATCGGCGCGGCGGTGAGCTACGCCGAGGGCGCCGAGGGCTCGTCCGGGTCCTGAGACCCGCCGTACTCGGGCAGGTTCTTGATCCCCTCGCGGGTCTGCCACTTGGAGTAATTGTCCTGCATCGCGTCGATCAGCTCGCGCATGAACCTCGCGCTGAGGTTGATCCGGGACACGACCACACCGGGGATCTCCTCGTCCTCCACTTCGTGGTCGACGCGCGCGAACGTGATCGTGAACTCGTAGTCGGAGTGACTCACGTTCGCGAAGTTCGCGTATACACCGGCCATGATCTCCGGTGAGAAGTGGATGTTTATGTGCCGCTCGGGGCGGCCGGGATCGTCCATGGAAACGTAGTATCGGGCATCGTGAGGATCCTCGTCGTCGCCGTGGGGAGACTGCGCCCGCCGTTCTCAGACGATGTCCAGCACTACCAGAAGCTGCTCGCACGCCATGTCAAGCTCGAGCTGATCGAGGTGCGCGAGGATGATCACGTAAACCGCCGGATCCCCGAGCGCGTGTTCGTGTCCCTGCTGGACCGCGAGGGGGACGAGCTCGACTCGGTCGCGTTCAGCCGCTTCCTCGAGGCCCGGCGCCAGAGCGGGTTGGACCTGTGCTTCGTGGTCGGTGGTCCGTTCGGCCTCGAGCTCGAGGACGTCGACCATCGCCTATCGCTTGGCCAGATCACCCTGCCGCACCAGCTCGCGCGGGTCGTGTTGCTCGAGCAGGTGTATCGGGCGCACAAGATCCTGGCCGGCGAGCCGTATCACTATTGACCCGATATGAGTACGCCCGAACGCCAACAGTGGAGCCAGAGCGGAGCCTGGATGCTCCCGGGCGAGCCCGCGGATCGCCACCGTGCGCTCGAGCAGCGCGCCGTCGCCCGGCGCGAGGTACGACTGTTCATGCGCCGGCTCGCCGTCCTCATGACCGCGCTGACCCTGCTAGTGATCGTCGGAACGATCGCATTCGTGGTGGTGGAGGGTGTGTCGGTCGCGTATGGGTTCGACTGGACGGTGGACACGGTGACCACACTTGGATCGATTCCCGATCCGCACGACGCCGGAGGCCGTGTGGTCAAGGTGGGCCTCGAGCTGCTGGGCATAGGTACGCTCTTTTACGGGCTGGCCACCGTTGCGGAGTTCTTCGTGTCCGGCCAGCTCAGCGGCGTGCTCGAGGAGCGCCGCATCGAGAAGATGATCGATTCCTTCACGGACCACTACATCGTGTGCGGGTTCGGCCGGGTCGGCCGCCAGGTCTCGCGCGATCTGCGGGCGGCCGGCGCCGCCCACGTCGTCATCGATCCCAACCCGGCCAACCGCGAGGCCGCGCAGGCGGCCGGGGTTCCGCTGATCGAGAGCGAGGCGTCCGACGACGAGATTCTCATGCAGGCGGGCATCGCGCGTGCGCAGGCGATCATCGCGTGCGTGGACTCCGACGCCGAGAACATCTTCATCACGCTGACCGCGCGCGAGCTCCGCTCGGACATCTTCATCATCGCGCGGGCGTCGGCGGAGGACTCCGAGAAGAAGCTCCTGCGCGCCGGGGCTGACCGGATCATCTCGCCGTACAAGACGTCGGGGTCGGCGATGGCCCGGGTGGCGCTGCGCCCGCAGGTCGGCGGCGCGCTAGACATGGCCGATTATCGGATGGAAGAGATCGAGGTGGCGCCCGAGTGCGAGGCGGTGGGCCGGAGCATCGCCGACGTGGGCGGCGATGCGATGATTCTGGCCATCCGGCACGCCGACGGCCGATTCGAGACTCAGCCGCCGGCGCAGACCGTGCTAACTGTGGGGGACATGATCATCGCGATGGGCTCGCCGGCCACCGTCGAACGCCTCGACCGGCTGTTCCAGCCGCCACGCGGCTACTCGTCGATACGCGGAGCCATCCAGGGAATGTGACGTTGCGGATGACCGACACCGGCCCCCTGGAGGAGCTCACCGCGGCTGTGCGCGCCGCGGTGGCTGCCGTTTCCCGCGACGGCGAGACTCCCGCCGCGCGGCCAACGCTCGATCGGCCCCGGCGCAAGGGTCTCGGCGACTACTCGACCAACGCCGCGATGCTGCTGGCCCCTGTTTTGGGCGAGCCGCCGCGGGACGTGGCTGCCCGGCTGGCGGCGGAGCTCTCGGGGCTGCTCGACGCGGACCTGGAGCGTGCGGAGGTGGCCGGACCAGGCTTCTTGAACCTAATCCTGTCCGACGCCTGGCACCGGCGCGCGCTGCGCTGGGTGCTCGACGCCGGCGAGCGCTTCGGGGCCGGTGGGGCCGACCCGCCCGAGCGGGTCCTGATCGAGTTCGTCTCGGCCAATCCGACCGGGCCATTGGTGGCGGCCAGCGGGCGCCACGCCGCGTACGGGGACGCCCTGGCCCGGATCCTCGAGCATCACGGCCACTCTGTCGACCGCGAGTACTACTTCAACGACGCTGGCAACCAGATCCGGTTGCTCGGGGCGTCGGTGCAGGCCCGGGCCAGGGGGGAGGAGGTGCCCGAGGGCGGCTACCAGGGCGATTACGTGGCCGATCTCGCGGCGTCGATCCCCGGCGCGGCGGACGCCGACGTGGATGAGCTCGCGCGGCGCGCGGTCGATCTGCTGCTGGCCCAGATCAAGGCGACCCTGGACCGCTACGCCGTCCATTTCGACGCGTTCTTCAGCGAGCAGACGCTGCATTCGGGCTCCCCGAGTGCTTTGCAGCATGCGCTGGAGGTACTCGAGCAGAGCGGGCATGTCTACCGGTCCGAGGGCGCACTGTGGCTGCGCACGACGGACTTCGGCGACGACAAGGATCGTGTCGTCGTCCGCTCCAACGGCCAGCCGACTTACCTGGCCGCCGACATCGCCTACATGCAGAACAAGCGAGAGCGCGGGTTCGAGCTGCAGCTCGTGCCGGTCGGCTCAGACCACGCGGCGTACGTGCGCGAGATGAAGGCGGCGATGGCCGCTCTGGGCGGCGCCCCGGACTCGGTCGAGCTGCCGTTGCTGCAATTCGTGCATCTGGTCGAGGGCGGCGAGGTGTTCGCGATGTCCAAGCGTCGCGGCGATTTCGTGAGGCTCGACGACCTGATCGACGCGATCGGCGTGGACGCGACCCGGTTCTTCATGCTTCGGAGCTCGCACGATCGGACGATCGAGCTCGATGTCGAGCTTGCCCGCAAGCAGTCGCGCGAGAACCCCGTGTACTACGTCCAGTACGCCCATGCGCGAATCGCCTCGATGCTGCGGAAGGTGGATCCGGGCCGGGTTTCGGGCGCCCTGTCGGCGGGCTGGGAGGGGGTGGCGCTCGACGAACTTGAGCGTGATCTGGTCAAGAAGCTGCTGGCCTTCCCAGGCGAGGTGGCCGAGGCGGCACAACGGCGCGCCCCGCACCGGATCACCGGCTACGCGCTGGAGCTCGCCCAGGACTTCACCGCGTTCTACGAACGCTGCCGGGTGATCGGCGTCACTCCGGAGTCGCTCGAGTCGCTGCGGATCGCCCTGTCGGCAGCGACGCAGAGAACGATCGCGCTGGCGTCGGGTTTGCTGGGGGTGAGCGCGCCGGACTCGATGTAGGCGCTTCGCGGTCAGCCGCGGAACTGGCCGAGCTCGTGTTCGAGGCGGGCCGCCTCGGCCGGATCGAACGCGGGGGTTTTGTCGGGAGATCGGCTTCTTGCCGCGCGGGTCCGTCGCCGCCATCGTGGGAGGGTGAAGGCCAGGATCGCGATCCCGACGGCCAGGATGGCCGGCGGCAGAACGTATACGGTCAGGTTGAACCCGCTGGCCGGTGGGCGGCCGAGCACGCCCGGACCGTACTGGGCGACCATTTCGTTGAGGATCTGCTGCTTGGTCTCGCCCCTTGCGATGAGCCCGCGGATGTAGTTGCGCTCGGCGTCGGCCTGGGGGGACTGCGCGACCGCCAGCGATTCGTGGCAGAGCGTGCACATGACGTCGTTCTCGATGTCGGTGAGCGAGGCTCGGGGCTGTGGCGCGTTGGCGAGTGCGGCCGGCGCGGTCAGCGCGGTCAGCGCGGTCAGCGCGGTCAGGGCCCCGATCGTGAGCAGGACCGCCGCGGTGGGACGTAGGACGGTCCGGGTCATGAGCGCTCGGCCAGGATCCTCGGCAGGGTCTTCTTCAGCCAGGTCCCGTCCAGCTGAGACCGATCGAGGGCGACGATCTTGCCCTGACGATTGATCACGAATGTCTCGGGCACGCCGTTCACACCGAACGCGCGAGCGAAGTTGCCGGTCACGTCGCGGACCACCGGATACGTGAGGTGCTGCTGGTGCACGAAAGACTCTGAATCGCTCGAGTTGTCCTGGTAGGTGACGCCGAGGATGGTCGCGTTGTCCTTGGCGATCTGCTGCTGCTCGCGCTCGAGCATGGGCGCCTCGGCCAGGCAGGGTGGACACCACGATGCGAACACGTTCAGGACCACGACCTTGCCCCGGAACTGGGCGAGGCTCCTCGATCCGGCGCCGCCGAGCATCGGGAGCTGGAGACGCGCGTTCGGCGCGGTCGGATAGTCGCCGCGCGCCACCGATGCGTCGATCGAGCTATCGCTTCCCAGGTGCGCGACGCCGAACCCGAGCAGAGCCAGCAGCCCCGCGGCTACGGCAACGGCGAGGGCGGGGATCGCGATGCGGCGCATGACCGGAGAGTAATACGCCCGCCCGAAATGTCCGCTTGCGCAGACTTCCCGCACGTTCCGGGTTCATTTGCAACCCTCGATCGCTGGTATTTGCCCGCGAGGGGGCTGCGCATGGGAAGTTTGCAGCGAGAGGTCCCGGTCGAAGAGAATCG
>DATIEI010000235.1:0-13044 GCA_035455845.1 Solirubrobacteraceae bacterium
GCGGCTCCGGTTCGGCGGCGGGCGGCTCCGGTTCAGCGGCGGGCGGCTCCGGCCCGGCCGCGGGCGCCAGCGGCGGAGCGGGCTCGCGATCGGGCACGAGCCCGAGCTGGATGTCGCGCAGCAGCTTGTCCATCTCGACGAGACGGGCCCCGACAGTGCTCGCTCCTTCGCTCGACACGGGCGGCTCGGAGCCTAACTGCCGGCGCGGCGGCTCTCGGGCCGCAGGCGCCTTAAGCGGCGGTGCCGAGCAGCGAGGCGGCGACCTCGGCCACCTCGGTCGGCGTGCGCCCGACCCGGACGCCCCTTCGCTCGAGCGCCTCGGCCTTGGCCTTGGCCGTCCCGCGCGAGCCCGACACGATCGCGCCGGCGTGACCCATGGTCTTGCCGGGTGGGGCCGTGAAGCCGGCGATGTAGGCCACCACCGGTTTGGTGACGTTCTCAGCGATGAAGTCGGCCGCGCGCTCCTCGGCGTCGCCGCCGATCTCGCCGCACATCACGATCAGCTCGGTCTCAGGGTCGTCCTCGAACAGGGCGATGATGTCGATGAAGTCCGAGCCGGGCACCGGGTCGCCGCCGATCCCGACGATCGTCGAGTTGCCGAAGCCCTGCTGGGCGATCACGTTGCCGATCTGGTAGGTCAGCGTGCCCGAGCGCGAGACCACACCGACGTTGCCCTCCTTGAAGAACGCGGCCGGGATGATGCCGACGTTGGCCTTGCCCGGCGACAGGATGCCCGGGCAGTTGGGTCCAATCAGCCGCGTCCGCCCATTCTTCTTGATTACGTTGAACGCGCGCAGCTCGTCGTGCGCGGGGATGCCCTCGGTGATCGCGATGATGAGCTCGACCCCGGCATCCTCGGCCTCCAGAATCGAGTCGGCGGCGAACCGGGGCGGGACGAAGATCATCGCGGTGTTCGCGCCGGTCTGGGCAACCGCGTCATGAAAGGTGTTGAACACCGGGATGCCCTCGACGTCCTGCCCGCCCTTACCCGGCGTGACGCCACCGACCACCTGCGTCCCGTAGTCGCGGTTGCGTAGCGAGTGGAAGGTGCCCTCGCGCCCGGTGATCCCGGACACGACCAGCTTGGTGTTGTTGTCGACGAGGATGCTCATGAGGCAGCCGCCAGTTCCACGACCTTGTGCGCGGCGCCGTCCATCGTCGACTCGGCGTGGACGTTGGGCAGGTTCGCCTCGGCCAGCAACTCGCGACCCTCGACGTCGTTGGTGCCGTCCAACCGGACGACAAAGGGCACCGTCGGCTTGATCTGGTTGAACGCCTCGATCAGCCCGCGCGCCACCTCGTCGCAGCGGGTGATGCCGCCGAAGATGTTGAACAGCACCGCCTTGACGTTCGCGTTGGACAGGATCACCTCGACCGCGCTGGTGATCGCCTCGGCCTTGGACCCGCCGCCGGCGTCTAGGAAGTTGGCCGGCGAGCCGCCCGCCTGGGCGACGACGTCCAGTGTCGACATGACCAGGCCGGCGCCGTTGCCGAGGATCCCGATGTTGCCGTCGAGCTTGACGAAGGTCAGGCCGCGCTCCTTGGCCATCCGCTCCTGGGGATCTTCGGCCGACGGATCGCGGAGCTCCGCGTTGTCGGGGTGGCGGAACAGCGCGTTGTCGTCCAACGTCACTTTCGCATCCAAAGCCTTGACATCGCGCTCCGGGTTCACGATCAGAGGGTTGACCTCGACCAGCGTCGCCTCCTCGGAGACGAAGACGTCGTACAGCTTGCTCAGCATCGCCCCGACCGGGCGGACCACGTCGGGATCGACCTTGGCCTCGAAGGCCAGGCGCCGGCCGTGGAACTCCTGGAAGCCGAGCAGCGGGTCGACGTGCAGGCGCGCGATGGCATCCGGATCCGAGTCGGCCACCTCTTCGATGTCCATCCCGCCCTTGGTCGAGAGCATCACGAGCGGCGCCTTGGCGGAGCGATCGAACACGACCGAGGCGTAGTACTCGGAGGCGATGTCCGAAGCCCCCTCGACCCAGAGCTCGTGAACGGTCAGGCCGCGGATGTCCATCCCGAGGATCGCTTGGGCGTGCTCCAGCGCCTCGGCATGGTCCTGGGCCACCTTGATCCCGCCGGCCTTACCCCGCCCGCCGATCTGCACCTGGGCCTTGATCACACACGGATAGCCGATGTCGTCGGCCGCCGCGGCGGCCTCGTCGACCGTCTGAGCGTGACGGCCCGAGGGCACGGACACGCCATGGCGCGCGAACACCTGCTTCCCCTGGTACTCGAGAAGATCCATCCGCGGCTGGACTGTAGTAGGTCATGTGCGAAGCCCGTCGCGCGCCCCGAGAAAGGCCTGGAAGCGCGGGAGTCTCTCGCCGTGGCATCATGGCCGCGCCATGGCGATCCCCAAGGACATCACGTTCGTCACCTTCGACGTGTACGGAACCCTGATCGACTGGGACACCGGGGTGTACGACGCGTTCAAGCGCGAGGCCGACCGGGACGGGTTCACGATCGAGCGCGACGAGCTCATCCCGCTGTTCAGGGACGTGCAGAAGCAGATCCAGGCGGGCTCGTACGAGCTGTACGCCGAGGTCCTCCGGCGCACCGCGGTGCAGATTGCCAAGACGCTCGGCTGGCCGCTCGAGCCCTCGCGGGCCGGCTTCCTGCCCGACTCGGTTCAGCGCTGGCCCACGTTCAAGGAGACCAACTCGGTGCTCCAGAAGATCGCCAAGAAGCACAAGATCGGGCTGATCTCGAACATCGACGACAAGCTCCTCGGCCAGACCCGCCGCCATATCCCGCTCGATTTCGACCTGGTCGTCACCGCCCAGCAGGTGCGCTCCTACAAGCCCGACCCGGCCCACTTCACCGAATGCGAGCGTCGCATCGGCGGCAAGAAGGGCTGGGTCCACGTGGCCGCCAGCTACTACTACGACGTCGAGCCGTGCCTCAAGCGCAAGGTCCCGGTGATCTGGGTCAACCGGGACAAGGAGGCGCTCGAGTCAAACCAGAAGAAGCCCGACGCCGAGGCGAAGGACCTGCGCGAGGCGATGAAGCTGCTCGGCGTGTCTTAGGGCGAGCCGGACGCGGTCTCAATGCGGGCCCTCAGCGTCCATTCTGACCTGATCGTCTTCATCAGCCGCTTCTGGCAGACGACCTGCACCGCGGTACGCGCCGGCGACGAGGGGTTCGTGATCGACTCGCCGGTGTATCCCGACGAGCTGGAGGCGGTGCCGAGTGTGCTCGAGCAAGCGGGATTCCCGGTCTCGGGGCTGCTCACCACCCACGCGGACTGGGATCACCTGCTCGGGCGCATCGCCTTCCCTGGGGCGTCGCTGGGGTGCGGGGAGAGCACGGCGCAGCGCCTGGCCGCCGAGCCGGGGCAGGCCCAGCGCGAGCTGCGCGAGTTCGACGAGGACCACTACGTCGACGATCGCCCGCCGCTGTCGCTCGCCGGCGTGCAGGCGTTGCCGGTCCCGGGACGGCTGTCGCTCGGCCCCGACGAGCGCGGGCACGAGCTCGAGCTGCATCCCGCCGACGGCCACACCCCCGACGGGACCGCCTACTTCATCCCGTGGCTGAGCGTCCTCGTGTGCGGCGATTACCTGAGTCCGGTCGAGATCCCGTGGCTCTCGCCAGGGGGATCTGCCGAGGCGTACCTGGCCACGCTCGGACGGCTGCGAGAGCTCGTGGAGCGGTCGCAGACGATCATCCCCGGCCACGGGCGGCCGCTGCCGCGCGAGGAGGCGTTGGGCGTGCTCGACGAGGACGTGGCGTATTTAGGGGCGCTGATCGAGCAGGGGGCCGCAGCTGCCCTTCCCGCCGGTCGCCGGACGGGCACGCAGCGGCGGATTCACGAACAGAACGTGGCTACTCGCCGCCCGAGCTGATCACCGCGAGCGTGTCCCCGGTGGCGACCGAAGAGCCGATGGCGATCGGCAGCTCGGCGACCACGCCGGCCTTGTGCGCGGTGATCTCGTTCTCCATCTTCATCGCCTCGATCACCGCGACCAGGGCGCCCTCCTGGACCTCGGCGCCCTTCTCGACGGCTACTTTCAAGACGGTGCCCTGCAGCGGGGAAGCCAGCGTGTCCCCGCCGCCACCGCTGCTCGCCCCGGCGCGCTCACTGCGTCGCGGCGCCCGGCGAGTCGCCGCCGCACCCGCCCCGGGCACCGGCGCGGGAGCGGTGCCGTTGACCGGCGCGCCCGCCATCGGCGGACCGATCACCTTCACGTCGAAGCGCTTGCCTGACACCTCGACCGTGTAGCTCTGCTCGACGCTCTCGATGGGCCCCTCCGCGGCGCCCTTCTCGACCTTGGGGAACGCGAGCTGCCCCAGCCACTCGCGATCCTCGATCAGATCGCGACAGGTCTCGGCGTCGTGCCACTGGCGGGTCTGGAGGATGGCTTCGTGGAAGGGCAAGAGCGTCTTCAAGCCCTCGATCTGGTACTCGCCGAGCGCTCGCACCATGCGCGCGGTGGCCTGCTCGCGATCGACGTCCCAGACGATCAGCTTGGCCACCATCGGGTCGTACATGGGCGAGATCTCAGAGCCGGATTCGACCCCCGAGTCGACCCGCACCCCGGGGCCCGCCGGCTCGCGATACGCGGCTATCGAACCCGGCGCGGGAGCGAAGTTCTTCGAGGCGTCCTCGGCGTTGATCCGGCACTCGATCGCGTGACCCCGAAGCTCGAGCTGGTCCTGGCGGATCGACAAGGGCTCGCCCGCGGCCACCCGGATCCCCTCCTTGACGATGTCGATCCCGGTCACCATCTCGGTCACGCAGTGCTCGACCTGGACCCGCGTGTTCATCTCCAGGAAGAAGTACTCGCCCTCCTGGAGGAGTCCCTCGATCGTCCCGGCGCCTGTATAGGACACCGCCGCTGCGGCGTCGGTGGCGATCTTGCCGATCTTGGCGCGGAGCTCCTCGTCGACGGCCGGCGCCGGGGCCTCCTCGATCAGCTTCTGGTGGCGGCGCTGGAGCGAGCAGTCGCGCTCGCCGAGGTGGATCACGTTGCCGTGCGTGTCGGCCAGCACCTGCACCTCGACGTGGCGCGGATCGGGCAGGTAGCGCTCGAGGTACACGGTCGAATCGCCGAAGAACTTCTCGCCCTCGCGGGCGGCGCCCTCGAAGGCGTCTATCAGCTTGGACTCCTCGAGCGCGACCCGGAAGCCCTTGCCGCCACCGCCACCGGCGGCCTTGACCGCCACCGGGTACCCGATCGTCTCCTCGATCACCCGCTGCGCGTCCTCGAGCGTGGCGACGTGCTCGGTGGTGCCCGGGACGATCGGCACGCCGGCCTTGGCCATCAGCTCGCGCGCCTTGGTCTTCGATCCCATCGCCTCGATCGCCGACGCGGGCGGCCCGATGAACGTGATCCCGGCGTCCGCGAGCGCGGCAGCGAAGGCTGCGTTCTCGGCCAGGAACCCGTACCCGGGGTGCACCGCCTCGGCACCAGAGCGCTGCACCGCCTCGATCAGCTTGTCGATCGCCAGGTAGCTCTCGGTTGCCGGGCCGGGGCCGAGCAGGAACGCCTCGCCGGCGCGCTTGACGTGCACGGCGTCGCGGTCGAGCTCGGAGTAGACCGCCACCGTGGCGATCCCGAGCTCCTCGCACGCGCGCATGATGCGGACCGCGATCTCGCCGCGGTTGGCGATCAGGACCTTCGAGAACATGCGGCGCGGGACTTTAGAGGCTTAGTCATTGCTACGGTCCCAATCGTGTCCCACCGGGAGGCGATTCTCGATCCCACCGGCCAATCGGAGCGCGGTCGTGACCCGACACTCGCGGCGCGGGTGCCCGGCCTGAGCGGTATCCGGCTCGGACTGCTCGACAACACGAAGGCCAACGCCGCGCGCGTGCTGGAGACACTCGCCGACCAGCTCCGCGCCCAACATCACGTCGGTGAGGTGAGCACATATACCAAGTCGTATTTCGGGACCCCGGTGGAGGAGGACCGGGCCCAGGAGATTGCCCAGAGCTGCGATGCGGTGATTGCGGGGGTCGGTGACTGAGGCTCCTGCTCGGCGGCCAGTTTGGCCGACGGAATCGTGCTCGAGCGGGCGGGCGTGCCGGCGGTGTCGATCTGCACTGACGCGTTCGTTATCCCCGCGAAGGCGATGGCCGACGTGTTGGGCCATCCCGAGTTCCAGTTCGTGACCATCCCGCACCCGATCGCCAGCCTGGGCGAGGCTGAGATCGAGACCCGCGTGCGCGAGATCGTCGATGACGTCGTCCGGATCCTGACCCACGCATGACCGCGGCGGCCGAGCTCCCGCTCGTCGACATCGACGAGCTCCGCCGCGTGATCGAGGACTACTTCGAGCGCGGGTGGACCGATGGCCTGCCGGTGATGCCGGTGACCGAGTCGATCCTGGCTGAGTTCCTGAGCCAGACCGCACGGGACCCGGACGAGGTCCTCCTGGCCATGCCTCACCTGAATCGCGCGTGCACGGTGCGCCTGGCCGCGATCAACGCCGCGATGGCCGGCTGCCGTCCCGAGTACTTCCCGGTCGTGCTGGCGGCCTGGACGGCGCTCAAGGCCGAGAACTACGTCACCCGTGGCATCTGGCAGAGCACCACCGGAACAGCGCCGATGCTGCTGGTAAACGGGCCGGTGCGCGAGCAGATCGGCCTCAACAGCAAAGGGAACGTGTTCGGGTCGGGCTTCCGGGCCAACGCGACGATCGGGCGCGCCATTCGCTTGACCGCGCTCAATGCGTTCGGCCTACGCCCCGGCGAGCTCGACCAGGCCACGCAGGGCAACCCGGCCAAGTACACGGCGTGCATCGCCGAGAACGAGGAGGACTCGCCGTGGCCGGCGTTCCACGTGGAGCACGGGTTCAGGGCCGAAGACAGCACGGTGACCGCTCTGACGATGCGAAGCGTGGCGCACATCGAGGCGCGGCACACCACGGTCCCCGAGCAGCTGGCCATCGACCTGGCCGGGACGATCTCCCGCACCGGCGCGCTCATCCACGAGACGATCAGCGCGTGCATCGCGCTCGGGCCCGAGCACGCCCACCTGCTCGCCCGGGCCGGTTGGAGCAAGGACGACCTGCGTCGCTTCGTGTTCGAGCACGCCGTGAACATGCGCGAGGCGTTGGCCGCGGCCGGCAAGGACGCGGTGTCCGGCAAGACGCGCTGGCGCCTGTCGTCAGGGCATGCCGAGGCGGTGCCCGACAGCACCCCGGACGCGGACGTGGTCAGGGCGCTGGGCTGCGAGGAGGCGGTGCAGATCGTGGTCGCGGGCGCTCACAACGCCGGCGTGTCGGCGGTGATCGAGACGTTCGGACCGCGGGGCGGACCTCCGGCGATCGCGGCGGTCGAAAGGCTCAGCGCGCGGTGACGACCATCCCCGCCGCCACCGTGTCGTTGCTCGCCTCGTCGATCAGGATGAAGCTGCCGGTGGTGCGGTTGCGGGCATAGGGGTCGACCATCAGGGGTGAGCCGGTGCGGATCCGTACGCGCCCGATCTCGTTCAGGGCAAGTTCCTCGGTCGGTTGATGTTCCAGCGCGTTGACGTCGACCTGGTAGTCGAGCTCCTCGACCCGGGCCCGGGTCGTCCGTGTGGTGTGCTTGATGACCAGTCGTGCGCCGGGCCGCAGCGGCGTCTGTCCCATCCAGCAGACCATCGCCTCGAGCTCGCGGGCGGCGGCGGGCGGATCGTCGGCCTCGACGATCATGTCCCCTCGTGAGATGTCGAGCTCATCGGCTACCCGCACCGTGACCGACATGCTCGGGAAGGCGGTGTCGACCGGGCCCTTGAACGTGTCGATCGCGGCGATCTCGGTGCGCTGGCCGCTCGGCAGCACCATCACCTCCTCGCCCGGATGCAGCACGCCGCCGGCGACCTGCCCCGCGTAACCACGGTAGTCGTGGTGCTCGTCTGAGTTCGGCCGGATCACCCACTGCACCGGGAAGCGGATGTCGGTCAGGTTGCGATCGGGCGCTATCACCACGTGCTCGAGGTGGTAGAGCAGCGGGGGGCCGTCGTACCAGGCCATCTCGAGCGAACGCTCGACCACGTTGTCGCCGTGCAGGGCCGAGATCGGGATGAACGTGACGTCGGCGATGTTCAGGCGGGCGGTCCAGTCGGTCAGCTCCTCGACGATGTGCTCGAACACCGCCTCGTCGTAGTCGACCAGGTCCATCTTGTTCACGCACACGACCAGATGCGGAATGCGCAGCAGCGAGGCGATGTAGGCGTGGCGGCGGGTCTGCTCGATCACGCCCTTGCGCGCGTCGACCAGGACGATCGAGACGTCCGCGGTCGAGGCGCCCGTGACCATGTTGCGCGTGTACTGCTCGTGCCCCGGGGTGTCGGCGATCACGAACTTGCGCCGGGACGTCTGGAAGTAGCGATAGGCGACGTCGATCGTGATCCCCTGCTCGCGCTCGGCGCGGAGCCCGTCGGTCAGCAGGGCCAGGTTCACGTAGCCGTCGCCGCGCCGCTCCGAGGTGCGGATCACGTGCTCGAGCTGATCCTCGAGGATCGCCTTGGAGTCGTGCAGCAGCCGCCCGATCAGCGTCGACTTGCCGTCGTCGACCGAGCCCGCGGTGGCGAAGCGGAGCAACTCGCTGGTGCGGGTGCGCACAGCGCGCCCGTTGGTGGCGGCGCCCGGCGCCACTTAGAAATAACCCTCGCGCTTGCGATCCTCCATCGCCGCCTCGGTCACGCGATCGTCGGCGCGGGTCTCGCCTCGTTCGGTCACGCGGGTCGCGGCGATTTCAGAAACCACGTCTGGGAGGGTCGTCGCGAACGAACGCACCGCTCCCGTGCACGTCATGTCGCCCACCGTCCGGTAGCGAACCGAAGCCTCGAACGGCGTCTCGCCCTCGATCAGCTGCACGTGCGCGCTGAGGGCATAGAGCATGCCGTCGCGCTCGAACACCTGCCGGTTGTGGGCGAAGTAGATCGAGGGAACCTCGAGCCCCTCCTGGGCGATGTACTGCCACACGTCGAGCTCGGTCCAGTTCGAGAGCGGGAACACACGGACGTGCTCGCCCTTGCGGATACGGCCGTTGTACAGCGACCAGATCTCGGGACGCTGGCGCTTGGGCTCCCACTGGCCGAAGTCGTCGCGGAACGAGAACACGCGCTCCTTGGCCCGGGCGCGCTCCTCGTCGCGCCGGGCGCCGCCGAACGCGGCGTCGAAGCCGTGCTCGGTGATCGCGTCGAGCAGCGTCACGATCTGCAGGCGGTTGCGCGACGCCCGCGGGCCGGTCTCCTCGGTTACCCGACCCTTGTCGATCGACTCCTGCACGCTGGCCACGATCAACCGCTCGCCGAGCGACTCAATCAGCCGATCGCGGAACTCGAGCACCTCCGGGAAGTTGTGCCCGGTGTCCACGTGCATGATCGGGAACGGGAACCGGCCCGGTCGGAATGCCTTCTCGGCCAGGCGCAGGAGCACCAGTGAGTCCTTGCCGCCGCTGAACAGCAGGACAGGCCGCTCGAACTCGGCCGCCACCTCGCGGAAGATGTGGATCGCCTCGGCCTCGAGGGTCTCGAGATGGGAGAGCTCGTAGTGCAGCGGGTTCATTCGTGGATCCCGCACTCGGTCTTGTCGAGCCCAGCCCAGCGCCCCTCGCGGCCGGCGCCCGGACGCGTGCACGGCTCGCAGCCGATCGAGGCGTAGCCCTGGTCGTGCAACGGGTGGTAGGGCAAGTCGTGGTCGAAGATGTAGCGCCACAGGTCCTTTTCCGACCAGTCGGCAAGCGGGTTCACCTTCCAGATCCCGCGCCGGTCGTCGTGTTCGAGCTTAGGGGCGGCGGCCCGGGTGGGAGCCTGCTCGCGACGGATGCCGGTGACCCATGCCTCGACGTCCTCCAGCGCGCGCTCGAGCGCATCGACCTTGGCCTCGCTGCAGCAGCGGGTCATCGTCCACGGCTCGTCGGGACTGCGGGCATCGACGACCTCTATGTGGACGCCGAAGCGCTCCTCGAATCGCCTCCAGGTCTGGAGCGTCTCTCCGAACAGCACGCCGGTGTCGATCATGAACACATTCGCGTCGGGCTCGATCTCGATGAGCATGTGCAGCAGCACCGACTCCTCCTTCTGGAAGGAGCAGGCCATCTTGAGCCGAGGGTGGAACCGCTCCACCGCGTAGGCGAGGACCTCTTGGGCGGAGACGGTCTCCAGATCGGGGATCGCGACGCTCATCACACCGCGCACTCGCCCTCGCCGCGGATGACCTCGAACGGCGATCTCTTGGTCCAGTCGATGAAGTAGTTCATGTTCTCCAGGCTGAACTCGATTGGCATTGTGAGGTCCTTGACCTTCGCCTCGAACTCCTGCGGGCCCACGCGGTCCACAAAAGCGTTGAATTCCTCACCGTTCTGCCGTTCAGATTCGTAGAAGCGTACCCATCGCTGCACCGCCTCAGGCACGCGCTTGGCGGGGAGACGCGCTTTGAGGCGCTGACCGTAGCGCACGTCGCCGCCCTCGTAAGCACCTCCGACGTGCGGGATGTAGGCCGGAATGGTGTGCTCCCCAACCTTGATCGAGGCCCCGTAGAAGCCGATGTTCGCGATGTGGTGCTGGCCGCAGCCATTCGGGCAGCCGCTCATCTTGACGTGGATGCGGCGGGTCAGCGCGTCATCGATCTCCATCTCGACGAGGCGGTCCTGGATGGCCTGGTTGAGCCCCATCGAGCTGGTGATCCCGAGCTTGCACGAATCCGTGCCCGGGCAGCTGACCACGTCGGTGATCTCGTCGGCGCCCGCGTCGTGCAGCCCGAGCTCGCCGAGCGCCCGCCACACGTCGTAGACCGACTCATCGCGGACCCAGCGCAGGATCAGGTTCTGGTGGACCGTGGTCCGGGCCGCGCCACCGGTGTACTGGCGCATGATGCTTGCGATTCCGCGCATCTGGTCGGGGGTCAGGTCGCCGCGCGTCACCTTGACCTCCACGGTCGAGAAGCCGGGCTGGCGCTGACGCTGGACGTTGGTCTGCACGAAGTGCATGAACTCACGGTTGTCGCCGTTCGGCGTGGCAAAGGTATGCGGCCTGGCCGGCGCGTGTGCCTCTTCGTCGTACTCGAAGAGGATCCTGTCGAGGCTGAAATCGCGCTCCAAGACCCAGTCGCCGCCGCACTCCTCCTCGACCATCTCCCGGAACGCGTCGATCCCGATCTTGTCGATCAGGACCTTGATCCGGGCTCGCGCGCGGTTGGGTCGCAGCCAGTCGGTCCGGTCGAAGATCCGCACCACCGCTTCGGCGACCTTCAGGTAGTCGCCGTTATCGAGCTCGACGAATTCGTACAGCGTCGGGGCAAGACGCGGCATGATCGAGGTGCCGCCGCCGACCAGCACGGCCGCGCCGCGTACGCCGTCCTCGTCGACTTTGGGCAGAAACGCCAGGTCGTGGATCTTGGCGATCGTGTTGTCTCCGGCGGTCGACGCGAACGCGGTCTTGAACTTGCGGGGCATGTTCTGCGTCGTCGGATGGCGCACGAAATACCGGACGTAGGCGCCGGCGTAGGGCGTGATGTCGAACAGCTCACCCTCGAGCGTCCCGGCGCGCGGATCACCGGTCACGTTGCGCATCGTGTTGCCGCAGCCCTCGCGGCTCGACAGGCCGGCATCCCCCAGCTCGCGGATCAGCGCCGCCGCGTCCGGGAGCGGAACGTGGTGCATCTGAATGTTCTGGCGCGTGGTGATGTGGCTCTTGCGCAGCGGGACGTACTTCTCGATCCCGTCGGCGAACGCCTCGAACTGCTCGGGGCTGATGCCGCCGAGCGGGAGCTTGACCCGGACCATCTGAACGTCGGGCTGGCGCTGGCCGTAGACGCCCTGCTTCAGGCGGAACTTGGTGAACGTCTCGCCGTCGAGCTCACCGGTCAGATAGCGCGTCGATTCCGTGTCGAAGTCGTCGAACTCACGCTCGAGGATCGGGATGATGTGCCCGGGGACGTTCTCGAGCACCTCGGGGTTCTCGAGCGATCCGGTGCGTGCGCTGTGCATCGGTCTTCCTTCCGGTCGCGGGCGGATCAGGGAATGTACCAAAAGGCAATCGGCGTTTAGGTATTTCCCGCATGAGCGGGGATTTTGGGGTTCTTTGGGGCCGGCTTCGCCGGCATCCGTGGGGCCGGGCGAGCCTCATCCGGCCGGGGGATACGCGCCGCGCGGCCTCATGGCTGCGGGCGAGGCTGCGGCACCCGCACGGCGGCGCTCGCGTCTTGCGGCGCTTTCGGACCGCGGGCACGTTCCGGAACGCGCCGCGCCGCCGTGCGGGTGTGTAGCCGAAGCAACCCGGCGCCGCGACGGTGGGGGCAACCGTCGCGGCAGCCGGCGCGCTCTCAGCCGGCGCCTACCTGAGAACCAGCATCGACTTTGGGGGCTGAGCGATGCCGATCATCGGTGTCGCATCGGCGGGCGCGAGCATGGGCGCAGAAAGGGTTCTACGACGCGCCGGCAGCCTCAACCGAGGCAGCGTGACGGGTAGTCCGCCCCGCCAACAAGCACGACAAAAATGACCCCACATGGTTGCGCCCCCAGGCACTCTCTCCCGACGGATCGCCGGTATGGCCCACCCACCAACGGACTGGAAGCTCGCATACGCGCTGGTTCCTGTCAAGCGAGTGTGCAGAAAAGGAACGGTTCTGTCACGCCCACGGCGGCAAGTCACCCGGAGCGCGCATCACGCCCTCGTTGAGCGCCGCCCGCTGCCACGGGTTGGGCCGGGACGCGGGGGGAGCCGGCCGCGGCGCGGTCTCGCGCATGAACCGCTCGAGGGCGGCGATGACTGCGGCGGCCTCCTCCTCGGAGGCGGTGGGCGCGACGATCGTGAGCTTCGGCCGGCGGTTCATCGACGGCCGCAGCGTATCGTGCCCGTCGTGTCCGAGCTCCCGGTGCTGGATCACGACGCGGTGCTGAACGCGGTCTCGCCGCAGGTGGCAATCGAACGGGTTCGCGAGGGGCTGCTGTGCTTCCACGCGGGCGAGTGGGAGATGCCGCCGAAGGTGTACCTCGAGTGTCCGCCGTTCGGCGACTTCCGCGCCATGCCGGCCCGAGGGAACGGGATGGCGCTGTTGAAGTGGGTGGCCTCGTTCCCCGGTAATCCCGAGCGCGGGCTGCCG
>DATIEI010000236.1:0-11314 GCA_035455845.1 Solirubrobacteraceae bacterium
GGCGATCGCGCTGCTGCGGGGCATGCTGGCCGGGATGGCGTCGTTTGTGTTGTTCTGCCAGGTGATCGCGCTGGCCGTCGTTCCGTACGGGATCGCTTCGGCGTTCGCCGCCGCCACCGGGGTCGCGCTCGCGGTGCAGGCGATCGCCGTCTACGCGCCGACGCCGGTCCACTCGCTGCTGCGCCGCCAGAGCTCGGCGGCGAGCGCCGCGGTGGCCGCGGCGCCGGGCTCCGTGGGCCGGCAATCGTCGTAGTAGCGCCCGCTCTCTTCGGCCACGTCCGGCGACGTCGCGCAGTACAGCGACGTTCGCGCGCCCCGCTCGGGGGAGTCCATGCGCCGCTTCATCAGCGGGCGGATCGGCCAGGGAACGCGGCGCCAGATGTCCGACGCGATCACCCCCGGATGCAGTGAGTAGGTGGTCACCGCGCTGCCCTGTAGCCGGCGAGCCAGCTCCTGGGCGTGGAGAACGTTGGCCAGCTTCGACACCGAGTACTCGGCCATGCCGGTGAACGACCGGGTGGGCCGGCGCACGGCCTCCCAGTCGATCCCGGTGGCGCGGTAATGAGCCGCGCTCGCCACGTTGACGATCCGGGCGGGTGCGCTTGAGTGCAATCGCTCGAGCAACAGGCCGGTGAGCAGGAACGGGCCCACGTGGTTGGTGCCGAACATCCGCTCAAACCCGCTCGCGGTCATCCCGCGCGAGCCGGCCACGCCCGCGTTGTTGATCAGCACGTGCAGCGGGTCGCCGGTGCTCAGGAACGCCTCGGCACAGTGCCTGACGGAATCCAGGTCGCCGAGGTCGAGCGAGAGCAGGAAGAGATCGGGGTTGCCGGTCTGGGTGACGATCTCCTCGATCGCTCGCTGTCCGCGCTGGTGCGAGCGAACCGCGATGTATACGCGCGCGTCCCGCGCGGCCAGAGCCCGGACGGTCTCCAGGCCGATGCCGGTGTTGGCGCCGGTGATCAGGAACGTCCTGCCTTCGAGGTCTCCCGCCGCCATCGGTTGGAGACTAGTGGTCGTCCTCGCGGGGGCGGCCACTCATTCGGCCGCGCGCATGGTGGGCAGCAGTGTCGCGGCCAGGGCCGCCAACAGCGCCCAGCCACACAGCAGCAGGATGCTGGTCGTGCTCGAGAAGTGCTCGAGGGCCAGCCCGATGACCAGCGGACCGGCCCACCCGAGCGACTGCGACAGGGTGCCGGCGGCGGCGTGAACGCGGCCTTGCATGTGCTCGGGCGCGAGCGCGCCTCGGAATCCCTCGACGGCCGAGTTGACCAGCGCGGCCGGGAACTCGATCAGCGCGACGATCGCCGCGGTGAACAGCGTTCCCTGGGCGATCAGGAGCAGCGGCATGAGGAGCGCCATGGTCCAGGTGTCGAGCCGGACCGCGGTGGCCACCGACACGCGTGAAGCCAGCCGCGACGAAGCCAACAGCCCGCCGAGCAGGCCGGCGGCGGCGATAATCGCGAACATCACCCCGATCAGGCTCGACGAGGCGCCGTGGCGTTTGGCCAGAACCACCAGCAGCAGGTACAGCGCCCGCCAGGTCGGGTTGATCGCGGCCGTGATCAGCGAGCAGGTCCTCAGTAATGGGCGCCGCCAGAGCCACCGGAGACCCGAGGTGAACTCGGCCACCAGGCTCCCTCGCGGCTCGGTCCGGTCGGGCTGGAACCCGGCCCGGGTGAGCAACGTCGCCGTGGCCGAGAACGCGTAGGACACCGCGTCGGCCAGGAACGGCAGGGCGCGCGCGATCGCGAACAGCAGCCCGCCGAGGGGCGGCCCGACGATGCTCGAGGCATAGAAGGCCGTCTCGTTCTGGGCCACCGCGGCGGAGAGCTGCTCGGGGGCGACCAGGCGGCGCAACACGCCGCGCTCGGTCACGAACGACACCGTCAGCAGCGCGCCGTCGACGAACGCCACCGCCACCACCACCCCGAAGGCCACCCCCCCGCTGAACACCGCGATCGTCAGCACGGCGAGGGCGGCCGCGCGGATCGCGTCGCAGGTAAGCATCAGGCGCTTGCGATCGAAGTGGTCCGCCAGCATTCCGGCGGGCAGCGCGAGCAGCGGCACCGGCAAGGTGGCGGCCAGCCCGACCAAGCCCGCCTTGGCCGGCGAGGAGGTGAGCGCGAGCACAAGCAGCGGATAGGCCACGGTCGAGACCTGGGAGCCCAGCTCGGACACGCCCTGGCCCGCCCACACGAGCATGTAGTCACGATTGCGACGCAGCGGCACATCGGCTCCCATCCGGGTGCACCGTACTCGGCGGAGCCGCCCGTTGGCCTCGCTGTCAAGTCGGGCGCGGATGATGCCGATGCTTGCCCTGACCGTGAGTACGACCAAGCGCAACGACGTCGCCCTGATCGGGATCGTGCTGCTCGCCGGCGGGATCGCCGCGCTGGCCGCCGGCGTCGGGCTGGCCGAGCGCCTGATGCTGGCCGCCGGGCTTTGGGGCGCCGCCACGGCGGCCTTCGCGGCCGCCCGCCGCGGCTAACAGACCGCTCTAAGGCGCGACGGTCTCGGGCGTCGCCACGCGGCGCAACTCGCGCCGGGCGATCGAGCGCTTGTGCACCTCGTCGGGGCCGTCCGCGAGGCGCAGCGTGCGCAGGTGGGCGTACATCATGGCCAGCGGAAAGTCGTCTGAGACCCCGCCGCCGCCGTGCACCTGGATCGCGCGGTCGACCACGCGCAGGGCCACCTCCGGCGCGGCGACCTTGATCGCCGAGATCTCGGTGCGCGCGTGCTTGTTGCCCACCGTGTCCATCAGCCAGGCGGCGTTGAGGGTAAGCAGGCGGGCCATGTCGATTTCGATCCGCGACTCGGCGATCCAATCCTGGATGTTGGCCCGCTCGGCGACCGGCTGACCGAACGTAACTCGCTCCGAGGCCCGTCGGCACATCAGCTCGAGCGCCCGCTCGGCCGCGCCGATGCAGCGCATGCAGTGGTGGATGCGCCCGGGGCCGAGCCGAGCCTGGGCGATCAGGAAGCCGTGGCCCTCCTCGCTGATCAGGCTCGAGGCCGGGACGCGCGCGTCCTCGAACACGATCTCGGCATGGCCTTCCTGGTCGACATAGCCGAACACCGGGAGGTTGCGAACGATCCTGACGCCGGGAGTCTCCCGCGGCACCAGGATCATCGACTGCTGTTTGAACGGCGGTCCGTCGGGATCGGTCTTGCCCATCACGATGAAGACCTTGCAGCGCTCGCGCACCGCGCCCGACGCCCACCACTTGCGGCCGTTCAGCACGTACTCGTCGCCGTCGCGTTCGATCCGCAGCTCGATGTTGGTGGCATCGGAGCTGGCCACTTCCGGCTCGGTCATCACGAAGGCGGACCGGATCTCGCCGTCGAGCAGCGGTCGCAGCCAGCGCTCCTTCTGCTCGGGGGTGCCGAACAGGTTCAGGACCTCCATGTTGCCCGTGTCGGGCGCCGCGCAGTTGCACGCCTCGGAGGCGATGTGGCTGCGGCCCATGATCTCGGCCAGCGGCGCGTAGTCGACGTTGCTCAGGCCCGGCGCCTGCACACCCTCGGTCGGCTCGGGCAAGAACAGGTTCCATAACCCGAGTTCCCGGGCGCGCTCTTTGAGCTCCTCCATGATCGCGGGATGTGAGTGCGGATCGCCGGAGGCGAGCAGCTGCTCGTGGTACACGGCCTCGGCCGGATAAACGTGCTCGTCCATGAACGCGAGCAGGCGCTCGCGTAGCTCCTTGCAGCGATCCGAGAACTCGAAGTCCATAGGCAGGGCCCAAACACTACCCGGGCCGGCATTACGGGTGGGCCGTTGACGTGAGACCCGCTAGGAGAGGATCGATGAGATGACGTCCGAGAAGTGGCGCAGGTCGATCGGCTTGGCCACGAACGCGTCGCAGCCGGCTTCGAACGCCTTGTCCTCGTCGGCCGGCATGACCGCGGCCGTGCAGGCGACGATCGGGATCGAGGCGGTTCGCGGCTCGGCCTTGAGCTTGCGGGTGAGCTCGAGCCCGCTGCCGTCGGGAAGGTTCAGGTCGAGCACGATCATGGCCGGCTGCTCCTCGGCCAGCGCGCGCTCGGCCGCGGCCACGGAATCGGCCGCGCGCACCTCGCGACCCTCGCGCTCGAGCAGCCGTTCGAGCAGCTTGAGGTTCAGCTCGTGGTCGTCGACGACCAGCACACGGCCCCGCCGGGAAGCGGCCGGGACCGAACCCGCGGGCGCTGAGGAACGCTCCATGACGTTCCTATCGTCACCCCGGACTCCAAGCTTGATCGGGGCTTGGAGGATTTGTGGAGGGTCTGCGCTACCCCGGCGCGCACTGAGGCTTGGGACCGTGCAGGATCACGGTCGCGCGCCCGGGCTGGCTGGCCGTGACCGTCCACCCGCTGCAGCGGTCGATCACCACCGAGGAGAAAGTGGTCGTGAACGTGCCCCGACCGCTGGCCAGCGGCCGGCGGACCAGCTTCCGGGCCTCGAGCAGCGTGACCCGGACGCGGGTGTTCGGCTTGAAGCCGGTTCCTCGTACGGTCACCGGGTTACGCTTGGCCAGCACCAGCGCGGCGCGGGCCTGACGGGCCCGAGGAGCGCCGATGGCCAGCGTCGCCGCGGTCCCCGGCAGCACGAGGAGCGCGACCGAGACGACGGCGAGACGGATGCGCTTTCGGCCGAATCGAGATCGCATGTCGTGAGCGAGCCTAGCGCGCGTGAAGCGGTCTGGGGGGCGGTTGGGGGGCGGGTGGGGCCCGAATTTCTCCGGGCCCCACGTGCCTGTGCTCAGTGTCGCTTTCGGTGTCCGTGGTCGCGTTGGTACCCGTAACCGTGCCCGGTCGGAACGTTCACGGTGGCCGTGAACGTGTCCTGATCGTTGGCCTGCTGGCCGTTCGGCTCCGTGCCGGTGCAGAGCGCCGGCGGACTGCCCGGCGTGGCCGTGTTGGGGCAGACGAACAGCTCCGGCTCGCGCGTGTCTGACCAGATGGCGTACGCCTTGTCGGCCGCGGAGAGCCAGACGTAGTCGCCGTAGAACAGGCCTCCGTTCGTCCCGTAGAACTCGGTCGGGGCCGGCATCGAGCTCGACGTCAGGCGAACCTGGCCGAAGGCGGTCAGATTGTCGCTCCCGGACAGGCTGAAGTCCGAGGAGCCGGTCGTCTCGTCGTTTCCGTACTGGCGGTCGTAGTAATCCACCGCCAGCTTGCCGTCACGCGTGAACGTGCTCCACTGGAAGAACTGGTCGGTGCCGTTCTGTCCGCGGGCCTGCGTCACGAGCGTCTCCTGGCGCGGATCCGTCGTCGTGCCGGTGAACGTGGCGCCACCGTCCTTCGACACACTGAGCAGGATCTTGTTGTTACACGCTCCGGGCGTCTTGACCCCGGTGTAGCGGTTGATGCCGGTGGCGGGGTTGAACCCCGCGGGCACGCACCCGTTGGACTCGTTCGAGTCCTTGTTGATGTACGAGCCGAAGGCGACCGTGACCAGGTTCGGGTGCTGCGGCGCAACCTGACCCGACGGGTAGTTCGTGGCGCGGAACACCGACTTGGTCGAGGAGCCCTTCTCGGGCACGCACGCGCGGAAGAGGTCGTCTCCCTGATAGGTGTTGCAGTCGGGCAGGTCGTAGTAGTCGCTGACCTTGACGACCGGCGCCGAGAACGAGTCGCCACCGTCGGTCGACTTCGCCAGCAGTACCTGGTTCCTGTTGTCGTTCCCCGTGACGGCGTTGTTGAAGTTGACCCAGGCCACATACAGGTTTCCGTCGGGACCGACGAACGGGTCGGAGTCCTGGTTCTCGTTGCAGCTTCCGTTGGCGTTTGTGATGCCGTAGTTGTTCGCGCAGAGCGGGCTGTCCTTGCTGACGAGGACGCGCGGGGAGAAGTGCTCGCCGTAGTCGTTCGAGTGGGTTTCGTAGATGTAGGCCGTTCCGTCGGCCGCGAACTCGGTCCAGGTCACGTAGATCCGATCGCGGTAGGGGCTGTGGACGTTGTCGTCGATCGCCATCAGCGCCTTGTCCTGCAGGACGCCCGAGGTCCCGTCGGGATCGAAGGTGACCGTCGTGTAGCGGCCCGGGAAGTTCCACGACGCCCCGTTGTTCTGGGTGGCGCGGAAGACCACGAACGCGCTCGATTCGTCCGGGTTCGCCGACGCCGCGGTGCCGCGGTTGAACAGCTGGCAGCTCTCGTACGCGTTTCCGCGCGTATCCCACGCCAGCGAAGTGTCGCCGCCGGCCTGCCAGTACTGGCGGCCGGAGCCACCCGGTCCATACGTGAAGCTATTCGGAATGGTCGTGTCCGACCACGTCCGTCCGCCATCGAGCGAGAAGTGGGACCCGCAGGTCCCGTCCCCGCGGATGTAGTTGTTTTCGCTGGCCACGACGTGCTTGGAATTGAACGGGTCGACCGCAATCGACGGCTCGTTGTTGGCCTGCGAGCGACCCTGCAGGGCGGAATCGGCGACGTTCAGGCAGTTCTGGTTGACCTTCACGTCCTGACCGAGGTTCTGCGCGCACTCCTGCTGGGTCGGGAAGTAGTTGCTCGGGCCCCCGTTGCCGCCCGAGGATCCGTAGGACGCCGGCGGGTTGGTGGGTGCACCGTCGCCAGTGCCGCCGCCGTCGTTGCCGCGTTGGACGGCCCGGGGCTTGAGACCCTGGGAACCCAGCGCGCTGGCCAGCGTCTCGGAGATGATCCGCTTCTGGATCTTGTTGAGATGGGCGTAGCTGATCCCGGGGCGCGCGGACGCCCCGGACTGCAGCACAAGCAGCAAGCCTGCTGCGGAAAGCACGGCAGCACTGATGAGCGCCGCACTCAGACGAACTCTGAACGACAAGAGGGTCCCCCCCTTTTCCAGTCGGTGATCTCGGGCCGGTCCTGGCGCGGGACCCTAACCGGGAACGGTGCTTGGCCGCAACCCTGCCAAACGCTGATTTACCACTAACCGGGGCGGTGCATGCCGGGCGTGATCCACCACTAACCGGGGCGGTGCATGCCGGCGAGTTCCTCGCGCGTGGGGGGCCAGACCTCCCGGACGCGCTCGAGCGCGGTCCGGGTGCGCGGCTCGTCGAAGTCCCGCGCGGCGGCCTCGAGCGCGGTCAGGGCCGCCTGGAGCTGGGCGGCGCTCAGCATCAGAGCATCGTTGCGGGCCCGGTGGGCCGCCTGGATCGCAACGTCCAGGTCGCCGGCGCTCACCGCTGTCTCGAGCTGCTCGATCGCGCCGGTCATGCTGGCCAGCATCGAGGCGAGGATCGCCTCTGTGTCCGCGCCGAGGATGTCCTGCAGTTCGGCGATCCGACTCGCGTCGATGTAGGAGTTCATCGCAGCCCGATGGGGGCGCGCAGGACCTCGTCGGGGATGCCGAACGCGTCAACGAGCGCCTCGGCGTCGCCGCGCACCTGGTTGCACAGGTCATTCACCGCCCGGGTGATCGCCTTGCAGCGCGGGCCGGTCAGCCTGCCGTGCTCCTGCAGGTACCCCCGGTCGAGTTCGATGTGGTGGAGCGCGTACAGATCGCAGAGGCGGTTCAGGACATCGCGAATCGGGCCTTCGGGGGATCGCTCGACGGCGGCGGCGAACGCCTCCAGGATGACCCGCTCGATGTGGGCCCGAGCGGCGTTAGCGGCGTGATTCTGGACCGCCCGGAACACCTCGAAGGGGTCGTAGCCCTCGTCGATCCCGCGGCGGAAGCGCTGGGCGATGCCCGCCGTGATGTGGCCCTCGCGCCAGCGGAACAACTCGAGCTGGCTCTCCCGGTCGAGCAGGTCACCGGTCTCGTCGCGCCCGGGGACGACGTCGGCGATGACCTGCGCGATCTTTCGCGCGAACAGCCGCTCGACCACGGTCTCGACCGCCTGCTCGGCCACGAACAGGACGGTCTCACGAGGATTGAGCTCGCCGAACGCGTCGCGGTAGTCGGTCAGGAGGCCCCGCGCCACCAGCATCATCAGAACGGTGTTGTCGCCCTCGAAGGTGGTGAACACGTCGGTGTCGGCCTTGAGCGCCGCGAACCGGTTGACGCTCATGTAGCCCGCCCCGCCGCAGCACTCCCGGCAGATCTGAATCGTCTCGGTGGCGTGCCAGCTCGATGCGGCCTTCATCCCGGCAGCCAGCGACTCGAGCTGGCGCTGGTCGCGCTCGGTGGTCTCGTGGTCGTCGCTGTGCGCCTTGTGGAACTGCTCGAGCAGCTCGGCCTGGGCGAAGTGCAGAGCATAGGTCTTGGCCAGCAGCGGCATCAGCCGGCGCTGGTGCGTGCGGTACTCGAGCAGCGCCACCTCGGGCTCGTCCGGGGGACCGAATTGGACGCGTCTGAGGCCGTAGCGGACCGCGATGGTCAGCGCTGTCTTGGCTGCGCTGACCGACGCGCCCGAGATGCACACCCGGCCCTGGACCAGGGCCCCGAGCATCGTGAAGAAGCGCTTGGTCGGCTTCTCGATCTGGCTCTCGTAAGCGCCGTCGTCGTTGACCCCGCCGTAGCGGTTGAGCAGCGCGTCGCGCGGGACGCGCACGTGGTCGAACCAGATGCGCCCGTTGTCGACGCCGTTCAGGCCCATCTTCTCGCCGGAGTCCTCGATGCGGACGCCGGTCTTGAGGTTGCCTTGGTTGTCCCGCAGCGGTACGACCAGGACGTGCACGCCGTGCGACTCGCCTCCCACGATCAGCTGGGCGAACACCGCGGCGAGGTGGGCGTGGCAGGCGGCGTTGCCGATGTACTCCTTGCACGCCTCGTCGCATGGCGTGTCGATCACGAACTCGTCGGTGTCCGGGTCGTAGGTGGCGGTGGTCTGCAGCTGCTGCACGTTGGAGCCGTGGCCGGCCTCGGTCATCGCGAAGCAGCCCATCAGCTCGAGCGTGGCGGTCGCCTTCAGGTAGCGCTCGTGATGGGTGCGGTTGCCGAGCTGCTGGATCGCACCGCCCCACAACCCGAACTGCACCCCGAACTTGACCAGCAGCGAGAGATCGCCGTACGCGATCGTCTCGAACCCGGCGATGTTGGCCCCGGGGTTGCCGTGCCCTCCGTACTCGACCGGGAAGCCTGGCGCGGTCAGCCCCTCGGCCGCGATCGTCCGCATCCACTCGAGCACGCGCTCGCGGTACTCCGCGGTCGGGACGGCGATCGGCGGCTCGAACCCGGGCCGGGCGAGGATGTCGCGGATCTGATGGCGCAGCGAGGCATAGCGGCCGTCGAGCAGCGGCTGGAGGTCCTCCGCCCTGACTCCGGTGGTCTGCGGCTCGGTCGTCGCCATCCCGGCTTCGATCATAAGTCGCAGGCGGCGACGCTCGCGCCGGGTCAGCCACGCAGCGTGCGGTGCAGCCGGCGCAGGAAGTGGCTGTGGCTCGCCCCGAGGCCGCTCACCCCGAGCGCCACCACGAGTAGGCCGGCCACGAGCGCAAGGCCGGCGAGCACCTCGGGCCAGCGTCGCTGCAGGAAATGCCGGCCCACCGCAAGCAGGCGATCCGAACTTTCCGGCGCGAAGGTGAGCGTCGCCAGGATCCCGATCAGCGGCAGCACGAAACACACGTTGAAGAGCAGCAGCAGCAGGAGATCGCCGAGCGCGTCGACGTCCGCCCCGACGATCGCGGCGATCACCGCGAAGTACGGAAACGCGGTCGGCAACTCGACTGCGGTGATCGACGCGCCGAGCACCCAGCTGGACCTTCCCTGCGGATCGAAGTCCGGCGGGTCTCGGTGCGAGAGTCGCTGCCGGTAGCGCCACAGCAGCGCCGCCGCCACGATCATCGCCACGCCCGCCGCGATCTCGACGATGTTCGTGATGTGGTGGTGGGGGTGCGGCAGGACGGAGCGGACCAGCTGTCCGGCTCCGACCGCGATCGCCGCGCCCCCCAGGAAGTACACGGCGAATACGGCGATCGTGAACTCCGCCACCCGGCCCCGGGCCCGCTCGCCGGTAGCCAGGTAGAGGGCGGGCCCGATCGTGGTCGGGTTGACCGAGTCGGCCAGCCCGATCGAGATGACGATGCCGATCAGCCGGAGCATTGGCGCGCATTCTCTACTTCCTCGTGCACGGCGGCGGCAGTCATTGAAAGGCTTCTCATGGGCCGCTTCGCGGCATCCGTGGGACCGTCCGGGCCCGTCCGGTCACGGACCGCACCCCAGTCGGCCCAGCACCGGGAGGGGGAAATTCCGCCATTACCGCCGGCCCGCCGCGCCGGGGACGGATCCTGCCTCCCACGCGGGCGGAATGCGTCACCAGGCGAGACGGCATTCTCATTGGCGGAAATTGCCCCCCGGCGGGGCTCTAGGCGTACTCGAGTTCGTCCTCGTCGTCCTCGACGACGCGCTCGCAGGTCGGGCACCACCATCGCGCCTCCATGGGCGTGTCGCACACGACATGACGGGGGGCGGTGGCGCTGTCGGCGTGGCGCGCCCCCCAGCTGGCGATCAGGCGCAGGGCGCCGGCGAGCTCCTGGCCGGCCGCGCTGAGCTCGTAGACGAAGCGGGGTGGGCGCTCGGAGTACGGCCGCGCCACCACCAGGGCGTTGCGCTCGAGCTGGCGCAGGCGCTGGGTGAGGACGTTGGGGGCGATCCCCTCGACCTCGGCCTGAAGGTCGCCGAACCGGCGGGGGCCGTCGAGGAGCGCGGCGATCACCAGCAGCGTCCAGCGGTCGCCGATCGTCGTCAGCGCGTCGGCGAGGGCCTCGTTCATCACGCCTAGATCCTAGCCTGTGTTACAGTTGTCACTTGCATATTGCAAGTAAGGAGTGACCAGATGTCTGTACTAGAAGAACTTGAAGGTACGATCCACACCGCCGCGGAGCGCTTCGGACCCGCTGTGATCGGCCTCGGGCAGGGGTGGGGCCGGGGATCGGGGTTCGTGATCGACTCGAACCGGATCCTCACCAACGCCCACAATCTGCGGGGCGACGAGGTGACCGTGACGTTCCAGGACGGCCGGCGCGAGACCGGCCGCGTGCTGGCCTCCGACCTCGACGTGGACCTGGCCGTGATCGAGGCCGACACCGGCGAGATCGAACCGCTCCAGTGGGCCGAGGAGGACCTCGAGTCGCTGCCGATCGGTCGCTCGGTGCTCGCCCTGGCCAACCCCGGCGGCCGCGGGCTGCGCGTCACTCCGGGCTTCGTGTCCTCGACCGCACGCCGGTTCCGGGGTCCCCGCCGCCACCGGATCGGCTTCGCGATCGAGCACACCGCGCCGCTGCCGCGGGGGTCGTCGGGCGGGCCATTGCTCGACCGGGCCGGCCGGCTGCTCGGGGTCAACTCGATCCGCACCGACGGCGGGCTGATCCTCGCCGTCCCGGCGGACGGCGCGATCCGCGAGCGCGTCGAGAAGCTGAGCCGCGGCGAGGCGCCGCAGCGGGTGCGGTTGGGGGTCGCGATCGCGCCGCCTCG
>DATIEI010000237.1:0-15034 GCA_035455845.1 Solirubrobacteraceae bacterium
TCAGCCTCGATCTCTTCTCTCGATACGCGCTCTTCGTCCATCACAGCCTCCTAGTGATCGCCAGGTCCCTTCGGCTTGTCGATCGGGGGGCTTCCCGGCCTCGAAAAGGTGAAACCCCGAAATCCTGTTCGTCATCCTGGAATGACGCCCTCGTCAACCCGGATTGCCGGGGTCCTCGCAGCGGGTATAGGTCGTTCATGAGCGCCGGAGACGCGACCATCGAGCAACTTGCCCGCGACGTGGTCCAGATCACCGATCCGGACACCGCGCTACGTGCCCTGACCGCCCTGCGCCAGGAGCTCGACGCGACCGAGCCCGAGCTTGTGCTGCGCGCCCTCCAGGACGGCGCGTCGTGGAGTCAGGTCGCGCGAGCGCTGGGGATCACCAAGCAGGCGGCCCACCGCAAGTATCGCTTCCTGTTCGAGCACGCGATCACCGTGCCCCCGACCGCCAAGCTACAGGTGACCGGTGAAGCCCGCCGGACGATCCAGTACGCGCGCGAGGAGGCCAAGCGACTCCAGCAGCCTGCGGTCGGCACCGAGCACATCCTGCTCGGGATCCTCCGGTGCGAGCGAAGCGCCGCGGCGAAGGCCCTGAACGCGGTCGGTGTCACCCTCCGACGAGCCCGGGCTTCCTTGCACACGACGCTCCCCGGCCTGCCCCCCGAGCAGCTCGAATCCGCTGGGAAGGACGGCATCAGCCAACAGGCCCGTCGCATCCTCGAGCGCGCGGTCCGCGAGGCGGTCCAACGCGGTGACGGCCACATCGGGGTCGAGCACCTGCTGCTGGCGCTCCTGATCGACTCGCGCAACGGCGCGGTTCAGACCCTCGAGGACCTGAAGACGGTGCCCGCGCGCGTCAAGCGCCAACTCGAGCTCGACTGGCCGGTCGCCGCTCCCGCGCTACCGCCCGAGGAGCAGCCGACGATGGTTCACGTGACCTCGCGCAGACGTCCGGTCTCGACCTCGTAGACGAACCCGCGCACCGCGTCCTTGCGCGGAAGGAACGGCGACGCCTTGATCCGGGCGATCGACTGGCGCACGTCGCCCTCGAGGTCCGAGAACGACTCGGCCGCCCAGCCCGGCTTGATCCCGGTCTCCTGCTCGATCGAGTTGCGGAACTCATCGTCGGTGAAGGTCAGCATCCCGCACCCGGTGTGGTGGATGAGGATGATCTCCTCGGTGCCGAGTAGCCGTTGCGAAATGGCCAGCGAGCGGATCGCGTCGTCGGTCACCACGCCGCCGGCATTGCGAATCACGTGCGCGTCTCCCTCGGACAGGCCAAGCGCCCGGCCCACGTCGAGGCGGGCGTCCATGCAGGCCACGACCGCCACCTTCTTGGCCGGCGGCAGCGCCAGATCGGCCTTGTCGAAGGAGGCGGCGTAGGACTCGTTGTTGGCGAGCAGGTCATCGGTCGAGCTCATGCGTTCTCCTAGGCGGCGGTCGGTCGGGAACGGCAAAGTACCAAAAGGCGATCGGTCTTTGTGTATTTGCGGTTCGACCGCCTGGGTACCGACAAAGGGTCGAAGCGCTCTACCAGCTCATGCACACAGCGTGACTACCCGGAAATGGGGGCCGCTTCGCGGCGTCCATGGGGCCGGGCACCCCGTCCGGACACTGCGCGCAACTCGTAGGCCGGGGCGTCGAACCGGCGGGTCTGCTCCCAGAAACGGAACGTGAAGTCGGGCCAGATCACGGCGTTGCGGCCGTTGCTGTCGAGGTACCAGCTCGCACAGCCACCGGTGTTCCACACGGTTCCGTCCAGGCGGGACTGGAGATACGCGTTGTAGGCCTCGTAGGCGTCGCGTCGCACCTCGACCTCGCGCGCGCCGCTCCGCTCCATCGTCTCCAGCGCGTCCATCAGGTAGTTGATATGGGCCTCGATCATGAACACCATCGAGTTGTGGCCGAGCCCGGTGTTCGGCCCGATGATCCAGAACAGGTTCGGGAAGCCGGGGGCCGAGGCGCCCCGGTAGGCGGCCGGGCTGCCCTGCCAGAGCTCGTCGAGGCGCACGCCGTCGCGCCCGCGGATGAACTGCGCGAACGGCACGTCGGTGACGTGGAAGCCGGTGGCGAAGATCAGCGTGTCGACCTCGCGCAGCACGCCGTCGGCGCCGATCACGCCCTCCGGCCGGACCTCGGTCACGGCGCTGGGCACCAACTCGACGTTGGCCTGGGTGATCGCGGGATACCAGGCGTTGGATGGGAGGATCCGCTTGCACCCGAGCATGTAGTTCGGCGTGAGCTTCGCGCGCAGTTCGGGGTCGGGGACCTGCTTGGCCAGGTGGCCCTCGGCCGCCTTCTGGAGGACGTTCATCAGCTGGGGGCGATACGCCATGCCGGTCACGAGCAACTCGCGACCGAGGTACACCGCGCTCCGCACGGTCCGCTGGGCAGCGGGCAGCCGGCGGTAGAGCGCCCGCTCGAATCCGGTGATCGGCCGGTCCCGGTGCGGGACCACCCACGGCGGGGTGCGCTGGAAGACCGTCACGTGCTCGGCGACCTGCTGGATCCGGGGAACCGTCTGAATCGCGCTCGCCCCGGTGCCGACCACCGCGACCTTGCGACCGGTCAGGTCGTGGTCGTGGTTCCACGCCGCCGTGTGGAACACAGTGCCGGCGAAGCTCTCGAGGCCGGGAAGCTCGGGGATCCGCGGCTCGCTGAGTGCTCCGGGTGCCGCGATCACAACCTGCGCCGTGAATGTGCCGTCGGTCGTCTCCAGGCGCCAGGCCCCGGCGTCCTCGTCCCACTCGGCGCGCTCGATCGCGCAGCCCAGCCGCAGGTGCGGGCGGACGCCGTAGCGGTCGGCGCAGTCGCGCAGGTAGTCCCGGATCTCGGGCTGGAGCGGATACGTCCGCGTCCATTCGGGGTTGAGCGCGAACGAATAGCTGTACAGGTGCGAGGGGATGTCGCACTGGCAGCCGGGATACGTGTTGGCCCACCACGTGCCGCCGACCTCCTCGTCGCGTTCGAACACCACGAAGTCCTCGATCCCCTTCTCCTTGAGGCGGATGGCCATGCCCAGGCCGCCGAACCCGGCACCGAGGATCGCTATTCGGAACTCGCGTTGCGTGGCTGCGGTCATGTGATCTCTCCGGTCCCTAAAAGAAACAGTCGCGTTCTCCAGTGTACACTGGCGTTCCCTTGAGCGCCCCACCGCAAACCGACATCCTCGCCGTTCTGCCCCGCGGCCGCCACGCCGCGCCCCGGGCCGTGGTCCGCGAGACCCAGCGCGCGCGGATGCTCGATGCCATGGTCCAGGCGGTGGCCGAGAAGGGCTACGCGCACGTGGCGGTGGCCGACGTCATCCAGCGCGCCGGCGTCTCGCGCAAGACCTTCTACGAGCAGTTCGCCAACAAGGAGGAGTGCTTCCTGGCCGCCTACGACGCCGGGGTGGACCAGCTACTCGCCGCGATCGACGACGCGCTGGCCGAGCCGACACCCGACTGGCTCGCCGCCGCCCACCGCGCGGTCGAGGTGTACCTGGCCAGCATGGCCGCCACCCCGGCCTTCGCCCGGGCCTGCCTGATCGAGGTGCTGGGCGCCGGCCCGGCGGCGCTCGCGAGGCGCGACATCGTCCAGAGCCGCTTCGCCGATCAGCTCGCCGCGATCCACCGCCGGGCCCGCGCGGACATCCCCGAAATCCCGGCGCTCGCGCCGACCACCTTCCGCGCGGCGGTCGGGGCGGTCAACGAGCTGGTCACCGCCCACGTCCTCGAACACGGCGCCCAGACGCTCCCCTCGCTGACCGACCCGATCCTCGACGTCCACCTCGCCCTCCTCGTCGGCCGCGAGCTCGCCGCCCGCATCGCCAACCCCGCCGCCTCCTGAAGCCACCCCGGTCAGACGGCCAGGCGGTTCAGGGCGGCGACCAGCTCGTCGGGTCGGGACGCCCACACGCAGTGGTCGGTGTCGATCTCGAGCACCGGATCGCAACCGGCCCGCTCGAGCATGAACCGCTGCAGCGGTGGGCGGATCGCCCGGTCCTGCAGGCACATCACGTACGCGCGCCTGAGCTTGTCGAACTCCGCTCCGCCGAGCCGCACGGGATGGGTGAACGGCGCCACCGGCTGCGATCCGCGAAGCGACTGCGCCCACGCCGCCGTCTCCTCGTCGCAGCAGTGCATCAGACCTTCGCGGGCCGCCTCGGGAGGCATCGTCGCCACGGGCGGATCGCCGTCGACCACCAAGCCCGACTGGACGGCGTCGCCGGCGCCCTCGGGTCGGTGGGTGAGGTCGATCAGGCTCTCTCCATCCGCGGGCAGGAACGCGGCCACGTACACCAGCCGGTCGACGTGCTCCGGGGAATCGGCGGCAGCCTGGGTGATCACCACCCCGCCCATGCTGTGGCCGACCAGCACGGCCGGCGGTCCTCCCGCGAGGACCTCGCAGACGCGTCGCGCGTAGCGGTCGAGCGTCACCTCGGCTACCGGCGTGTCGTCATCGCCCTGCCCCGGGAGGTCGAGCGTCTCCACCTCGTGTCCGGCCGCGCGCAGGCCCGTCGCCACCCTGTCCCAGACCGCGGCCCGTCCGAACGCCCCATGCACCAGCACCATCCTCGCCATCTCTCTCCTCCGCGATCATCGGTTGACGCCGCGCCGATCCTATGCGCGAATCGCTCGCGTCGCGAACGATCGTTCGCTGGACGGCAACTGCACTCGGATTAGACTCCCTCCACAGCCGAGAGCGAGCGAGGAAGGCAAGAGGGATGGCTACTACTGCGCCAAAGGCCGGGGCGTTTCCCAGCCCCTACGAGATCGAGACCCCGCCGGGGTGCGAGGGCTGGGAGGAGATGTATCCGTATTACGCGCTGTTCGACGAACGGCGCCGCGAGACCGACGAGAACCGGTTCTGGTTCTGGAACTCGATGCACTTCCCGGTGCCGATGCCGGCCTTCGACGTGATCTGCATCGACTCGCCGTATCAGGCGGTCGGCTCGTGGCAGAACCGGGTGTTCGCCGTGCCGCCGGCGATGGGCATCGACTACCGCTGCGTCAACGGCTACATCTACATCTCCGGAAACCCGGTCACCGACCCCGCCAAGATCGCCGAGCGCGCCGAGTTCTTCCAGAAGCGCGCCGGCTACTACTTCCAGAACTGGTCGGAGCTCTACGGCAAGTGGCGGGCCAAGATGGAGGCGCTGATCCGCGAGCTCGGCGAACTCGAGGTCCCGGACCTGCCCGAGTACGAGCCCGACGAGGTCGCCTTCGGTGAGGACCGCAACACCGCCTTCTATGAGCTGCTGACCGCCTACGGCCGCGCGCTGCGGCTGGGGGACCTGATGTGGCAACACCACTTCGAGTTCCTGCTGCTCGGCTACGGCGCCTACGGGACATTCGTGGAGTTCTGCAAGGGCAACCTCCCTGATATCCCCGACCAGCACATCGCGCAGATGGTGGCCGGGATCGACGTGCTCCTGTTCCGTCCCGACGCCGAGCTGCGCCGCCTCGCCCGCCTGGCCATCGAGACCAAGGTAGACGGAGCCTTCGTCCAGGGGCGCACCCCGCAGGAGATCGACGCGGAGCTCTCCCAGTCCGAACCCGGTCGCGCCTGGCTCGAGGAGCTCGAGAAGGTCAAGGACCCGTGGTTCAACATGGCCACCGGCGACGGGCTCTACCACTACTACCGCAGCTGGCTCGACGATCCGAGCATCCCGTATGCCTCGCTCATCGGCCACATCAGCGCGCTCCAATCAGGCGAGCAGATCGATCGCCCGACCGAGGAGATCGTCCGCGAGCGCGAACGCCTGGCCGAGGAGTACGGGGCTCTGCTCGACGAGGAGTCGCGAAAGAGCTTCAACGACCTGCTCGGCCTCTCGCGCACGGTGTTCCCCTACGTCGAGGAGCACAAGTTCTTCTGCGACTACTGGTTCCTCACCCGCTGGTGGAACAAGATCCGCGAGTTCGGCGCGCTGCTCGCCCGCAACGGCTTCCTCGAGGACGGCGAGGACGTGTTCCAGCTCTCGCGCTACGAGGTGGCCTCCGCCCTGGACGAGCTCGTGCTCACCTGGGCGACCGGCGGCGTCGCGCTCGGGCCAAAGCACTGGCCGCCGATCGCCGCTCGGCGCAAGGAGCTGCTCAAGAAGCTGAACGATTGGACGCCGCCGCCGGCCATCGGCGTGACTCCAGAGGCCGTGACCGACCCGATGACGATCATGCTCTGGGGTGTCACCACCGAGCGGGTGCAGGAGTGGGCGCGCCAGGTCGAGGGCGGCACCACGTTGAACGGCGCCGCGGCCTCCCCGGGTGTGGTCGAGGGCGCCGCCCGCGTGGTCAAATCGGTCGACCAGATCGGCGACGTGCGTGACGGCGAGATCCTCGTGTGCGGTTCGACCTCGCCGGCGTGGGCGCCGATCTTCTCCAAGATCAAGGCCACGGTCACCGACGTGGGCGGCGTGATGTCGCACGCCGCGATCGTCGCTCGCGAGTACGGGTTGCCCGCGGTGGTCGGTACCGGCCGCGCCACCGCCGCCATCCGCACCGGGCAGACGATCAGGGTTGACGGTTCCGAGGGCACGGTCACGGTCCTCACCGGCGCGGAGGCGTAGTGCCCTCGCGGTTCGTTCGACCACTGGATCAGCTACGCCGCAGCGACGAGCCGCACTTCGGTGGCAAGAGCGCGAACCTGGGCGAGCTGCTCGCGGCGGAGATTCCGGTCCCGCCCGGGTTTGCCCTCTCGACCGCGGCGTTCGAGGCGTTCGTGCACGATGCCGGCCTGCGGGATCGGATCGAAAGCGCGCTGTCCGGTGTCACGACCGGCGACGTCGACGCGATCGGCCGCGCGTCGCACGCGATCAGCGAGGCGATGCGCTTTGCCCCCGTGCCGCATGCGGTGCGCGCCGAGATAGCCGAGCACTACGCGCAGCTGGGTGAGGACTCGCCACCGGTCGCCGTGCGTTCGAGCGCGGTCGGCGAGGACAGCCAGGACGCCACGTTCGCCGGTCAGCAGGAGACCTATCTGTGGGTGCGCGGGGCCGAGCCGGTATGCGACGCGGTCCGCGACTGCTGGGTCAGCCTGTTCAGCCCGCCGGCCATCAGCTACCGCCTGCGCTTGGGAGATCGCGCGCACACGCCGGCGATGGGGGTCACCGTGCAGTCGATGGTCGACGCCGAGGTGTCCGGGGTGATGTTCACCTGCAACCCGGTCAGCGGCGATCCGAGCATGGTGGCGATCAACGCGAGCTGGGGCCTCGGCCTGGCCGTGGTGGGCGGAGAGGTCACGCCCGACGACTTCCTGGTCAGCAAGGTCACGCGCGAGGTGGTGCGCGAGCACGTCCACGCCAAGGACGTGCAGTACGTGCCCGATGCCGACGGCAACGGCGCGGTGCGTGTGGCGGTGCCGGACGAGAAGCGCGAGCACCGCTGCCTCGAGCAATCCGCGCTCGAGCGCCTGGTCGAAGTCGCCCGGAACGTGGAGCGCCACTTCGGCTGCCATCAGGACATCGAGTGGGCGCTCGCCCGCGCATCCGAAGGCGAGCTGTTCGTGGTCCAGACGCGGCCGGTCACCGCGGTGACGAAGAAGGCGGAGAAGCCCAAGGCCGAGTCGGCGCTGTCGCTGATCATGAGCACGTTCGGCGCGGCACCGCGGAGCGACGGCTAACCGCATGCCGCTGTCGGACGAAGACGTCCGCGAGATCCTGCGGATCATCGACGAGTCGGAGTTGTCAGAGCTCCGGATCGACACGGAGGGGTTCTCGCTGCACGTCGTCAAGGGAGATGGAGGGGCGGTCGCCTCACCGCCGCCAACCCGGCAAGCCTCCCCCGCCTCGCCGGAGCCCGAGCCAGAGCGAGCCCCCGAACCGGCGTCGGGTTCCACCGACGGGCTCACCACGATCCATGCCCCAATGCTGGGCACGTTCTACCGGGCCGAGGCGCCCGGCAAGCCCCCGTTCGTCGACGTGGGCTCGAAGGTCGAACCCGACACGATCGTCTGCATCATCGAGGTGATGAAGATGATGAACTCGGTGCCCGCCGGCGTGGCCGGCACAGTCGCCGAGGTCATCGCCGACAACGCGGAGCTGGTCGAGTATGGCGAGCCGCTGTTCCGGGTGGAGCCGGCGTGAAGCGGATCAAGCGCGTGTTCGTGGCCAACCGCGGCGAGATCGCGCTGCGGATCGTCACCGCCTGCCAGGAGTTGGGGATCGAGACCGTGGTCGGCGCCTCGGAGGTGGACATGCACGGGCTCGCCGCGCGGCGGGCGGACCGCGCGGTGTGCATCGGCCCGGCGCCGGCCGCTCAGAGCTACCTGCGCGACGACCTCGTGGTGCAGGCCGCGCTCGGCACGCGCTGCGACGCGATCCATCCGGGCTACGGCTTCCTGTCCGAGAGCCCCAAGCTCGCCTCGCGGGCACGCGAGCACGGCATCACGTTCGTGGGGCCGCCGGCGGAGGTGATCGAGCTGAGCGGCGACAAGCTCCGGGCCCGCGAAGAGGCGGCTCGCGCCGGCGTGCCGGTCCTCCCCGGCGGGGAGGTGGCCTCGGCCGCGGAGGCGCGAGACCTCGCGGAAACGATTGGCTATCCGCTGCTGGTCAAGGCGGCCGGCGGGGGCGGGGGACGCGGGATCAAGCTGGTCCGCGACGCCGACGAGCTCGAGGGCCTGCTCAGCCTGGCCCGCAGCGAGGCCGGTGCGGCGTTCGGCGACGAGCGGCTCTACCTCGAGCGGTTCATAGCTGCCGCGCGCCACGTGGAGGTGCAGATCGCCGCCGACACGCACGGTGACATCGTCCATCTCGGCGAGCGCGACTGCTCGGTGCAGCGCCGCTACCAGAAGCTGATCGAGGAAGCGCCCGCCCCGTCCCTCGACCCAGCCGCGCGCGACGCGATTCGCGACGCCGCGGTGAGGTTCGCCGAAGCCATCGGATACCGCAACCTGGGCACGGTCGAGTTCGTGGTCGACTCCGAGACCGGGGAGCCCTACTTCCTCGAGGTCAACTGCCGCATCCAGGTCGAGCATCCGGTCACCGAGGCGGTCACCGGCCGTGACCTGGTCGCCCTTCAGCTCCGTATCGCCGACGGGCGAGCCCTCGGCTTCACCCAGGACGACGTGACGCTCGACGGCCACGCCGTGGAGTGCCGGCTGAACGCCGAGGATGTGGCGCACGGGTTCATGCCGAGCCCGGGGACGCTCTCGCTGTTCTGCGTCCCTGAGCTGGCCGGGCTCCGGATCGACACGCACTGCTATCCGGGCGCGCTGATCCCGCCGTACTACGACTCGCTGATGGCCAAGCTGATCGCGCACGCAGCCGACCGCGACGCCGCGCTCGATGTGCTCATCGAGGCGCTCGAGGATCTCGACGTCGAGGGCGTGGAGACCAACCGCACGCTGCTGATCAGCGTGCTCGGCCACGACGACTTCCGTCACGGCGCGGTCACCACCGAGTGGCTGGAGCGCGCGATCGTATGACCGAAAAGCCCGTCATCGGGGTCGTCGACACCACGACGCGTGACGGCAACCAGAGCCTGTGGAGCGCTACCGGCCTAACCACCCCGGATGTCCTGGCCATCGCCCCGACCATGGACCGGGTCGGCTACGACGCGCTCGACTTCACCTCGAGCACGCACATGGCGGTCTCGGTCCGGTTTCACCGCGAGGACCCGTGGGAGCGGATACGCCGGGTCAGCGCCGCGATGCCGAACACCCCGCTCAGCATCATCACCACCGGCATGCGCTTCATCTCCTGGGTGCCGGCCGACCGGGACGTGATCGCGCTCGCCTTCCGGCTGGTCGCGCGCAACGGCCTGCGGCGAATGCAGATCGCCGACCCGTCCAACGACCCGGATCGACTCCGGCGGCTGGCGAAGATGGCGAAAACCGAGGGGATCGAAGAGGTCGTCATCGGCCTCACCTACTCGATCAGCGACGTGCACACCCACGCGTACTACGCCGAGCGTGCCGCCGCCCTGGCCGACTGCCCGGACATGGATCGCCTGTACCTCAAGGATCCCGGCGGGCTCCTCACCCCAGACGCCGTCCGCGAGCTCGCCCCGCACTTTGTCAATGCCGCCGGGGACCGGCCCGCAGAACTCCACAGCCACTGCACGGTCGGCATGGCCCCGATCGTGTACGTCGAGGGCGTGAAGGCGGGCTTCGAGGTCGTGCACACGGCATCGGGAGCGCTCTCCAGGGGCACCTCGCAGCCCGAGGTCACGAGCACGATGCGCAACCTCGAGGCGACCGGCTTCGCGCATCGCCTCGACCTCGAGGCCGAGGCGGTCGTGGCCAGGCACTTCAACGAGATTGCCAGGGCCAAGGGCCTCCCACCCGGCGTCCCGCGGGAGTACGACGCCCTCTACTACCGCCACCAGCTCCCGGGCGGCATGGTCACCACCACCCGCCGGATGCTCGAGGAGCTCCGCCGCCCGGAGTTGTTCGACGCCGTGCTCGAAGAGGTCACCCGGGTGCGGGCCGAGATGGGCTATCCGATCCTCGTCACGCCGGTCTCGCAGTTCGTGGCCAGCCAGGCCGCGCGCAACGTGATCGACCCCGAGCGCTGGGCCAATGTGTCCGATGAGACCGTTCGCTACTTCCTCGGTCATTACGGCGAGCCGGCCGCGCCGGTCGATCCCGACATCGCCGAAAAGGTGCTGGCCCGTCCACAGGCCGCCAAGTTGCGCGACCTGCAGCCGATCAGCCTCGATGGCGCCCGCGAGAGGTTCGGCAAGCGCATCTCCGAGGAGGAACTGCTGCTGCGGCTGACCATGCCCGGTGAGCAGGTCGACGCGATGATCGAGGCGCGGGAGAAGCCCTCCCCGGCCCCCGCCGCGCGGCCGGGTCGCAGTCCGCTGGTCAGCCTGATCCAGGAGCTCGCCCGCCGGCCCGCGATCTCGCAGTTCGAGCTCAGCCACCACGGCGGCGACACGGTGGTGTGGCGCCGTGCTTGACGGGCTGCTGCGCGACGTGCGCGGCTTCATGTTCGACGTCGACGGAACGCTGGCGCACCGCGGTCCCGACGGCCGCGCCCACCCCCAGCCGGGCGCGGTCGAGGTGCTCGACCGGATCCGCGCCTCCGGCCGTCCGCTCGCCGTGTTCACCAACGGCAGCCACGTACCGGCCGAGCAGATGGCCGAGCATCTGCGCGAGGACGGCATCCCGGTGCAGGACCACGAGATGCTCACCCCGGTCGAGAGCGCGATCACCTACATCCGCCGGCGCTACCCGGACCGGCCGGCGCTGCTGTTCGCCCACGACGTGATCAAGGCGCGGATGATTGCCGCCGGTGTACCCGAGGCCGAGGGCGAGGACGCCGAGGTCGTGTTCGTCGCCCACGTCGACGAGGCCGACCTGAAGGACATGGAGCGGGCGGCCCGGGCGATCACCCGGGGCGCACCGCTGCTCACCGGCAGCTACGCCCGCGGCTACGCCGGTGCCAACGGGATCATCTTCAGCCGCGGCGCGATGGTCACGGCGGGCATCGCCAAGGTGACCGGCGCGCGCCCGCGCATCGTCGGCAAGCCCTCGCGGGCGGCCGTCGATGTTCTCAGCGCGCGACTCGGTCTGCCGACCAGCCAGATCGCGGTGATCGGCGACGACGCCGGCATGGACATCGCCCTCGGCCGCATGGGCGGCTCGAAGACCGTGTTGGTCCGCAGCGGGATAAGCGGCGCCATCGACCTCGGCAAGCTCCCCGAGCGCCACCGGCCGGACGCGGTGATCGACGGGGTGGCGGAGCTGCTGGACGCGCTCTAACCGGGCTAGACCCGCTCGGGCTCGGCGGTCATCTCGGTTGCGGCCGCATCACCCGTCTTCGTCGTCCCCAGCGAATTTCTCGGCCAGATTCACCTTGTCGATGGCCAGACCATATCCTCCGGGTTGACCCCATGGCCACGACCGAGCAGCCGCCCCCCGCCACCGTCCTCGCCGAACACGGCCTCTCGGTCGAGCAGCTCTACGACGAGCTGACCGACGGCTGCGCCAAACCGGTAAGGCTCGACGATCTTCTCTACGCCGCCGCCGAGCGGGTCCCCGGGCTGGTCCCGACCCGGGCCGAGATCGACGAAGAGCGCACCCGGAAGCTCTCCGAGAAGACCGGCGTCGAGCTGAACCAGGGCCTGCTCACCGCCGAGATCCTGGCCATTCCGAGGATCGGACGCCATCTGGTCGAGTCGATGCTGGCGCCCACGGCGCTTGCCCACCAGCACCTCGACGAGCTGCGAGCGAACGGCCACGTCGAGCTCGGCGCGGCACGGGTGACCAAACACGGCCCGGCCGGCGTGCTCGAGCTCTGCAATCCGCGCCACCTGAACGCCGAGGACGGCACGACGCTGGCCGCCACCGAAGCCGCGGTCGATCTGGTCCTGCTCGATCCCGAGATCGAGATCGGGGTGTTCCGCGGCGGCAAGGTCGATCACCCGCGCTACGCCGGCGAGCGCCCGTTCGGCGCCGGCATCAACCTGACCCACCTGTACCACGGGCGGATCGACTTCCTCTTCTACCTGATCCGCGACATGGGCTACGTGAACAAGATCTTCCGCGGGATCGGCCCGGGCGCGGAGACTCCGGCCACCGAGAAGATGTGGATCGGCGGCGTGGAGAAGTTCGCCATCGGCGGCGCGTGCCAGCTACTACATGTCATGGACCATGTGATCGCGGTCAAAGGCGTGCGCCTTTACCTGCCGGCGCGCAAGGAGGGAATCATCCCCGGCGCCTCCAACCTTCGCCTGTGGCGGTCGGTTGGCGAGCGGGCCGCCCGGCAGGCCATCCTGTCCGGCCGCGAGTGGGTGGCCGGCGAGCCCGACGCCGACCTGCTCTGCGACGAGGTGGTGCAGGACGGCCAGATGGACGAGGCGATCGACGCTCGCATCACCGCGCTGACCAGCTCGGGCCTGATCAACGCCTCGGCAAACCGCGCCGCGATGCGGGTCGGGCAGGAGCCGATCGAGCTGTTCCGCGAGTACATGGCCACTTACGCCCACGAGCAGGCCTACTGCCACCTGAGCCCGGCGCTCGTGCGCAATCTCGAGGAGCACTGGAACGCTGACCGCCGCAGCCTCTGACACGACGTTCTGGGACGCGGCCGAGACGCTCCCTCGCGAGGAGCTCGAGAGCCTCCAGCTCGAGCGTCTACGGGCCACGATCGCCCGGGTCGTGCAAGGACAGCCGCTCGGCGCCGAGCGCCTGCACCAGGCGGGCATCGAGTCCGAGCAAGACGTGAGCTCACTCGAGGATCTCACGCGGATCCCCTTTGTTCTCAAATCCGACCTGCGCGAGGCCTATCCGTTCGGTCTGCTGGCCGTCCCGCGCGAGGAGCTCGTGCGCGTCCATGCATCGAGCGGGACCCATGGCAAGCCCACCGTAGTCGGCTACACGCGAACCGACCTCGAGACCTGGACCGAGCTGATGGCCCGCTGCATGACGATGGCCGGTGTCCGGCCCGGCATGCTCATCCACAACGCCAACGGCTACGGGCTGTTCACCGGCGGCCTCGGCTTCCATCAGGGAGGCGAGCGGATCGGCGCCACCGTCGTGCCGGTCTCAAGCGGGATGACCGCCCGCCAGGCCATGCTGCTGCGGGACTTCGGCGCCCAGGTTCTGGTCTCGACTCCGTCTTACGCGCTGGTCATCGCCCAGGCCCTGCAGGACGCCGGCGTCGACCCGGCTGAGACGCCGCTCGAGCTGGGGCTGTTCGGCGGCGAGCCCTGGACCGAGGGGCTCAGGACCCAGATCGACCGCGCGCTCGGCATGAAGGCGGTCAACTTCTACGGGCTGTCCGAGATGTGCGGACCGGGCGTGGCGACCGAGTGCCTAGCCGCGCGCGAGGGCCTCCACGTCAACGAGGATCACTTTCTGGTTGAGGTCATCGACCCGGAAACCGAGCAGCCGCTGCCGCCGGGCAGCACCGGCGAGCTCGTGTTCACCACGCTGACCAAGGAGGCGCTGCCGCTGATCCGCTACCGCACCGGCGACCTCGGCGCGCTCACGCTCGAGCCGTGCCGCTGCGGCCGGACCACCGCCCGCCTGACCGAGCTTGGCGGACGCCGGGACGACATGATGATCATCCGCGGGGTCAACCTGTTCCCCTCGCACATCGAACAGCTGCTCCTGAGCGTCGAGGGCGTCGCGCCCCACTGGCGCCTGGTCCTGGAGCGGACGGGGCCGATGGACGAGCTGACCCTCGAATGCGAGCCGGCGGACGCCGAGGTCGATCGCGGCGCGCTGGCCAACCGGCTCGAGCAGGTGCTCAAGGAGAGCACCGGCGTGCGGATCGTCGTGGCCGTGCTCGACCCGGGCGCCGTGCCCCGGAGCGAGGGCAAGGCGGTCCGGGTCATCGACCGCCGGTCCTAAGCGCCGCCGCCGTTCGAGCTCAGCGCCCGGTGGCGGACCTCGCTCGGGGTGACCCCGAACGCGCGCTTGAACACCCGCGAGAAGTGCGCCGCGTCGCAGAACCCCCACCGGAACGCGATGTCGGTCACCGACCCGCCGTTGACCCGCTGCAGGTCCTCCAGGCAGCGAGCCAGCCGCTCGGAGCGCACCAGCCCGGCCACCGACTCGTCGACGTCCTCGAACAGCGCGTGCAGTGCGCGCACCGACATCGCATAGGCGCGAGCGATCGAGGCCGGCCCGACCGCCGGATCCTGCAGGTGGTTGCGGACGTAGCGCCGGATCTCGGCCCGCATCGCCTCGCGGGTGGCGGCCCGGCTGGTCGGCACGGCAGGCTCGACCGCCGCGCGCAACAGCTCCAGGGCGGCGTTGGCCGCGGCCACGCCAGCCGCCGCCTCGAGCCGCGGCTGCTCGAGCGCGAGCGCATGCATGTAGCGGACCAGCAACCGGGCCGGGCCGCTGCCGTTCAGCGGCGGCAGGGCACGCAGCTCGGCCAGCCGCGGGCACACCGCCAGCACCCGCGCGCGGGGGAAGATCAGCGTGCGCTTGTGAAACGCCTCGACGATCTCCACGTCGGTGGGCTGGTGGCCATCCCACAGCACCACATCGCCGGCGGTCAGGGCCAGGGTCCGCGAGCCCTCGCGCACGGTCTCGATCCCACGGCAGACGAACTGGAAACCGAGGATGTCCTCTCCGGGGGTCTCCGGCGTCATCACGGC
>DATIEI010000238.1:0-10794 GCA_035455845.1 Solirubrobacteraceae bacterium
GAGGCGGGCCTTTTCTGTGCTATCAGCGCGTCGGTCGCGCGCCTGCGGTGAGTCGTGTGCGCTTCGCTAGAAGGCGCACTTCGGATCGATGAACACGTCGTCGATCTGCGAGGACCCCGTCACTGCCGTGAAGCGGAGTGCCACCTGCGGCGTCTTGCCGGTGAGCAGGCCGTTGACGAGGCCCTGGACAGCGGACAGCGTGAGCATCTGCGCCGACGGGGCCCAGCTGCCGCTCAGCGCGACGGTTCCTACCGGCACGACCACCGGACCGAGCAACGGCTCCTTGTAGACGATCGACACCGCGACGATCGACAGTAGGCCGTTGTTACGGCCGAAGAAGCGGAACGCCGGGTAGGCGGCGTCGACGCACGTGTAGGGCGACTGCACGCTCGCGCCGGCCGACAGGTACATCGACGAGTTACCGACCTTCCCGGTGGCGCCGAACGGCTCGCTACCCGCAACCAGGCGAGCGCCGCGGCTGAGAGTCCAGCCCGACAGGCTGCCTTCGAAGTCTCCGCCGGGTACGAGCTTGTAGTCACTCGAATCGCTGAACTGCGCGAACGGCTGGCTCAGCGTGGCGTTGTCGCAGGCGTCGGTACTGATCAGTGCCGCCTTCGCTGAGGCGGCGGGGAGAACGGCCAGAGCAACTGCGCCGAGGACGCCCAACGGGAGCAGGCGGCGCGGGATACGTGGAGACGCAATGAGACTGAACAAGTAGAGCCCTCCTTGGCTTTACTGGCAGCCGAGCCATCTCACATCGGTGAGACCTCTTGCTTTGCGTCCCCGGCTCACGCCAGGTTTGCCCTTTTCAGTTGGGTTACGCCCGCTTCATCGGTGCTCTTGGCCCCAGTGCGGAGAGCCGCACGAAATATCTGGACACCTGTATGAGGAATCGGCAGATTCTGCTCGGATCCCTAACGTCTGGCGTTGGGTGGATCGATATCTCCGCCTAGATGTCTTTCGAACCGAGCTTCGAGGAGCAGGAGCTGCTCGCGGAGACCATCGAACACAACGCGACCGGTCTCTCTCCGCGCGAGCTGCTGCTCGGCGTCCTGACCGTCTCAACCTTCGCGGTGGCTGTGGCGGGGATATGGCTGCTCCGTCCACCGCACGCCTTCGCGATCGTTCCCGCAATCGTGTGCTTCGTCGTGCTCGTCCTTGCGACGGGGGTGTGGTTCGAGATGCCGCTCGGGATTGCGCCCGCGAGCCAGCTCGGATTCGTCCCGCTGCTGTTCGCACTACCGCTCGCGCTCGTCCCGGTCGCCGTGACGCTGGCGTTCGTGCCCATGTACTTGCGCCTTATCAAGCGGCACGAGATTCGGCCCGCCCGCCTGCTTCTGATACCGCTGAATGCCTGGTTCGTGCTGGGACCGGTAATCGTCTTCGCGGCTGCGGATGCCGAGCCCGCACATGCCGGCGCGCTTCTGCTGATCGCTGCCCTCGGCGCTCAGTTCGTCGCCGATTTCATCGTCTCGTCGGTGCGATTCAGGGTCCTGCGCAGCGCTGACCTGTCATCGCTGCTGCGCAGCTCCTGGGTCTACTTGATCGACACGGCGCTCTCGTGCATCGCGCTGGCCGTGGCCGAGGACGTCCACACCACACCGCTGGCCGGGCTCTCGCTAGTGCCGCTGCTCGGTCTGCTGGCGCTGTTCGCCGGCGAGCGACGCAGGCGGTTGGAGAGCATGCTCGAGCTCTCGAGCGCCTACCGCGGCACCGCGCTGGTCCTCGGCGACGTGATCGAGGCCGACGACGGCTACACCGGCGAGCACTGCAAGAGCGTGGTCAGTCTCGCCCTTGAGCTCGCCGAGCATCTCGGCCTGAGCGCCGAGCGCCGGCGCAACCTCGAGTTCGCGGCGCTCCTGCACGACGTCGGCAAGGTCGCCATCCCCAAGGAGATCATCAACAAGCCCGGCAAGCTCGACCCGCACGAGTGGACGATCATCAAGACCCACACGCTCGAAGGCCAGAAGATGCTCGACCGGGTCGGCGGCTTCATGCGAGAGGTCGGCATGATCGTGCGCTCCCATCACGAGCGGTGGGACGGCGGTGGCTATCCCGACGGCCTGGCCGGCGAGGAGATCCCGCTGGAAGCTCGGATCATCTCGTGCTGCGATACCTGGAACGCGATGCGGACCGACCGCCCGTACCGGGCTGCTCTTGGAGTCGACGTATCGGTCGCCGAGTTGCTCTCGAATGCCGGCAGGCAATTCGATCCGCGGGTGGTGGACACGTTCGTCCGGAAGGTCGTCCCCGCCAACGAGCCCGGCTTCGCCGAGGCCGGGGCGCTCGCCCCGGCGCTCGCCCCGGCGCTCGCACCGGCAGCGCGTCCCGCACCCGCGCTCGTCCCAGGCACGGCGGAGTCCTAGGCCGGGCCCAAGGCGCGGGTCAACCTCACTATCTTTACTAATACCTGGCTGAATGCCTAAACACCGTTTTACGGTGTGATCGTGTTAAGCTGGGTCGACTCCGGGGCCTGCACTCATCCGGAGGCCTTACCGTTCCTCCGGGACCGGCATAGAGACAGACCGCGACGGCACGGCAAATAACCCATGACCGTGACCCTGACAGCAAGCACTGGTGCGAAGATCCTCGTGTGGCGCGAGAAGGACATGTTCGCGGCCCTGCGAGCCGGCGGCAGCGAGGAGGCTCAGATCTGCCTGGGCATCGACCTGTTCGAGGTCATCGCCGAGCTCGCCGGGTTGGATCTCGACAACGGGGAGGAGTCAGAGGAGGCCACCCGGCTGGCCACCGACGCGCGGCAGCGTCTGGCCTCCATGCCCAGCCATCGCCGGCTCTGAATCCGGGTAACACCCGGTCCTGATGGACTCCGTACGCGGACAGCTGCTGGTGGCCGGGCCCGCGCTGCTCGACCCGAACTTCTGGCGCACCGTGGTGCTCATAGTCGAGCACAACGAGGATGGTGCGCTCGGCCTGGTCCTGAACCGCCCGTCCGAGACCAGTGTGGGCGAGGCCGTTCCACAGCTCAGCGATCTGCTCGATCCTGCCCAGGACCTGTTCATCGGCGGTCCCGTCCAGCCCTCGTCGGTGATCGTCCTGGCCGAATTCGACGATCCCACCGAGGCGGCGTTGATCGCCTTCGACGACGTCGGCGTGCTCGGCACCGGCCCATCGGAAGAGCAGCCGGGTGCGGGGATCCGCGCGGGTCGCGCGTTCCTCGGACATGCCGGCTGGGGACCCGGGCAGCTCGACGGCGAGCTCGAGCGGGGGGACTGGATCCTGGAGCCGGCCAAGCTCGAGGACGCTTTCTCCAGCGAGGCGCGCCAGCTGTGGTCCGAGGTGCTGACCCGCAAGGGCGGAAGCTATGCCCTGGTCGCACGCATGCCGGCCGACCCATCGATGAACTGATTCGGACCCCGGCTCCGCCCGCCCATCTACGATCAGGCCATCGCGCACACCCACACACACGCGCACGGCCACTCGCACGCGCACGTAAGCCGCGATACCGAGTTGCGCGCGCTGGTGACGGCACTGGTCCTGATCCTCGCGTTCATGGTCGTGGAGATCGTGGCCGGCGTGATCGGCTCGTCGCTGGCACTGCTCTCCGACGCCGGGCACATGCTGACCGACGCCGCTGCTATCGGGATGTCGCTCGCCGCGGCGCGGCTGGCCGCGCGGCCGGCCTTTGGCGCGATGACCTACGGGCTCGGACGGGCCGAGATCCTGAGCGCGCAGGCCAACGGGCTAACCCTGCTGGTGCTCGCGTCCCTGATCGTCTACGGAGCGATCGTGCACCTCGTCTCCCCCCCGGAGGTGAGTGCCGGCCTCGTGCTGATCGTGGCGCTGGTCGGCATCCCGGTCAATCTGCTGGCCGTTCGGATCCTCGCCGCCGGGCACGACGGGGAGCGAAGCCTGAACGTCGAGGGCTCCTACCGGCACATCCTCACCGACCTGTACGGCTTCATCGCCACCGCGATCGCCGCCGCCGTGATCCTCGCCACCGGCTTCGACCGCGCCGACGCGATCGCCTCGCTGCTGATCGCCGGTCTGATGCTCCATGCCGCCTACGGTCTGCTGAAGGCCTCCGGACGGGTGTTCATGGAGGCGGCGCCGGCAGGCCTCGACCCTGACCGGATCGGACACGCTCTGGCCGGCCAGCCCGGAGTGGTCGAGGTGCACGACCTGCACGTGTGGGAGGTCACCTCGGGCTTTGCCGCCCTGTCGGCCCACGTGGTCGTGCGGGCCGGCGACGATTGTCACGAGGTGCGCCGCTCGCTGCAGCAACTGCTCGAGGAGCGCTTCGATGTCCACCACACCACGCTCCAGGTCGACCACGAGCCAGCGCCCCTCCAGATCGAAGTGCCGAGCGCCGGCCCTCCGGGTGGCCACAGCGAGCGGCGATAGACTCGCGGGCATGAGCGTGGCGCCATGAAGGTCGTCAAGCCGGGCGCGGATCGGGATGTTCCCCGCGGCGTGGTCGGGGGCAGCGAGATCTCGCAGGCCAGCACCGGCGCGCAGAACATCTACATGGCGGTGTTCCGCGTCCCGCCCGGTGCCCAGTCACGACCGCACTACCACGAGAACTGCGAGAGCGCGGTCTACATGCTGTCCGGATCGCTGCGGGTCAAGTGGGGAGACCGGCTCGAGCAGGAGCTGATGCTCGAGCCTCGCGACCTGGTGTATGTCCCGCCGCGCGAGACCCACGTGCTCGAGAACGTTTCCAACTCGGAGCCCGCCGAGTACGTGGTCGCACGCGACTCTCCGCTCGAGGACGCGGTGATCGTCCCCTGGGCCGAGGCGCCGGGGCATAGCCTGCCCTAACTGTCGCGTCCTAGCCGCCGGAGCCCGGATCGAGCACCACGTAGTCGCCGTCGTCGAGCACGAACAGCCCGCCGTGCACGAGCACCTCGCCGGCGTGCCCCGGGCCGCGCAGGAGGGCCGCCTTGCTCAGCATCTCCGCCTCGGTGGCCGTCGGGGCCAGCGCGGTGACCTGCACGATGCCGGTGAACGCCGGCCGGCCGCTGCCGGGGTCGAGCAGGTGATGCGAGACGTGCCCGTCCGCGTCGATCCAGCTGCGCTTGCCGATCCCGCTCGTGGCCACACCGCCCGAGCGCAGCACGAACGTGTGCAGGACGGCGTCCTCGAACGGGCTCGCCACGTGCACCTCGCGATCGGGCGCGTGGCACCCGCCGAGGCGCAGGTCGCCGCCGCAGTCGACCACGAACGCGTCGTGGCCCGCGAGCAGTGCGGCCAGTTCGTCGGCGAACACTCCCTTGGCAATGCCCCCGGGGTCGATCTGGACGCCGGCCGGTCGGGTCACCGAGCTGGCGCGGCGATCGGTTGCGACCAGGCGCCAGTGCGCCTCGGGAGCCGGCCCGCCGGGTCGGCGCGCCGGCGCGATGGCCAAGGCGCTTAGGAGAGGCACGCCGGGGCCGTCGTAGTGCGAGCGGTAGCCGGCCTGCTCGATCTGAGTGAGCAGGGTCGGATCGACCAGCCAGTTGGTGGCCCGCGCGGCCTGAAGGCCGGCTTCGACAACGCGCCGCATCAGCGGGCTGACCACAACCGTCTCGGATGGGTTGCGATTCAGCCGCGTCAGCTCGCTGTCGGACCGAAAGCGCGAGAACTGCTCATGCCAGGCCTCGAGCCGGCGGCGCGCGGTGGCCAGGGCGCCCGCGGCCTGAGCCTCGGACCCGCCGGTCACGATCAGCGTGCAGCTCGAGCCGAAGCACGCGAACGTGTCGCGGTGCTCGAGCGGTGGGGCGAACGTGGCGCTCATGACTGGCTGGTGGTCACGCTGCTCACACCGCCGCCCGAGCCCAAGCTCGGGGTCGAACCGACGCTCGAGCTCGAACCGACGCCGGAGCTCGAACCCGAGCTGCCCGTCGTCGTCGCGGTGCCGGGCGTCGACGCCACCGTCGTCGCCGACGAACCGGCCGAGGTCTTCTTGGCCAGCGCGGGATCGTGGCCCGAGACGAGCACGACCGTGATCATCAGCCACGCGGCGACGAACAGCGCCACCGCCCCGGAGACGACCCGCCGGCGAATCCTGCGCGCCCGGGCGGCTCGTTCGGCGCGCAGCGCCTGCCCGCGAGCCCGTGCGGCATCTTTGTTTTCGGTGATGGGTTGCATGAGACCAGCTTCGTCCTGCCCCGTATCAACGACGTAGGCGAGGACTAAGAGGTCTGTATGAGCTCGCTACTGCCGAGCTCGAACGTACAACCGCTGAAGTAGTCGCCCGCCACCGAGACCAGGAAGCACACCAGCTCGGCTAGATCCTCGTCGGTAGTCCGGGCGCCGGGGGCGATCGCCACCGCGGTCACCCCGTAGCGCGCCCACTCCACCGACAGGGTTCGCGCCAGGTTTTCGAGCGCCGCCCGCGCGGCACCCGCGAAGAAGCCGCCGGCGGGGCGCGGAGCGATCAGCAGGACCTTGCCGGCGCCGCCCGGGATCAGCGCGCCGGTGGCCACGCCCCGGGTGGCCACCCAGGCCGCCTCGAGCGCGGCGGCGAGGTGAGCCTGCCCCCCGTCGCCGAACGTCGGGGCGGCGTCGAACACCAGCGCGTGGAGCGGGGCGACGACGCCCGCCCAGTCACGCGCGCCGTCCTCTTCGAGAGCGGGATCGAGCTCGTGCAAGGTCGCTCCGAGCGCGGACAGCGACCGGCCGAGCGTGGATGTCACGCCGCCGGCCAACGCCACCGCGCGACCGTCGAGAAGGCCTTGCCTGAGCAGCGTCAATGCGCGCAGAACCTACCGGTGACGCCGTCCCGAGCGTATAAGTAGGATCGGTCCTCTCGATCGAGGAAGGGAGCGAACGCGATGTTGTCCTACGCACACGGCGCCTATCCGGAGCCGCTGCTCGGCGAAACGATCGGCCACAACCTCGAGCGGACGATCGCCCGCGTCCCCGATGCCGAGGCGCTCGTCTCCTGTCACCAGCGTCTTCGCTACACCTACTCCCAGTTCGGAGAGGCCGTCGACCGCCTCGCCGGCGGCATGCTCGCGGCCGGTCTCAGGCGGGGCGATCGCGTCGGCGTGTGGGGGCCGAACCGGGCCGAGTGGACGCTGGTGCAGTACGCCACCGCCAAGGCCGGGATCATCCTGGTCAACATCAACCCGGCCTATCGAGTGTCCGAGCTTCAGTACGCGCTCGGGCAGTCGGGCTGCCGCTGGATCATTTCGACCCGGGAGCTCAAGGGCTCCGATTTCGTCGCGATGGTCGATCAGGTCCGGCCGGATCTTCCCGAGCTGGAGCGGGCCGTGTTCTTCGAGACCGGAGAATGGGAGGAGGTGGCCTCAGGCGAGGGCTTCCGCGGCGATCTGCGCGCGCTCGGCGACGAGCTCGACTTCGACGACCCGATCAACATCCAGTACACGAGCGGCACCACGGGCTTCCCCAAGGGCGCCACGCTCACCCACCACAACATCCTCAACAACGGCTACTTCATCGGTGAGCTGCTCGGTTACGACGAGCGCGATCGCATCTGCATCCCGGTTCCCCTCTACCACTGCTTCGGCATGGTGCTCGGCAACCTGGCCGCCACGACGCACGGCAGCTGCATCGTGTATCCAGCCGAAAGCTTCGAGCCCGTGGCCACGCTGCAGGCCTGCGACCATGAGCGCTGCACGAGCCTGTACGGCGTTCCGACCATGTTCATCGCCGAGCTGGGCAACGAGCGCTTCTCCGAGTTCGACTACGGCCCGCTGCGCACCGGGATCATGGCCGGGTCGCCCTGTCCGATCGAGGTGATGAAGCGGGTGAGCGCCGACATGGGCATCGCCGAGATCGGCATCGCGTTCGGCATGACCGAGACCTCGCCGGTCACGACGCAGACACTGCGCGACGAGACGCTCGAGAACCGCTGCGCCACGGTTGGCCAGGTGCACCCCCACGTCGAGATCAAGATCGTCGACCCCGAGACCGGGCGCACCGTTCCCCGCGGCCAGCCCGGTGAGTTCCTGGCCCGAGGGTACGTCGTGATGCAGGGCTACTGGAACGACCCCCAGCGCACGGCCGAGGCAATCGACGCCCAGCGCTGGATGCACACCGGCGACCTGGCCACGATGGACGAGGATGGGCTCGTGCGCATCGTCGGGCGGATCAAGGACATGGTGATCCGGGGCGGCGAGAACGTGTACCCGCGCGAGATCGAGGAGTTCCTCTACACCCATCCCCAGGTGGCCGACGTGCAGGTGATCGGGGTGCCCGACGAGCGCTATGGGGAGGAGCTGATGGCCTGGATCATCCTGCGTCCCGGCGCCTCGGCCACCGAGGATGAGGTGCGGGAGTTCTGCAAGGGCCAGATCGCGCACTACAAGATCCCGCGCTATGTCAAGTTCGTCGAATCCTTCCCGATGACCGTGACCGGCAAGGTGCAGAAGTTCAAGATGCGCGAGGTGGCCACCGAGGAGCTCGGGCTGGGCGCGGCCGCGGCGATCGCCACGGCCTGAGAACCCGCATAAGTCGTCACAGGCCGCGGCCCCGGGACGGCGTGACGCGCTAACCGCGCTCCACACGGCTAAGTCGTCACGCCCGGCACAGGCCTGTGCGGCGTGACGGACTAGCCGCGTCCGGGTTTGGCCAGACTGCGCGGCTCCGGCGTGGCGGCTCGTCCTGCCCGCCACGCCAGCGCGCTCAGCGGCCTATCTATCCCTGCGAAAGAGTTGTGAAACCTCTCCGCGCGGCACGCCTCGCCCCTCGCCTCCCAACCCGGGACAGCTCGGTGTGGAGTTCGCGGATCCGCTCGAGGATGTAGGTCGCGGCCTCCTGCTGCTGCTCGCGCGTGGCGCTCTTGACCGCCTCGAACCGGAACGGCTTGCCGAACTGGACGGTCACCTTGGGGAACTGCAGCCGCTTCCAGTTGCGCACCTGGTAGGAGCCGAGGATCGCCACCGGGACCACCGGGACGCCGGACTCGAGCGCCAGGCGCCCGATCCCCGGCCGCGCCTCGCCGGCGAGCTGGCCCGTCCGCGATCTCCCACCCTCGCAGTACATGACCACCGCGCCGCCCCGGGCCAGGATCCGGAACGCGGTGATGAACGCCTCCTCGTCCTGCTGACCGCGGCGCACCGGGAACACCCCGCCGTGGCTGAACACCCAGGCGCCGATGCCCTTGAACAGCTGCGACTTGCCCATGAACTGCACTCTGCGGCGGATGAACGCGCCGGTGAAGAAGTGGTCCATGAACGACGCGTGGTTGGGAGCGAGGATCACCGGCCCGTTGGGGACCCGCTCGGAGCCGAACCCGCGGGCCCGGTAGGCGACGAGCGCCCACACCACGGTGGCCACGCGCACGATCTCGTACACCTTGGCCTCCGGCTCGTGGTCGCGAACGATCGCGTGATATCGATCGAACGCCTCCTTGGGCCGCGGGTCCTTGTAGACCTGAGGCTTGATCTCGACGTCGGGCATCGGTCCCCCTCTCAGGTCCTCGCTATCCGCTCAGCGGGAGCACCATGGCCGGCTTCTCGATCTCGTGGTCCTCGCTGGTCGACACCACCGCCGTGCCGATCGCGAAGAACTCGATCACGTGCGAGCCCCAGCCATGGCTGCGCTCGACGATCCGGGCGCCCACGATCCCCCCGGACTGCAGCTCGTCAGCCTCGCGCTGCATGCGCTCCATGGCCAGCTCGCGCGCCTCGTACAGCGCCTGGGTGAAGTTCGACATCTCGACGTTCTTGCCGATCTGCTTGAGTGAGGTGAGCATCCCCTGACGGGCGACGTGGTAGACGCAGTTGCCCATAACCAGGCCGGCCGGTCGGTACCCGGCCCGCAGGAGCGTGGCGAAGTCCTGACCGCTCAGGTCACTCGTGAACGGGCGGCCGTTCGGCGCCCGGTGAAGCTCGCCGCCGCGATGCTTGACCGCCGTGCCGACCGAGATGAACTCGGCCAGATCGGCCCCCCACTCGTAGCGTCCGATGTCGAGGCGCACCCCGACGATCCCGTCGGCGCCGAGCTGGTCCGCCTCCTCCTCCATGCGTGTCATCGCCAGCTCGCGCGCGTGGTACATGGCCTGGGTCAGCACCCCGAGCTCCTGGCTCTGGTTCCAGCCCGACTGCTGCCAGCCGATGTGGTAGATCGAGCTGCCCAGCACCAGCCCGAGCGGTTCGAACCCGGATTGCTTGACCAGGAGGAACTCGTTGACCGAAAGGTCGCTGGTGAAGAACCCTCGCGCGACCTCCTCCTTCATGCGTGCGATCCGCTCGCGGCCCGACTCGGGGATGCCGGCGAGCGAGCCCGCCTCGTAGGTGGCCTGGTGCGGCGCCTCGGCCGGGGCGAACGTGGCGGCGTCGGCCTGCGCCGGCACCTGCGAGTCGTCGTCGTCGCGTCTGAGGAATCCCATCGTCTCTCCTTCTCGCCTTAGTCCAGCAGCATGCGCTCGAGCGCCCTGCGGGTCGCCTCGCTCCGGCTCGCCTCGGCGGCCAGCGCCTCGCTCAGCATGGCCAGCCAGGCATCGGTCTCGAGCTCCTCGTTCTTCAGCACGATCCCACCCGACAGCCTCGCGCAACGGGTCTGAACGGCGCCGCGCTCGGCCCGCAGCTCGAGGCGCCGGTCGCCTAGATCCACCGACAGGCTGCGCACGCTCTTCGGCCCGAACATCCCGGCTCGGCGCCGGTCCACCTGGACGCGCGCCGGCACGGCCTCCTCCAGCTTGGCGGCCATGCCCTCCACAAACGCGCTCAGATCGCTCGAGTCGGCCCGCAGCGAGGCGGCCAGCAGATCCAGGTCAACTCCAGCGCTGTCGGATGACACGGCTCTCAGGCTACTCGACGTGTTTCGCCTCGTCACCGTAGGTAAGTCTCTCGGTATGACGACTCAGACAACATCGGTCCCCTACGT
>DATIEI010000239.1:0-2665 GCA_035455845.1 Solirubrobacteraceae bacterium
GCCTGCGCGGCGATCAGCGTCCCGAACGAGTACCCGGCACCGGGAATCTCAGCATCTCGCGAAGGCCTCGACACGATCTGGAGGAAGCGTCCGGTCCCCGGGCCGCCCTTGTGGAGCTGCCCGGTCGAGTGCAGGTAGCGCGGTCCATAGCCGAACGTGGTGGCCACGCCGGTGGCGGCCCGGATCGCGATGCGCAGCTCGGCGACGGCGGCCTCCACCTCGTCAGACGGCGGCACGTACCCGAGGATCGCCACGTACCCGGGCGGGCGAACGTCGGCGAGAAGTGCCCGTAGCTCGTCATCTCCAGCCGAACCGGCCGAGCCTTCCGAAATCGCATCACCGCCCGACTCGAGCACGCGCGCGGTCGCGTCCTTCGCCTCTTGCACATTGGGCTGGTCGAACGGATTGATCTCGAGCACCCAGCCGGCCACCGCGACGGCAAACTCGGTGAGGAAGAAGATGCGCCCGAGGTCGGCCGCGCCGTGGACGGGCAGGGTGATCGTCGGATGTCCGGCAGCCGCCAGAGCCTCGATCGCCGCATCCAGTCGCTCCTCGGGCTGATGCGGGTTGCGCCGGTAGGCAAACACCCGATCGTCGCCGTAGACCTCGACCGAGTCGCTCACCGGCTCGTCGACCACGGGCAGGATCCCCCGTCCCAGCTTGCCGGTCGACTCGGCCACGAGCTGCTCGGCCCACAGACCGAAGCTCTCGATCGGCGGGGAGACCACGAAGGTCAGCTTGTCCCGCCCCTGACGCGCCAGCTCGCCGATCGTCGCGCCGAACCACAGCCCGGAGTTGGACTCGCTCGAGTCGTAGTGCGCGCACATCTGCTCGGCCACCTGGCAGCGGTGAAGCAGCGCCTCGATGTTCACTCCCATCAGCGCGGCCGGGATCAGCCCGAAGTACGACAGCACCGAGTAGCGCCCGCCGATGTCGGCCGGGTTCAGGAAGCAACGCCGTAGCCCATCGTCGGAGGCCAGCCGCGCCAGCGGGCTCCCTGGGTCGGTGACCACCACGAACTGATCGGGCCGGGCCATCGCCGCGAAATACCGGTAGTGCGACAACGTCTCGATTGTCGATCCCGATTTCGACGAGACCACGAACAGCGTCTTCTCGAGATCGACGGACCCCTCCACGCGCAGCACCTCATCCGGATGGGTCGAGTCCAACACCTGTAGCCGAAGCGCACCCGGGATATCGCCGAACGACCGCCGGATCACCTCGGGCCCCAGCGACGATCCGCCCATCCCGAGCAAGACCGCGTCGGTGAAGCCCGCATCGACGCACTCGGACGCGAACGCGTGCAGGTCCGCCGCGTGCTCGAGCATCGGCTCGGACACGGTCAGCCAGCCCAACCGGTCCTCGATCTCCGGCGTGGCCGGCTCGCCCCACAGCGTCACATCCTTCCGCCACACCCGCTGGGCCACGTTGTCGGCCACGGCCCGTCGGACCCGCTCGCCGACCGGCGCTGTCAACAGCAGCGGGAGCCGGGCGTGGATCCGGTTCGGTTGGCCCGTCACCACAGCCGACCGGCGCTCCTCGATGCCCGCGATCAGCCGGGTCATGGCCTCCTCGAACTGCTTGACGCCGTCCACCAGCAGCTCCTCGGTGACCTCATCCAAGTCGATACCGGCTCCGGCCAGCGCAGAGAGGTCCTCGGAAGGATCATGCTCTGCGGTCGGACCACTCACGTTGCCGTGGTCCGCGAACGCAAGCAGCGTGGCCAGCGGCATCGTGTTGACCGTGTGCGCGCCGACCAGCCCGTCGACGTACATCGTGTCCGGATAGTGGGGGTTCTTCACGCCGGTCGAAGCCCACAGCGGTCGCTGCGGAACGGCGCCCGCATCGCGTAGCCCCTCCCAGCGCAGCCCCGAGAAGAGCTCCTGGAAGCGCCGGTACGCCGCACGCGCGTTGGCCAGTGCCGCCTTGCCGGCCAGCTCGGCCCGCCCGAGCTGATCCAGCCGCCGATCGATCAGCGTGTCGACCCGCGAGACGAAGAAGCTCGCCACCGAGTGCACGTCGAGGGTCAGCCCCTCGCTGTGGCGGCGCTCGAGGGCACGCAGATAGGCCTCGGCCACCTTCTCGTACGCCCCGACCGAGAACAGCAGCGTGACATTGACGTTGATCCCCTCGTACAGCGCCTGCTCGACCGCCGGCACCCCCGCCGGCGTCCCCGGGATCTTGATCATCACGTTGGGTCGGTCGACTCGCTGCCAGAACGAGCGCACCTGCTCGATCGTGCCCTCGGTGTCGTGGGCCAGCTCCGGAGCCACCTCCAGCGAGACGAACCCGTCCCGGCCGTTCGAGCTGCGGTGTACCTCGGCCATCACGTCGGCCGCGAGCTGCACGTCGCGAATCGCGATGTGCTCGTAGATCGCGGTCGAGTCGAGGTCATCTCGAGCCAGCGTCCGCAGGTCCTCGTCGTAGTCGCTCGAGCCGAGGATCGCCTTTTCGAAGATGGCTGGATTCGAGGTCACCCCGCGCAGCGACTCCACGGCGACCATCCGGGCGAGCTCGCCCCCCTCCACCATCGAGCGACGGATCTGATCGAGCCACCCGCTCACCCCCGCCTCTGTGAGCGCCAGCAGACGCGGATTCAGCTCGGTGATCGTGCTCATGTGTAAACCCCCTTGGAACTAGCCGGACCGCACGCGCCGGGCGACCT
>DATIEI010000240.1:0-3811 GCA_035455845.1 Solirubrobacteraceae bacterium
ATCGACGTCGACAACTTCAAGGGCATCAACGACTCGGCCGGCCACGCGGCCGGCGATGCGGTGCTCACTCACGTGGCGCGCGTGCTGACCGAACGCTCGCGCGCCAGCGACGTGGTGGCGCGCCTGGGCGGCGACGAGTTCGCGGTGCTGCTCTCGGCGGTGGGCGAACGCGAGGCCCGTACCGCGGCCGAGCATCTGCTGGCGGAGATCCGCAGCTCGCCGGCCGCCTACGGCGGCAAGCCGTTCCGGGTGACCGGCAGCATCGGCGTCGCCACGTTTGAGTCAGACGACGCCACCGCCGGCGAGGTCATGGTCAACGCCGACCTGGCCATGTACGCGGCCAAGACCTCGGGCCGGGACCGCGTCGTGGTGTACACGCCGAGCGAGGCGCGCAAGGCGCGCGCGATGGCCAAGCTGACCTGGTCGCAGCGCATCCAGGACGCGCTCAACCACGACCGGTTCGTCCTCCACCTCCAGCCGATCCTCGAGCTGGCCAGCGGTCAGATCAAGCACGGCGAGCTGCTGCTGCGGATGAAGGGCGACCGCGGCAAGCTGATCGCGCCCGGGGCCTTCCTTCCCGCGGCCGAGCGCTTCGGCCTGATCCACGCGATCGACCGCTGGGTGGTCCAGCGCGCGATCCAGCTGATGGCCGAGACCAACGGGAGCGGACCCCGCGTCGGCATCAACCTGAGCGGCGAGTCGATCGTCGGCGACCCGCTCCTGCTGGAGATGATCGAGCAGGAGCTCGAGCGCACCGCGATCGATCCGTCCAAGCTGATCTTCGAGGTGACCGAGACCGCGGCCATCGCCAACATGCCCGAGGCCACCGAGTTCGCCCAGGGCCTGACCAGCCTCGGCTGCAGCCTTGCCCTGGACGACTTCGGCACCGGGTTCGGCTCGTTCTACTACCTCAAGCACCTGCCGGTCAGCTACGTCAAGCTCGACGGCGAGTTCATCCAGAACCTCCCCCGTAGCGAAGTCGATGAGCACATGGTCAAGGCGATCGTCGGCGTCTCCCAGGCGCTCGGGATCAAGACCGTCGCCGAGTCGGTGGCGGACGAGGAGACGATCGGGCTGCTGCACAAGCACCGCGTCGACTACGCCCAGGGCTTCTATGTCGGCAAGCCGGCGCCACTGGGCGTGGCGCTGGCCGAGAGCGGCTGGCTCTCGCAGTCCGGCGGGCGCGGCTCTGTGAGATAACCGCCCACTCGTCCTGCTGCTCGCGCGTTACGTGGCAGCGCTCGGCCACCTTGCCGGCTCGCCCGATCGGGGTACGGATGGCGTCGACGATCACCGCTTCCGGCATGCGCCCCGGCATCCAAGACGTCCCCGCCGTCGGCCCGCGCCGCCACGCCAGCGAGTCGATCCGGGCCCGCGTGGGTAAGCCCGGAGGATGCCGAACGCCGAACAGGCCACCCGATACCGCCACATCAAGCGGCTCGGGGTCGGGGGCATGGCCACCGTCTCACTGGCCGAGGACACCGTGCTCGGACGTCCCGTCGCCCTCAAGCGGGTGCACAGCGCCGGCGATGACCGCGGAATGCTCCGCCTCAAGCGCGAAGCCATGGTCGGCGCGTCGCTCAACCATCCCAACCTGGTGTTCGTCTATGACGCGCAACTCCAGGAGGACGGCGACCTGGTCATCGTCATGGAGTACGTCGAGGGCGAGACGTTGGCCGACGCGATCCGGACCCGGGGGGCGTTGCCGCCCGACGAGGCGATCCGCATCCTGCGCGGCGTGGGCGCCGCGCTGGACGGCATCCACCAGCAGGGCATCGTTCACCGCGACGTCAAGCCGGCCAACGTGCTCCTCGGCCGTGACGGGACCGTCAAGCTGGCCGATCTCGGCGTCGCCGCCGTGGCCGATCGCACGCGCATCACCGAGTCGGGCGCGGTCGTCGGCAGCTTCAACTACATGGCGCCCGAGCAACTCGAGGGCGCGAACTCGAGCCCGGCCATGGACATCTACGTGCTCGCGGCGCTCGCCTACGAGATGCTCACGGGCGAGCGGGCGCGACCCGAGTCAAATCCGCTCGCCCTGGCTCACGCGATCGCGACCCAACCGCCGCCGGACCTGCGTCAGGCGTGGCCGGGCGCGCCGCCGGCTGCGGCCGCGGTGCTTCAGCGGGGCATGTCAGCGGACCCGAGCGAGCGGCCTGCATCGGCCGGCGAGCTCGTGCGGCGGCTCGAGGCGGCGCTCGAGCCCGAGCAACCGACCCGCGCGGTGGCGGGCGCGCTGCCTCCGACCACTGGTCAGCCGAGACGGCGGCGGTCCCTCCTCGCTCCGGTCCTTATCGCGCTTGCCGCGCTGGCCGTCGTCGGCGTGCTCGTCGTCGCGCTCAGCTCGGGTTCGAAGCAGGCGACGGGTACCAGCACAGCCCAGAAGGCGTCCGGCAGGCGCACGCGCACGACGGCGCACCGGGGCGCTGGGACCACCGCGACAGGCTCGGCGAAGTCCGCCACCACCACCGCCTCGAGCCCAGCACAGCCCACCACCACATCGGCGACAACCCCCGCGCCGCCCCCGTCCTCATCCACGTCGCCGGTCAACGCAGTCGAGCAGTTCTACACGGCCGCCGCCCGCCACGATTACCCGGCGGCGTGGGCGCTGGCCGGCCCGAGCCTCCGCAGCCAGCTCGGCGGCTACGCGGCGTTCCAGCATCTGTTCAGCTCGGTGCGCTTGATCACGTTCCAGAGCGCCCAGCCGACCGGCGGGGGCAGCTCCAACAGCGCCACGGTGGCGCTCAGGACAACCTCGGTGCAGACCGACCGCACCCAGCGGTGCACCGGCACCGCGGCGACCGTCCGCAGTGGCGGCCGCTGGCTCGTCGACCACATCTCGATCGGTTGCTCTGACTCGCCCCGGTAAGTAAGCTCCGTAACGGGCTAGGCGCACCAAACAACCTCATAGGGGGCAGATCGTGAGTTGGGACCGGGTTCGTCGGGTCGTCATCGCGGTCGTCGCGGTGCTGGCCGCAGCGCCCGCGGCGGCGCAGGCCAGCAACGTCACCGTGACGAACACCAACGACAGCGGGTCTGGTTCCCTGCGCGCCGCGATCGCGACTCCAGGGGTGACGACGGTCGACTTCGCTCCTGGCCTGACCGGAACCATCACGCTGACCAGCGGCGTGCTCTCGATCACCCAGAGCGTCACGATCACCGGGCCCGGCGCGGGCTCGATCGCGATCGACGGCAACCACAGCACCACCGTGTTCGACATCGCGCCGAGCGCCACCAACCAGGACGTGACGATCTCGGGCCTCACGATCAAGAACGGGTCGGCCACGACCAACGGCGGCGGGATTCTCGCCGCCGGTTCTCTTCGCTCGTTGACACTGACCGGCGACACGATCACGGGCAATCAGGTCACGCTGGGCCCGACAAGCGCCGGTGGCGGGGGTGGCGTCTACGTCAACGGTGCCGACCTCGTCGTGACCGACAGCACCATCGATGGCAACGCTGTCACCGTGACCGGCTCGGCCAGCAACGCCAGTGGAGGCGGCGGGATCTATAGCGATGGCGGGGCCATAACAATCAGCGGCAGCGACGTGAGCCACAACACCGTGGATCAGGCGTCGAGCTCAGGCAACGGCGGGGGCGGCGGCATCTACGCCAACGGCGGCGCGGTCGAGCTCGACACCAGCACCGTGCTCGCCAACTCCGCTCACATCACCTCGGACTCGGGCGGCGACAACGGCGGAGGTGGTGTTCACAGCGAAAGTGGCGGGGTGGCCCTCAGCAGCTCCAAGGTCGACGGCAACTCATTCACGCTCGGCTCGAGCCCGGGTGGCGACAACGGCGGCGGCGGCAT
>DATIEI010000241.1:0-2964 GCA_035455845.1 Solirubrobacteraceae bacterium
GGCCGGGAGGGGGCTGGCCCCCACCCGCTAATGGTCGTCAGCGTATTTACGGGGCGGCCGCTAGCTCAAGGGAGCAGGAGTTGATGCAGTAGCGCTCGCCCGTGCGGCCCGGGCCATCCGGAAACACATGGCCGAGGTGACCGCCACAGCTCGCACAGTTGACCTCGATCCGATGCAGGCCGTGACTGAAATCGTCAAGCAGCTCGACGTTGGCCCGGTCGGCCGGCTCGGTGAAGCTCGGCCAGCCCGTCCCGGAGTCGAACTTGGTCTCTGACGAGAACAGCTCGGCGCCGCATCCGGCGCATCGATACATGCCGTCGCGCTTCTCGTGCCAGTACTTGCCGGTGAACGGCGGCTCGGTTCCCTTGCCGCGCAGCACGGCGTACTGGTCGGGGCTGAGTTGCTCTCGCCACTCGTGGTCGGTCTTCTCCGCGCGCTGGGCGCTCTGGTTCTGAGTTCTCGTGCTTTCGTTCATGCCCCTTTGACCCGCCACCGCGCCGAAACGGTTCAGCTCACGCAGGCGGCTGCTCGCCGAGCCGGACGCGAACCGCGTCGGCAATCTGCGCGGGCTCGCGGACGCTTTGCGCGGCGGGAAGTCGACGCAGCGCTTCCACCACCGCGGTCAAGCCCGCGAACGCCCGGCGGCATTCGACGCACTCGCCGAGGTGTCGCTCCATCCGGCTACGCCGCAGCTCACGCAGCTCGCCGTCGAGATATGCCGACATCCGACCGGGCGCCCAGCGATGGTCAAGCGTGAAACGCACGCGCGTCGTTGACTCGTGCATCCGAGGTATGACCCGCGCAGCCGCAAAAACGGTTCAGCGGCTCCGGACGCCTCGACCACCTGCCGGTCAGCTGCGTGCCGGCGGCGGGCCGTGGCGGATCACGCCGAGCTCGCGCTCGACGGCGGCGATCCGCTCGGCCGGCACTCGCGGCCCGTCCGCGGGCGGCTGGAGCCATGGCCACCCGGCGGGCTCGCCGAGCGCCCGGATGTAGTCCTCGATCCCGCCTGGGGTCGAGAGAAACAGCATCCGTGCGGTGTCGGACTCGACGCGGAAGGTGTGAGGCGCGCCGGCCGGAGCGAACACGACCGCTCCGGGTCCGCACCGGCGCCCGCGCGTCTTGACCCACTCGGGCGGACTCGCCTGGTCATCGGCGAGCTCTGGCTCGACGAGCCACGCCGTCACCTCGCCCTCGATGACGTAGAACGTCTCGTCCTGGGGATGCGAGTGCAGCGGCGGAGCGGCGGCGTGGGGAAGGACGCCCTCCCAGAGGGCGAACCTCCCCCCGGTCTGCGGCCCCTCCAGCTTCATCCGCGCGAGTGTCCCCAGGAACCACAGGTCCTCGCTGTCGGTGACGACGCAGGGTTCCGCGCCCAACCGGGGGTCGCTGAGGGCGCTCGCCGTGCTCATGCCCGTACCTCGAGCCGGAAGTGCTCGGGCCGCTCGTACGGTCGCTCGCCGGCGCAGCCGACGGCCAGAATTCGCGCTCCGTCGGGTCCGGCTACAACCTTGCGCGTGGCCGCCGGGGCGATGCGCACGAGTTGCCCGGCGCCGACGGCGACCCGTTCGTCATCGACCTGGAACTCCGCCGAGCCGCGCAACAGCACGTAGACCTCCTCCTGGCCGTCGTCTGCGTGATCGTGCGCGGGGTAGTCGGAGAACCCGGCGGGGAAGTCGAGCACCTGCATGCCGAACGACTGGATCCCGAGCTCGGCACCGGCCAGCTTGACCGCGCCGTGATGGATCGACTCGAGCTCGTCTATCGATTTGACCGTGTAATCGCTCATCACTGCCTCCTTGACTGGAACTGCCGCCAGCCTGGCAGTCCATCCGGAGCGTCGGATCGGTCATGTGGCCCATATTTGGCCGCAGCCGTGCCTATCTTGCGGGTCGGGAGAGAAGCCCGCGTTGGCGCGCCTGCTCGACCGCCACGTGCCGGTTACCGGCCGCGAGCTTTCCGAGGATCGCCGAGACGTGGTGGGCGACGGTCCGCTCGGACAGGTGGAGCGCCTGGGCGATCTGCGCATTCGTCGCGCCCGTCTCGAGCACCTCGAGCACCTCCTGCTCGCGCCGCGTCAGGCCGGCCGGATGGGCGAGAGTCGACCGGCGTGGACCGCGGGCGGCTCGGGCCCCCCACGCCGAGCGCTCGCGCGCGAACGCGCGCGCCGCGGCCTTTGCCCCGAGCTTGTGCAGCGTGGCCATCGCGTCACGCGCGCCGCGGTCGTCGCCGGGCAGCGCAGCCAACGCCGCTTCATACGGGGCCTCGAGCTCTGACCACGCGGTGATCGCCCGTCGCCAGTCTCCTTCGAGCTCGTGTCGGACCGGCGCGGCTGCCCCGGGGGGAGCCTCCAGCTCCACCCCCAGCCGCGAGCCCCACAGCGCCAGCTCGGCACCCGAGCGGGCAAAGCGCATCACCGGGGACTCCCGCGCCGCCTCCAGCTCGGCCACGGCCCCCGCGCTGTCACCTCGCAGCCACGCGGCCTCGATCCGGGCCAGCCGGATGAAGCCGTGCCGTGCGCTCTCGACAGCCACCAAGTCGGCGATCTCGTGCCACGCCTGCTCGAGGAGCTCGTCAGCGCCAGCCTCGTCGCGGCGGGCCTTGATCAGACCGTCGACCGCGCCGGCTACGGGGTACTCGCCCTCCCACCACCGCTCGCGGCGCGTGGCGATCGCGAGTGCCTCGTCCCACCGTCCGCGGTCCAGCCAGCTGCGCGCTCGATAGAACCGGATGGCCATGATCGGCATCCTCGAGACGCCCTGCTCCGCGAGCAGCGCCAGCGCCTCGTCCGCCACCTGATCGACGCGTTCGTGCTCACGCTGGGCGACGGCAACCGTGGTGAGATTCACGTAGCCCCGCACGGTTCGGATCGTGAACCCGCCGTCCCTCGCCGCCTGCAGAGCGGAGCTGAGAATTCCCAGTGCGTTGGGGTCGCCGAGATGGCCACGGGCGAGCCCCTCGCTG
>DATIEI010000242.1:0-5510 GCA_035455845.1 Solirubrobacteraceae bacterium
GGCCTCGCCCCCGACCGCGCTTTCGACCAGAGGCCCAGACGGCCGTGGTCATCGACTTCGAGTCAGAGGCGGCGGATTCGCCGAGTTCCCGGGCCTGAGCCGCCCGGTCCGCATCGACACCGCGGAACTCGCGCCGGAGCAGGCCGACCAGCCGAAGGACCTGGTCGAGCACCTACGCGCTCAGCGGTAGAACCGATCAATGACCGCGCGTGCGCGCGCGGCCCGATGACGACCGCGACGAGGATCGGCTCCGACCCGAGGACCCGTTCTGCGATTGCCCGCGACTCTGCCGGCCACGCTTCACCTTGCCATCCTCGATCGTCCCGCGCCATGCACCGGTCTCCTCCTCGAGTGCCTCGATGTAGGCCTTGAACCGATGGAGGTCACCGCGCGCCGCCCGCTTGACGTGGCGCATGCCACGTGCGGCCTTCTCGAGAAGCCCGCCAGGCTCCAGGTCGAGCGACAACTCGATCCGCGTGAGCTGGGGCGCGATCTCGTGGAATGTGACCCATCCCGTGTGGGTCATCCCCTGGGTGACTTCCCACTTGATCTTCTCGTCGGGGCGCGCAGTAACGATCTTCGCCTCGAACTCCTTGGTCTTGCCCCAGATCTTGGTCGCGAACGACACCTTCGCCGGATCCTCCTGGGAGACCCGCTTCACCCGGTGCATGAACTGCGGCCACTCCTCGTACTGGGTCCACTGGTTGTAGGCGGTCTGGATCGGGACCGCGACGTCGATGCTTTGCTGCACGGGCATGCGCCGGCCCCCACCGATGCCTTTCACGCCGCTGTCGCCATCGTCATCGTCGTCGCCGCCACCGAACGGCAACGCGTTCTTGACCGCCTTCTTCAGGATGCCCGCGGGACCGCCCGCCTGGCCGACCTTATCGTCGATCGCGCCCTTGACCTTCTCCTCGACCTTGCCCTTGACGGCGCCCGAAACCTTGTCGCCCGCGCCCTGCACAGCCCGCTTCGGTGCCGTGATCGCGTCGCCGACCGCGTCACCGACCCCGTTGGACGAAACCGAGTGCGCGAGCTTGCTGACTCCCTTGACCGCCAGCGGCGCCAGCGCCGCCGCAGCAGCTGTAGCGGCCGTCGCCGCCGCAGCCGTCTTGTGTTCGGTCACCTTCTCAGTCACGTCTATGGCCATCTCTCCTACCTCCTCCTCCAGCGGGACATTCCTCGTACCCCTACCCGGGCTCCAACCGTGGAAACGACGCCGGTGTAGCCGGCACGAGGATTCCCAATGTCGGCGCTCGATCGGGAGCAGCGCGCCGCGGTCAGCACAGACCCGCGGAACCAAGCCCCGACCGACGGTCACCCGCGCCGGAAACGATCCTCCTCCTCGACGGTGCGCTCGGCGGTCGGGCGCGCCTCGAGCCGCCCGTCCGGAATCGGCTTGCCGCTCTCGATCGAAAGTCCGTACGTGCCGTCTGCAAGCCGGGCTTCCGCGCGTTCCACGGCGGCCAGTTCCTCGAGCAGATCCTCCCGGCGGCCGGCGTCGAACTCGTCCTGGTAGAGATCCTCGGAGTCCTCGTCGCCGGGCTCGATTTGATCGGAGCTTTCCAGCGGCCCCGCCAGCGCGGCCAGCGACTGCTCGATGCGCGAGCGCTCGCGGGCGAGTAGCTCCCGGGCTCGGTCAGGTTCCATCCGCCAAGCCTAGTCGGTCTCCGGCGTCTGGATGAAGCCCGGCCGCGCGTAGGCCGGGTCTGGATAGCTGTAGAAGCCGCGGCCGCTCTTGACCCCGAGGTCCCCGCGATCGACGTACGCCTTGAGGAAGGTCGCGTTCGCCTGGAGCTGCTCGTCGCCAAGCTGCCGGGCCCAGTAGTCGGTGATCGTCCACACGGTATCCAGGCCGACCGCGTCCAGCGCGCCGAGCGGGCCAACCGGTGCCTTGGTCACATGCATCCACGCGCGATCGATGTCTTCGATCGACGCCACCTCCTGCTGAGCCAGCGTGATCGCGGCACGGTTCAGCGCGGCGTACATCGAGTTGAACACGTAGCCGTGGTACTCGTGGCGCAGCCGGATCGCAACCTGGCCGATTCGCCGCGCGAAGGCGACGACGAGCTCGGTCGCCTGGGGCGTCGTGCCGGCGTGCGGCATCACGTCGACGAGGTTGTTGACCCAGACCGGCAGATGGAAGTGAAGCGCGAGCACCCGGTCGGGACGGCCCGTGGCCTGTGCGAACTGCGACGGCACGAGCGTCGAGGTGTTCGTCATGAAGATCGTCCGCGGCGGGCATGCGGCATCCCACTCGGCGAGCACCCGGCCCTTGAGATCGGGATCCTCGGGAACCGCCTCGCTCAGCAGGTCGGCGTTCTCGGCGGCGGCCGATACCTCCGTGGTGAGGATGATCCGCTCCCGCGCCGCGGCCCGAACCTCGGACGGGATGACCCCGCCGGCCTCGAGCCCGTCCGCATAGGCCTCGATGCGCGCGCTCGCCGCCTCGAGCGCCGCGGAGTCGACGTCGTACAGCGCCACGTCGTAGCCGTGACCCGCGCATTGGAACGCGATCTGCTGGCCCATGGTGCCGGCACCCACGACCGCGACACGACGCACGTCATCGATCTGCATGCGGTAAGTATCGCGGTCAATTGTCCTCGAGGCGGCGGCGATCGTCCTCGGCTCGCTGGAGCTTGCGGAGGAAGACGATGCTGGTGAGGGCCGCCCCGGCACAGACGATCCACATCGCCTGGAAGCCCTGCGTGCCCTTGAACAGGCTGCTGCCGGTCACCGCGATCAGGATGCCGGCAAGGATCGGCCCGAGCGTGATGCCGACGCCGCGCGACAGGCTGTAGAAGCCGGTCAGGGCGCCATGCTCGTCCTCGGGCATCAGCGGCATGAGGATCGCGTAGGCCATGGTCATCACCGCCCCGCCTCCTATCGCGATGAACGGCATCGCCGCGATCAGCAACGGCCGGCTGGTGGTGAAGATCAGGACCAAGAAGCCCAGCCCGTAACCCCACAGGGCAAACCTGACGACGCGGATGCGACCCCATTTGTCCCCAGCCTTGCCGGTCACCCCGGCCCCGATCAGGATGACCAGCGCCACCGCGCCGATCAGCAACGAGGCCGTCGTGAGCTTGTAGTGCAAGCCGATCGTCAGGTAGAGGACCACGAATGCCTTGAGGCCGGCGAGGGCCATCTCCCACAGCGCGTTCGCGACGAAATATGCCCGCAGGGCCGGGTGCTCCCTCAGCAGGCCCGGCAACCGCCGGGCCACCCGCCTCGGACCTTCCGCGCCTTCGTGGGGCGGCTCGACGAGCCCACGCCGCAGGATCATGACCACGAACGCCCCCACCGCCGCGAGGAGGATCAGTGCGGACAGAGCGAACGGGAGCGGGCGGGCGATGCTCAGCAATAGCCCGCCACCGAGCAGGGCGAAGCCGGTGCCCAGCCCGCGGGCCAGAGCCTGCGTGCTCTGGGCACGACCGGCGACGCTCTCCTCGTCGAGCAGGTCCGGATACATCGCGCGGTAGGGCTCGTAGGCGACGAAATAGCAGGCGAAGAACACGGCGGCGACCAGGGCGACCAGACCCAGCGAGTGGACGAAGCCGATCAGCGCCAGCGCCACCGCGGCTGGGATCGCTCCTGCGATCACGAACGGCAGCCTCCCCCCGATCCGCGTGCGCAGCGTGTCTGACCAGGCCCCCGAGATCAGCGGAATCCAGAGGGCCATCACGCCCTCGCCTCCGATGATGATGCCGATCACCGCGGTCTGTTGTGTGTAGCGACGCGTGACCGTCGAGAGGTAAGTCGAGACCATCGTGATCGACAGGGCCAGCGCGAACGTGGGAAGCGCCAGGAGACCGAGGCGGGCCTTCTCCTCTCCGCGCAGGGGACGAGCGCCGCCGTCCCCCTGCGGATGACGGCCAGACTGCTTTTGGTCAGATTTCCGGCGCGCGGTGGCGGTGCTGGACATTCGCTCTCCCGCTCGGCGTACCCGCCGTGACGGCGGTCGCCCCCGCTCTGGTCAGGGTGCGGACAACCGCAGCGCTCGCGCCCGACCAGACCGCCACTCACCGTCACTCCCGAGGTGAATGGACGTTCGCTCTCGCGCGGCGCCTGCCGCTGCTACCTAGAGGCGCTGCTCGAGCAGCGTCCGGACGTGTGCGGCGGCCGTGTTAGCGGCGTCGCGCGCTTCCTCGTCTTCCCCGTCCTCGATCACGGCCAGAAAGGCCTCGACCACGGTCGGGTCGAACTGCGCTCCGGCGCACCGGCGCAACTCCTGGCAGGCGCCCTCGTGCGACATAGCGGCCCGGTAGCCGCGCTCGGTGATCATCGCCTCGTAGGCGTCGCAGACGCTGACGATCCTGGCGCCCAGCGGGATCTCCTCGCCGCGTAGCCGATCCGGGTATCCGGTCCCGTCCCAGCGTTCGTGGCTGGCACGGACGAGGCGCGCGATCGGTCGCAGCGCCGGCGCGCCCTGGAGGATGCGCTCGCCGAGGATCGGGTGGTTGCGGACGAACTCCCACTCTCCGTCGGTCAGCTCGCTTCGCTTGGAGAGGATCGCGTCAGGGATGCCCACCTTGCCGATGTCGTGGAGCTGGGCGGCCCGGAACACCTCATCGACGGGCTCGCCGCCGACCGCGAGCCGGCGCGCGACCCGGGCGGCGAGTCGCGCAGCGTGGCCTGCGCGCTGATCGAGCTCGGGCTGCTTGGCACGCATCGTGCGCAGCAGGACCTCACTGGCCTGGACGCCCGCCCCGGTGGCCCGGTGCCGCTTGTTGGCATACATCCGCTCGTCGGCGAGGCGCAGGGCGTCCGATGTGTCCTCGGCCTCCTGGGGCAGAACGACGACGCCCAGCGATGCACGGATCGTGAACTCAGGGCCGCTCTCACTCAGCGCGGCAGCGGCGGACGAGATCAGCTCAGCCGGATCGGCGCCGGCCAGGTGAAGGTGCGCGCAGAACTCATCGCCGCCCAACCGGTAGGCCCGGCCCACGCCCTCCACAGCACGTCGCAGCCTTTCCCCCAGGCGAGCCAGCAGCTCGTCACCGGCCAGGTGACCGAACGTGTCGTTGTAGGTCTTGAACCCATCGAGGTCGAACAACAGGAGCAGGGAAGCACCGGCGCTCTCCGTCCTCTCCTCGAAGGCTGCGCGCAAGTCGGCGGTGAGCTGGCGACGGTTGCCCAGACCGGTCAGCGGGTCCGTCATGGCCTGTTCGCGAATCGCGTGGTGGGCGACGATCTCGGCCGCCGCAATCTCGGCCTTGGAGACCAGCTCGGACATGAGCGCGATCTCGTCCTCCTCGAACGCCCGACCGGCGCGCACCAGCCACAACGAGCCGGCGATCTCGTTCGGCGAGGCGGCGATCCGCATCGGCACGCTGAGGCGCCAGACGCCACCCTGGCCCAGCTGCACCGGTCCGCCAGCACCAACATGGCCTCGGCCTTCGTGCGCCAGCGCGTCGAGCCAGCCTTCGACCCCGACCGACAGGCGCACGGGCGCCGGGCCGCCGGCCAGCTCGAGCCGCCCGGCCGCGGCGTCCAGAGCGTCGATCGAG
>DATIEI010000243.1:0-26722 GCA_035455845.1 Solirubrobacteraceae bacterium
GGAACGTCCGACGCCGCTGCTGCTGCGTTACCGGGCCGGCGACTGGAACGCGCTTCACCAGGATCTCTACGGCGAGGTGTACTTCCCGTTCCAGGTGCTGACCGTGCTCTCCGATCCGGAGCTCGACTACGCCGGCGGCGAGTTCGTGCTGCTCGAGCAGCGCCCGCGCGCCCAGAGCCGCGCCCACGTGATGCGCCCCCCGCGCGGCGCGTTCGTGATCTTCCCCACCCGCGAGCGCCCGAACGCCGGCAAGTCCGGCTATCACCGGGTCGCGCTGCGTCACGGCGTGAGCACGGTCACCGCCGGCCAGCGCGTCGCGCTCGGGGTGATCTTCCACGACGCCACCTGAGGAGGTTGAATTCGATCATGCCGTTCACGATCTTCGATAGCCCGCTGGGGCAGCTGACGCTCATTGCCGACGCCGACGGGTCACTGCGTCACCTGTATTTCCCTGGTACCGCCCCGGCGCTCGAGAGCGCCGACTACGACCCCGACGCGCTCGCCGCCGTCAGCGAGCAGCTCGAGCAGTACTTCCGAGGCGAACGCACGCAGTTCGAGTTGACGCTCGACTACGACGGCACGGTGTTTCAGCGCAGCGTGTGGGATGCGCTGCGAACCATCGAGTACGGGACGACCACGACATATGGGGCACTGGCCCGGGAGCTCGACGCGCAGCCGCGCGCGGTCGGGTCGGCGGTCGGCGCCACGCCGATCCCGATCGTCATTCCCTGCCACCGCGTGATCGGCTCCGATGGGTCGCTCACCGGCTACGGCGGCGGCCTGCCCCGCAAGCGGGCGCTGCTCGACCTCGAGGCGGGAGTTTTGCCACTCGCGCCCGCGTGAGGCATAGGATCGGCCGGTGCCGCAGGCTGAGGTCGACGGTCTAACGATCAACTACGACGTACAGGGCGAGGGAGAGCCGCTCCTCCTGATCCCATATCTGAGCGCCGACCACGCGTGCTACGCGTTCCAGCTGCCGGCCTACACCGAGCACTTCAGCTGCATAGCGGTGGATCTGCCCGGCTCCGGGGAGAGTGACAAGCCGGCCGGCCCCTACGCCACCGACGCCTACGCCGACCAGCTGGCCGGCTTCCTCGGCGCGATCGGGGTCGAGCACGCGCACGTGGCCGGGGTGTCGCTCGGGGCGACGGTGGGCATGCATCTGGCCGCGCGGCATCCAGAGCGGGTGCGCTCGCTGTCGCTGCACAGCGCATGGGATCGCTCCGACAACTATCTGAAGACCGTCGTCGAGATGTGGCGCACGCTGGCCGGCGCGCTGCCGACGGTGGCCGACGCGGTCATCGAGGGCATCTTCCCGTTCTGCTTCACGCCCGAGATGTACATCGAGCGGCCGGAATTCGTCCAGGCGCTCGACGACTTCGTGCGCGGGCGCCCGGCCCAGCCTCTCGATGCGTTCCTGGCCCAAACCGAGGCGGTGCTCGCGCACGACGCGAGCGGGGTGCTGGCTCAGGTCCGGGCCCCGACGCTGGTCACCTTCGGCGCCCACGATGCGGTCTGCTCGACGCGGTTCGCCCCCCGGCTGACCGGTCCGATCGCCGGGAGCGAGCTGATCGTGTTCGATCACCTCTCGCACGCCGGCCTGCACGAGGACGCCGAAACCTTCAACCGCGCCACGCTCGAGTTCCTGCTCCGCCACCTCGAGTAGTGACATGGCGCGGATCGACGTCCGCGTCCTGGCGCGAGCCCGCCGCGACGAGATCGCGGTCGTGCGGGACGGGCTGCTGATCGTGCGGGTCAGCGCTCCCGCGCTCGAGGGACGGGCGAACCGTGCCGTGTGCCGCCTGCTGGCGGACCGGCTCGGGGTCGCCCCCGGTCAGGTCACGGTGTTTCGCGGCGAGCGTTCGCGCGAAAAGGTCATCGAGGTGACCGGCGTCGACCAGGCGACGGCCGATGCCGCGCTCGGCCTCTCGTGAGGCCTTCTCGCCGACGCGGCGCGGATAACACGACACTCGATTCGGTTCTCGCGGGGCGTGACGCGCTAGCCGCCTGGGAGACGGCCAATTCGTCACCCCCCCGCGTGTGCCGGTGGCGTGACGTGTTATCCGCGCTGGGCCGGGGACGATGGCCGCGGCGAGCGGCCGGCGGAAGGGAAGGCCGGCCGCTCGCCGCTCGTTACGCTGCGGGCGCGGGGGGGACTCGCTCGCTGCGGGTTATGTCCGGCACGGGAGGCTGGAGCGGGAAGTGGCAGGCGGCGACGTGCTCGGGGCCGAAGGACCGAAGCTGCGGGGTCTCGCGGGCGCACAGATCCTGGGCTCGGGGGCAGCGGGTGCGGAATCGGCAGCCCGAGGGTGGGTCAAGTGGCGACGGGAGCTCACCGCGGACGGCCACCTTGTCGGCCCGCTCGCCGGCTATCTCTGGGTTGGGCACGGGGATCGCCTCCAGCAGACCGGCCGTGTACGGATGGGCGGGCCGGTCGTAGATGTCGTTGCCGGGGCCGACCTCGACGAGCTTGCCGAGGTACATGACCCCGATCCGGTCGGCCAGGTAACGGACGACCGAGAGATCGTGGGAGATCACGATGTAGGTGAGTCCGTGGCTGGTCTGGACTCGCTTCATCAGGTTCAAGATCTGGGACTGGATCGAGACGTCCAGCGCGGACACCGGCTCGTCGGCCACAATCACCGACGGGTTCAACGCGAGAGCCCGCGCCAGCCCGAGCCGCTGCCGCTGCCCGCCCGAGAACTCGTGCGGATAGCGATCCATCGCGTCGTGGGCCAGCCCCACCTCGTCGAGCAGGCGGCGCACGGTCTTAACGCGCTCGGCCGGCGAGCCGCGGCGGGCGATGTCGAGCGGCTCGGAGATGATCTCCTTGACCCGCATCCGGGGATCGAGCGAGGCGTACGGGTCCTGGAACATGAACTGCAGGTCCTGGCGCAGAGACCGCAGCGCGCCGCCCTTGGCCGCCGCGAGGTCGACACCGTTGAACAGGACGCGACCCTGGGTCGGGGAATCCAGCGCGACGCCGAGACGGCCGAGCGTGGTCTTGCCGCATCCCGACTCGCCGACCAGGCCGAACGTCTCGCCGCGCCGGACGGTCAGTCCGACCCCGCTGACCGCGTGCAGCGTCCCGATTCGCCGGCGCAGGATCGCGCCGGCGGTGACCGAGAACTCCTTGAACACGTCCTGGAACTCGAGTATCGCCCCGGACGCGCCAGAACCATTGACGTGAACCACGTCGGAGGACCCGGCGCTGCTCACCAGCAGCTCGATCTCCTTGCCGTATGCGTCGCGCAGCGCGGCGTTCTTCTCGGCCACCGCGATCAGCGACGCCCCCAGGCCCGAGTCATCCACCGCCGAGGAATGACGGGGGTGGAAGCAGGCGTACGGATGGGCGGGGTCCTCGCCGCCCAGCGGGGGGTCCTCGTTTCGGCACCGCTCGGTGGCGAACGCGCAGCGGGGCGCAAAGCGGCACGCACGCGGCGGGAAGCGCAGATCGGGCGGCAGCCCCGGAATCGAGTACAGGTCCTGGCTCTTGTCCTGGTCGAGCTTGGGGATCGAGGCGAGCAGCGCCTCGGTGTAGGGATGGCGGACACCCGCGAACAGCTCGCCGGTCGAGGCGGTCTCGACCTTGCGGCCGGCGTACATGACCACGACGCGGTCGCTCCGGCCGGCGATCACGCCCATGTCATGGGTGATCAGGATGATCCCCATGCCGAGCTCACGCTTGATCTCATCGAGCAGGCGGAGGATCTGGGCCTGGATGGTCACGTCGAGCGCGGTGGTCGGCTCATCGGCGATCAGGAGCTTTGGACCGCAGGCCAGGGCCATCGCGATCATCACGCGCTGGCGCAGGCCGCCCGAGAGCTGGTGGGGGTAGTCGCGCACGCGTTCGGCCGGCCGGGGCAGGCCGACCATCTCGAGTACCTCGACGGCTCGCTGGAGAGCCTGCGCCTTCGACACATCGCGGTGGATCGCCACCGCCTCGGCGATCTGACGGCCGATCGTCATGGTCGGGTTGAGCGAGGTCATCGGGTCCTGGAAGACCATCCCGATCTCGTTGCCGCGCACATGCCGGATCGCCTCGTCGGATAAACCCACCAGGTCCCGGTCGTCGAAGCGAATCGCGCCGCCGGCGATGAAGGCACCCCGCGGCAGCAGGCGCATGATCGACATGGCCGCCATCGTCTTGCCGCACCCGGACTCGCCGACGATCCCGATGGTCTCGCCCGCCTCGACGTCAAACGAAAGACCGTCGACCGCGTGCACCGTCCCGCTGCGCAACTTGATCCGCGTCCGCAGGTCCTGCACCTCGAGCAGCCGCGCCATGACGCCCTCAGCGCTCCTGCAACCGCACGTCGAACGCGTCCTGGAGCGCGTCGCCGATGAAGTTGAACGCGACGACCGTGACGACGATCATCGCCAGCGCGGGGTAGACCTGCCACCAGTAGCCGGCCTGTAGGTAGGTGATGCCGTCGGACAGCATCGACCCCCAGGTCGGCTGGGTGGCGGGCAGGCCAAAGCCGAGGTACTGGAGCACGGCCAGGATCAGGATCGCGTTGGCGATCTGGAAGGTCACCGTCACCACGATCGTGCCAATCGTGTTGGGGATGATGTGACGGACGATGATGCGCCACGACCGTCCGCCCATCACCTCGACCGCTTGCACGTACTCGCGGGTCCGCAGGCTCAGGGTCTCACCGCGCACCAAGCGAGCCGGGATCAACCAGGTGACGATCGACAGTAGGATGATCAGCAGGGTCAGCGTCGGCTTGTACACCTGGGCCATGAAGATGAACAGGAACACCACGGGAACGGCCAGCCCGACGTCGACCAGCCGCATCATCACTGCGTCCACGGCCCCGCCGAAGAAGCCCGACACCGCTCCGTAGACGAGGCCGAACACGGTGGCGATGATCCCGACGGCCAGCCCGACCTCGATCGAGCTCTTACCGCCCTCCATCAGCCGGCCGAGGATGTCGAACCCGCTCTGATCGGTTCCCAGCGGATGGCTGCCGCCCGGAGCCAGGTTGACGTGCAGCAGGTCCGGATTGAACTGATCGGTGTGGTAGACGAGCGGGCCGACGAAGCTGAACAGGATGACCAGCACGACCACCACCACGCCGACGATCGCCAGCCGATTCTGGGCGAACGTGCGCGCGATCAGCTTCCACGGGCTGCCCGCCGAGACGACCTGGCCGCCCTCGGGCGAGACCTCGACCTGAACCTCGGCGGGCGTGGTCGCTGACACTGATCAGTACCTGATCCGAGGGTCGAGGATCGCGTAGCCGATGTCGGCCACCAGGTTGCCGACCACGGTCACCAGACCGACCAGCACGGTGATCCCGAGCATCACCTCGTAGTCGTTGCGCAGGGCCGCGTTGAAGTACTCGAGGCCGGCCCCCGGGAAGTTGAACACCTGCTCGATGATCAGCGTCCCGGTGATCACGACGGGGATGCTCAGACCGACCAGGGTGACCACCGCTATCAGCGAGTTGCGCAGCAGGTGGCGCGAGAGCACCAGGCGCTCAGGTAACCCCTTGGCCCGAGCCGTGCGCATGTAGTCCTGGGCCAGGGTGTCGATCGCCGAGGAGCGCATGTATCGGCTGAACTGCGCGAAGGTGACCAGGGTCAGGCTGGCCACCGGGAGGACCAGTCCCGCAGGGTGGGACAGCATGCCCCACGCCGAGGTCGATTGCGGCGCCTCAGCCGGGAACACGTGGAAGCTGATCGAGAGGAACTGGATCAGCAGCAGCGCGATCGCGTACTGGGGCATCGAGTAGAGCAGGAAGCTCACCCCGGTGCCCACGTGGTCGACCATCCGGTTGCGCCGCACCGCCTGGGCAATCCCGACCGGAATCGCGATCAGCACCGACAGGATCAGCGCCAGACCGCCGAGCAGGAGATCCCGGGGTAGCTCGGTGGCCAACAACGAGTCCACCGTCCGGTTGAACTGGAAGGAGTACCCCAGGTTCCCGTGCAGGAGCTTGTCGAGGAACAGCCAGTACTGGTACCACACCGGCCGGTCCAGGCCGTTGTCGTGATTGAACTGCGCGATTGCCTGCGGTGAGGCCCGGGGGCCGAGGACGTCACGCGCCAGGCTCCCGGGCAGGAGGTGGAGCATGATGAACGTGATCACGGTGACCCCTATGGTCACGATGATCGCCTCTCCCAATCGCCGGATGATGTAACCGGTCACCGGGGCCTCACTCGCAAGCTCTTAGTCTGTTGAGCGTGGTTACTTGGTGAAGTACCAGGCCTCCGGGGTCATGTATCCGTACGCGTTGGCCGCATAGCCACCCAGGTTCTTGGCGATCATCGTCCCGGCGTCACCCTGATAGGAGCCGATCGAGGTGGGGCCGAACACGACCGGCAGGTGCTGCTGCATGTACTGGTCGTAGTTGGCCAGCGCCTGCTTCTCCTGGTCGGCCGCTCCGCTGATCGTCTGGTTGATCACCGCGGTGCCCTGCGGGTCGTTGAAGCTCCCGTAGTTGGCCACTGCACCCGGCGCGAACAGCGACTCGCCGGTGGGCAGGAAGTCCGGGGCGTAGATCCAGCCGGCGCCCCAGTTCTCGGCCGTCCAGCCGCAGTCGGCATCGGTCGGCTTGCAGGCCACCGCGGTCTGGATCACCGTGTCGAACGGGTGGCTGGTCAGCTGGAGGTTGATCCCGACCCGCTTGGCCTGAGCGGCCAGGTCGTTCATCTCGCTGGCCAGCGTGGTCACGCCGGACTGGTAGTCGAGGTTGAACGAGATGCCTTCACCGGCCGTGATGCCAGCGCCGCACTCATTGGCCGCGGTTCCCGGCTTCTGGCAGGTGGTCGTTCCGCCCGGTACCACCTTCCAACCGTGGCTCGAGAGCAGCTGGGCGGCCGCGCTGGTCGAGAACGGGAACGGGTTGTTCGCCACGTCGACGCTGAGCAGCGGGCTCGGCGGCGACACTGGGATCGGCCCGTAGGTCGGAACCGCGGTGTTGTGCAGGAACGCGTTGATCCAGCCGGGCTGATCGATCAGGTGCTGGAAGGCCTGACGGAAGTACAACTGTCGGAAGATCGGGCCGACCTTGGGGTTGTTCAGGTTGAACGGGAAGTAGTTGATCGAGTAGCTCGCCGCCCGGTTGTAGTCGTACCCCTCGGCCTTGACCTGGTCGATCTGCGGGGCGTACTGCGATGGCAGGTTGCCGACGGTGACGCCGGACGGACCGGCCGAGCGGATCTCGTTGAAGATCGCCGTGTCGCTGGTGAACGGCTGCTCGACCAGGCTCGAGATGGTCGGCTTGGGCGATCCGGAGTAGTCCGGATTCGGAACCAGGGTTACCTGCCCGTTACTCGTAAAGCTCTTGAGCCTGAACGGGCCGTCCACCACGCTCCACAGCGGTGAGGAGGCCCACGTGCCCAGCGACTTGGACTGCGTATCGAGGAACTTGTAGACGCTCTCCGCGCCGGCCTTGGTCGAGTCGGGCAGGTGGCCGCTGTCGGACTTGGGGGCGGGCTGTGAGAGCGAGGTCCGATCCCAGGCCAGCGGCAGCGGATAGATCTGCGAGAGCTCGTTGTAGGTGAACCACTCGGGGTTGTAGGCCTTGTTCAGCTGAAAGACCACGGTCTGCGCGTCCGGGGTCGACACGCTCGTCACGTTGTCGGGGAAGAAGCCCGGCACGTAGCCGCAGTAGTTCTTGGCCGGATCAGCCTTGTAGAGGTTCATCCAGAAGGCAATCTGGCGCGAGGTCACCGACTCGCCGTCGGACCACTTCCACGGCTTGAGCTTGATCGTGACCGTCTTGTCGCCGTTCGAGAACGAGGGCTGCTCAGCCAGTGAGTAGTCGGGGTCCATCGTCGGGCTGTAGTCGTTGCCGTACCAGTACAGCGGCCGGAACATCATCGTCTGCAGCTGTGAGATGTTGTTGGTGCCGCACACCTGCGCGGCGGTCATCGGGAAGATGTAGTTCGGTGGCGCGCTGGGACCCTCGGTGTAGTAGACGGTCCCGCCCGGCTGCTTTGCCCCGGGCGGCGTGGTCGGCGAGGTCAGCCCCGCGCCGGCCGTCGGCGCACTCGAGGTGGCCGGGGCCGGACTCGACCCCCCGTTCGAGCTCGAACTCGAGCTCGACCCGCACGCGGCGGCGAACAGCGATAACAGCGCGGCACCCAGCAGAGCGACTCGTCGCACCTCAAAGCCTCCTTCTACGAAACACCTCATCCCAGTCGCCCGGACGGCGCAGGCACGCCCGGGCGTGCCGCCGAGTATCCGAGCCGACGGTTACCAGGCGCTGACAGGCCGCTGACAGCCTCCGTCAGCCGGCCATTGCGCCTCCGGCGCGGTTGTCAGATAATCGCCGCGATGCGCGCGCAGGCAACCGCAGCAGTGCGGTTCGGCATCCTCGGTCCGTTGTCCGCGTCCCTTGACGGGGAGGCGCTCTCGCTGGGCGGAGCCCGGCAGCGGACCCTGCTGGCCGTCCTGCTCGTGCACGCGAACGAGCTGGTGAGCACCGAGCGGCTGATCGAGCAGCTGTTCGATGGGTCGCGGTCGGCCAGCTCGGTCAACGCGGTCCACGTAGCCGTATCGCGGCTTCGCCGGACGCTGCGCGACGAGCGGGCCGAGCTGCTGCGCACGCGCAAGGGCGGATATGTGCTCGAGCTCGAAGCCGAGCAGCTCGACGCCGCGACGTTCGAGCGGTTGCTCGACGACGGACGCAGCCTGCTCGCCAGTGGCGATCACGCCGGCGCCTCGGAACGGCTACGCGAGGGCCTGGCCCTGTGGCGGGGTCCTCCGCTCGCGGACCTGGGCGCCGTGGAGGACGTGCAGCCCGAGGTACGACGTCTGGAGGAGCTTCGCCTGCTGGCCGAGATGGAGCGAGTCGATGCCGAGCTCGCCCTCGGGCGCGCGGCGGAGGTGGTTGCCCCGCTCGAGAGCCTGATTCAGCAGGCGCCGCTCCAGGAGCGGTTGCGCGCTCAGCTGATGCTGGCGCTGTATCGCTCGGGCCGCCAGGCCGAAGCGCTGGCCGCCTACCGGGAGGCCTGCGCGCTGCTGCGCGAGGAACTCGGGCTGACGCCGGGCGCCGAGCTGCGCGAGCTCGAGCAGATGATCCTGCGCCACGACGCCGGCCTCGAGGCGGAGCGCTCCGGGTCGCCGCCCCCCGGCGCCGTCGTATGCCCGTTCAAGGGGCTGGCGGCGTTCGAGGGCTCGGACGCCGACTTCTTCTGCGGGCGCGAGCGGGTCGTCTCGGAGCTGATCGCCCGACTCGCCGAGTGGCCGCTCGTCGGGATCCTCGGCCCGTCCGGGATCGGGAAGTCCTCGCTGCTGCGCGCCGGCGTCCTGCCCGCCCTGCGCGCCGGGGCGCTGCCGGGCAGCGCTGGGTGGCGGCAGGTCATGCTCAGACCGGGTGAGCACCCGTGCGCCGAGCTCGAGCGTGCCCTCGGCGGACCGGTCGACAAGGTGCTCGCGAACCTGGGCGTCCAGGAGCGGATCGTGGTCGCGATCGACCAGCTCGAGGAGTTGTTCACCGCATGCCAGCAGGAGCCTGAACGGCGCGAGTTCCTGGCGCGGCTGGTGGCGGCGGCGGGCGAGGACCAGCGGCGGGTCCTGGTGCTGTGCACATTGCGGGCCGATTTCTACGGGCGGCTCAGCGCCTACCCGGGCTTCGCGGAGCTGCTCAGCCGCAGCCACGCCCTGGTCGGCCCGATGGACCCGGCCGAGCTAAGGGAAGCGATCGAGCGGCCGGCCGCCCGCGCGGGGCTCGAGGTCGAGGACCGCCTGGTCGACGTGCTTGTCGCCGAGGTCGGAGACGAGCCGGGGGCGCTGCCGCTGCTGTCGACCACGCTGCTCGAGCTCTGGCGGGCGCGCGACGGACACGTGCTCCGCCTTCAGGACTACCGGGCGACGGGTGGGGTACGCAGCGGGGTCGCGCGGATTGCCGAGGCCGCCTACATGCGGTTGCCCGAGGCCGAGCAGCGGGTGGCCCGTGAGGTGTTGCTGCGCCTGGCCGACGTCGACGACGGAGCCCCGGAGCGGCGCCGGGCACCGCTGGTGGAGATCGAGGCGATCGCCGGGGTGCAGCCGGTGCTCGGCGCGCTGACCGATGCGCGCCTGGTGACCGTCGGACCCGGCGCGGTGGAGCTCTCGCACGAGGCGCTGCTCAGAGAGTGGCCACGGTACCGCGGCTGGCTCGAAGAGGATCGCGTGGGCAGGCGCCTGCACGCCCACCTGCGGGTGGCCGCCTCCGAATGGGACGCCCGGGGGAGGGACGCCGGTGATCTCTACCGCGGAACCCGGCTGGCCGCTGCCCTCGAGTTCTGCACGCAGCGTCCGGACCAGATGGACCGTCTCGAAGGCGAGTTCGTCGCCGCGAGCCGGGCGGCCGCGGAGGGCGAGGCGGCGCGCCAGCGCATCCAGAACCGGCGGCTGCGAGCGCTGCTGTTCGGCGCCGGCGTGCTGCTGGTCCTCGCGGTGGTGGCCGGGGTCGTGGCGGTGGTCGGGCAGCAGCAGGCCTCGAGCGACGCTCGGCTCGCCGTCGCCGAGGCGCGCTCGGCGCTCGGCCGCCAGCTCGGGGCCGAGGCGCTCGGCGCGCCACGGCTCGATGTGGCGGCGCTGCTGGCTCGCGAGGCGGTGACGCTCGACCGCTCCCCGCAGACCGAAGGGACCCTGCTGACCACGCTGCTGCGCAGTCCGGCCGTGGTCGCCACCTTCTCGCTACCCACGAACTCGACGCCGCAGGTCGCGGTCAGCCCGGACGGCGACACCCTCGCGGTGTCCGACAGCGTGTCGGACAGCGTGCGGTTCTACGACTCGCGCACGCGGGCGCTCGGCGGGCAGCTGAGCGACTTCTTCGGCGATCAGCCGCCGGTGTACTCGGGCAACGGATCGCTCCTGGTGTACCGGACCGGTCCCGCGCTGGCCGTGCGCGATGCCCGCACACTCGCCCTGCGCGCGCGGCTGCCGATCGGAGCGCCGTTCACCCAGGAGCTCACCGCCGACGTGGCCCAGGGCAGCATCCTGATCTCTCCGAACGGGCACACCGTCTACTACGCCTACTGGCAGATGACCGCCGGCGGCCAGCCGGCCGCGGCCCATCTCGCCCGCTGGGCACTGCCTGGCGGCCGGCGGCTGGCCACGGTGGCGCTCGGCCACGGCCCGCTCCTCGCGCTCCGGCTGCTCGACGAGGGCCGCCGCCTGGTCGTGGTGACCGGGCGGGCCATCCGCACGTACGACGCGAGCACGCTGGCGCCGCTCCGGTCGGTGGCGATCCGCCCTGCGCCGCTTCTCCCCACCGCGGCGGCGGTCAGCCCCGACGGGGCGACCGTGGCGATCGGATCGCAGAGCGGCGCGGTGTCGTTCGTGGACGCGGCGACGGGCGAGGCCCGGCACGGCCACGGCGGGCACGGCGCCACCGTGGCCAGCGTCCTGTTCGCGCCGGACGGCCGCACGGCGATCACGGTGGGTGACGACGGCAAGGTGATCGTGTGGGATCCGGATGCCCTCGAGGCGCTCAAGGTGCTGCCGGGCGTCCCCGAGCGCGTGCAGGACGCTCGACTCGGTCCTGACGGTGCGACGCTCTACACCTCGGCCGTCGGAGGAGTCCTGCTCGCGTGGGACCTCACCGGGCAGCGCGGCTTCGGACACAGCGCGCGGGTCGGCGCGACGCGGCCCTGCTGCGACCCGATCTCCCCGCTCCAGCCGGCGCTCGCGCTGTCGCCCGACGGCGCGCGCTTCGCCGTCGCCACCGGACCGTCGGCGGTCGGGGTGTTCTCGACCCGGACATTGCGGCTCGAGGCGTCGTTCACGATCAAGCCGGCCGGCGATGCGATCACCGCGCTCGCCTGGTCGCCGAGCGGAGCGGGACTCGCGGTCGGGGGACACGGCGGCGTCGTGCAGCTGTGGAACGTCGATTCCGCGCCGCGATACGTGCGCTCGTTCACGGACCTCACGCCGTTGGCCGAACAGACCGAAGCGATCCAGGCGCTCGCGTTCTCGCCCGACGGAACCCTCCTGGCCGCCAGCGACAAGAGCCAGACCACGTCGCTCGGGCACACATCCGCCGCCCTGGTGGCGACGATGGCCGTCTGGCGAGTCGCGTCCGGCGGCACGGTCGCGCCGGTCACCGAGCTCGGCGGCGGCAACAGCCTGAACGGCTCCGACGTGGTCGCGTTCTCGCCCGACGGCAAGCGGCTGGCGGCCACCCTGCTGACCGGCGGCGTGCGCATCTACGACCCGTTGGGCGGCCAGCTGCTGGGGACGCTCTCGGACCCGGGCGATGACGGCGTCTCGCTCGCCTTCGGGCCGAAGGGCATCCTGGCCGAGGGCACGATCGGAGGGACCGTCGAGCTGTGGCGGCCCGCCACCGGCAGGCGAGTCGTGGCCTCTCCGCTGCTGGCCGACTCCGTCGCGATCACCAGCGTTGCCTTCGATCCGACCGGGCGTCGGTTCGCCACCGCGGGGAGCGGAGACGGCACGATCAAGGTCTGGTTCACGGCGGGTCTGCAGCAGGAAGCCAAGCTCGCGTCCGGCCCGGATGCCACCTCGGCGGCGGCCTTCGAGCCGGGCGGCCGGGCGCTTCTGGTCGTCGACGACCACGGTGGCGCGTTCGCCTGGCCGACCTCCCTGACCGCGTGGCAGCAGGACGCCTGTGCGCTGGCCGGCCGGAACCTCACCCGGGCCGAGTGGACGCAGTTCGTCGCCGGGCCGCGGTACACGTCGGTTTGCCCCTGAAGGTCTACTCCAGCAGCTCCGCCCGCTCGTGGGCGGCGGGTGCGCCGTACGCGTACACGAGCAGCTCGGCGTCGCCGCCGTTGGTGCACTGGAGCGGCGTGCCGGGCTCGACATGGACAACGCCACCGGTCGGCACGTCCACGCGCTCGGGCGGCTCGCCAAGGTAGATCGACAGCGTGCCGGCCAGGACGACGAACGTCTCCTCCTGGTCGATCTCCCGGTGGCGCCGGCCCTTGGCTCCTGGCTCGTAGCGCCAGATGTTGGCCCGGGTGTGGGCGAACTCGAGGCGCTCGCTCAGCTCGGCCACGTGCCGGGCCGGCTGGCCGGGCTCATGTGGCCGGGTGATCCAGTCGAGATCGTCTTCGGGTCGGATGACGCGGTAGGGCATGGCGTGCAGCGTAGTGCGGTCGGGCTCAAGCCGCAGGTGGGTGCGGCCGATAACTCAGCTGAAAACCTTTTGAGCGCCGACGGCGCTCCGTCACGCCGCTTTGGAGGCCCACCCGCAATGAGCGTCACCGATCAGCTGAACGAGTCCCTGAACGGGAGCAACAACGAGCCGCGGCTAGTCCTCGACCTCGACCTGATCGAGGCGCAGGCGCTGCGTGCGTGGCTGCTCGAGACCGAGCTGAACGGTCTGAGCGCGCAGGACACCCCGGTGGTGAGCACGGCGCTGGCCAAGCTCGGCCGGGCGGTCGACACGGCGCAGGCCACGGTCAACATCCGGCGCGAGTTCCAGCAGGCCGGCGTCAACCTGGCCCATTGGTCCGACGAGCAGGTCCTCGAGTTGGGCCGCCGCATCGCCGAGGCCGCTCGTCCCATCCTCAACGTCTGAGCCGCCAGCGTTCGCGATGAGAATGAGTCCGAGACTCAGTCTCATTTTTGTCCGGGGATAGTCCCGCATGCCTCTGCTGATCGGATTCATCAGCGGCGTGATTCTCGGCGCGGTGGTGACGCTCGTCCTGCTCGGCCGCTCGGGTGGCGCGCATGGCGAGGCGCAGGCGACGGGTGAGGCGCTGCCCGATCCCGTCACGGGCCTGGCCACCCACGATCGCCTGCTCGCCGACCTGAGCCGCGAGCTCGAGAGCGGCAGCGAGGTCACCCTGTATCTGTTCGCGCTCGACGGGTTCAAGGACTACAACGACGCTTACGGCGATCAATGCGGCGATGCGCTGCTCGGCTGGCTGGGGCGCAAGCTGCGCGATGCGGTCGGCTCGTACGGCACCGCGTACCGGATGCGCGGCGGAAGCTTCGCGCTGCTGGCCGTCGGCTCCGAGCGGTTCACCAACGCCCTGTGCGCCGCGGCGGCGAGCGCGCTGAGCGAGACCGGGGACGGCTTCCAGATCTCCTGCGACGTGGGCAGCGCGTCGCTGCCGTCTGAGACCCGCGTCCCTCGCGAGGGGCTCGAACTCGCCGCCCGCCGGGCCGCCAAGGCCGCCGGCGAGCGCCACGTGCGCTCCGGGCGGCGGGCACCCGCGGACGCGATCGAGGCGCTGCGGCTGGTTCGCTCCCGCCAGGACGTGGCCACGCTGGCGGTGGCGATCGCCCGCCGCCTGGGTGTCCCGGAGGCGCAAATCGAGCATGTCGAGAACGCCATGCACCTGTGCGACGTAGGCAATGTCGCGGTGCCCCGTGCGGTCCTCAGCTACCCGGGCAAGATCACCGGGCCGGAATGGCAGTTCATCCACCTGCACACGCTGGTGGGCGCCCGGCTGATCGCCGGGCCGCTCGGAATGGAGGCGGTGGCCGGGCTGGTTCGCCATAGCCACGAGCGCTGGGACGGGGCGGGCTATCCCGACGGCCTGTCCGGAGAGGCGATTCCGCTGGGCTCGCGCATCGTGTTCGTGTGCAGCGCGTTCCACGACATGACCTCTGAGCGCCCGCACAACCCGGCCCTCGAGCCGGCCGACGCGGTGGGGCAGCTCGAGCGCGGCGCGGGCAGCCAGTTCGATCCGGCTGTGGTCGAGGCGTTCCGGGCCGAGTTCCTCGGCGAGGACGAGGACCCGGCGCTCGAAGACGAAGCCGCGGCCTAGACGATTCTGTCCGGACGGGGCCGCCCGGTCCCAGGGAATTCGGCCCCGAGACATAACGTCTCAGTCACGCTCCTGAGCCGAATTCCCTTAAGGAAATCCGGCGCAGAACCTTCCGAACTCGTAGCGTGTCGTGCCCGATTTCCCAGGGACGCCGAGCGCGCGGAATCCAGCCCCGTAGCTCCAGAACCCTCGATCGGGTTCGCGCTGGATTCCGGGCGAGGCCCCACCTACGGATCGTGGCCGGGCTCGATCCGCTTGGCTCGGCGGAAGGTGAGCGGCGAGCCCGACTGGTGGGTCTCGCCCTCGATCGGCTCGAGCAGGAACCCGCAGTGATCGCCGAGCGGGACGCGGTCGAGCACGCGCCCGGCAAACCAGTCCTCCAGGTCGGCCAGCACGGGGGCGCCGGCCGGACCGGGTGACCACTCGCAGCGCTCGAACTTGTCGACCTCGTCGCCGGTCTCGCCGCCGAACAGCTCGGCCAAGTCCTCGGCGTGCTCAGGGACGAAGTGCACGACCAGCGTTTCGGCGCCGGCGTTGGCCACCCGGTAGGTCCGGTTCTTGACTGACAGGCCGACCAGGAAACGCGGGGGATGGATCGAGACCTGTGAGGCGAAGCCGACCAGGCAGCCGGAGCGCTCATCGCCGGAAGCCACCGTGACGATGAACAGCGAGTAGTCGAGCTGGGCCATCAGTCGCTGGAAGTCGTCGGGCATCCTCGGGGTTGTACCCGGGACCGCCGGGTTACCGGTCGCGCTCACCGGGTAAGCCGCGTCCGTGGCCGTGCCCGACAACTCCCGCCGTCAGCTCACGCCTCTCGAGCCGCTGGTCCGCGCGCTCGAGTCGGCCGACTTTCTCGACCCGGCGGCCCAGCAGCTCGGCAAGACCGTGCGCGGTGTCCTGTCGAGTGGACCGGTCAAGGACGCGCTGAGTGGAACCTGGCTTGGTCACGCGGTGCACCCGATGCTCACCGACGTGGTCATCGGCTCGTTCACGGCCGCCTCCGTGCTCGACCTGCTCGCGCCCGGTGACGACGGGCGCGCGGCCGAGCGCCTGATCGCGCTTGGGCTGACCGCCTACCTGCCGACCGCCGTGGCCGGCGCCAACGACTGGGCCGACAGCGAGCCGGTCGACGACGCGGTGCGGAGGGTCGGCATCGCCCACTCCGCCGGGAACGCGGTCGGGGCAACGCTCTACGCGGCGTCGCTACGGGCCCGCCGGCGTGGCGCGCGTGGACGCGGCGCGGCGCTGGGGTTCGCAGGGATGGCGGTGATGGCCGCGAGCGGCTATCTCGGCGGTCACCTCTCGCTGAATCGCGGCGTGGGGCCCGACCAGACCGTGTTCGACCCCGGGCCGACCGACTGGACCCCGGCGGCCGATGCCAGCCTGCTTCCCGAGGGCCGCCCGACGCGGGTCGTAGTCGATGACACCCCCGTGCTGCTGCTGCGCGACGGGGAGCGGATCTACGCCATCCACGACCGCTGCTCGCACCGGGGCTGCTCGCTCAGCGAGGGCTCGGTCGAGGGATCCGAGATCGTCTGCGGATGCCACGGCTCGCGGTTCGATCTGCGCGACGGGGCGGTTCGCGGCGGCCCTGCGACGTCCGCGCAGCCGTCCTTCCAGGTGCGGGTGCAGGATGGACGCGTGGAGGTCCGCCGGGTCCAGCCCGCCTGATCGCTCCGCCCGTGGTCGGGGCGGCGTTTCCGCCCACGGTCGGATGTGGGGGCAACGGTGGCGCAGTACGGTGCCCGCGTGGTCTCAGACGAGGTCAGGCGAATCGTTCCGATCGTGGCAGTCACGGTTGCCGTCGTCGCCGCGCTGGTTGATCCCTCAACGCCGGGAGAGCTGCTGCTCATGGCGATCCCGCCGGCCGCACTGGCGGCATGGACGCTGCAGCCGAGCGTGCCGTTGCCGGCCGTGGCCATCGCGGTGCTCGTGCCGGTCGTTGCCGTTCAGCACAGTGGCCACCACGAGCCGATCATGTTCGAGGCCTCGCTGCTCGCCTTTGTGGTCGCCTGCTGGACCGAGTCGCTGGTCCTCGCAGCGGCACTCGGCCTGCTCGCCGTCGCCGCGCCGATCGTGGTCGGAGCCATCGAGACCTCGGGGAAGCTGGGGGTCGGGATCTGGGTCGTCGGCGTGGCGTTTCCCTGGCTGATCGGCCGCGCCATCCACCGCCAGATGCAGTTGGCCGCGGCGCTCGAGGCGACGCGGCAGGAGCTCGCCGAGCAGGCGATGCTCGAGGAACGCCGGCGGATCGCCCGCGACGTGCACGACTTCGTCGGCCACGGACTGGCCGCGGTCATGCTCCAGGTGACCAGTGCGAGACACGTGCTGCGCCGCGATCCCGCCGCCGCCGAAGAGGCGCTGCGCGCGGCCGAGGACGTCGGCCGGCGCAGCATGCGCGAGCTGCGGCGGACCGTGGCTCTGTTGCGAAGCGACGACGAGGACGGAGCGATTGCTGCGCCGGTCCCGACGGCGCACGAGATTCCGGAGCTCGTCGCGGAGGCCCGTGCCGGCGGCCTCGACGTAGCGCTGGACGTTGCCGGCGATCTCGGCGGGATCGAGCCGGGGGTCGGCCTCGCCCTGCACCGGATCGTCCAGGAGGCGCTGGCCAACGCCGCCCGCCACGCTCCGCATGCGCGGACGGTGGTGGAGATCGAGGTGGGCGATGCGCAGGTCACACTGGTGGCGAACACCGTCGGGCCAGTGATGCCGGTGGCGCCGGCCGCCGACCCCGAGCGGCGCTCGTACGGAGTGATCGGGATGCGGGAGCGGGCCACGGCCCTGGGCGGCGAGTTGAATGCCGGCCCGACCGTGGATGGGTGGCGGGTGAGCTGCCGCCTGCCGTTGAGGGGGGTCGACGGCGAATGATCCGCGTCGCGCTCGTCGACGACCAGGCGATCGTGCGCAGCGGCGTGGCCCGTATCCTCTCGCCCGAGGATGGGTTCGAGGTGGTGGCCGAGTGCGTGAACGGCCGCGACGCGGTCGACCGGCTGCCCGCACTCGCGCCCGACGTGGTGCTGATGGACGTCCGCATGCCGGTGATGGACGGCATCGCGGCCACGCGCGGGTTGCGCGAGACGCTCCTCGATGCGGTCGCGGTGCTCGTGCTCACCACGTTCGGCGAGGACGAGGTGCTGTGGGGTGCGCTGGAAGCGGGAGCGGCCGGGTTCGTGTTGAAAGACGCATCCGCCGAGGACCTGATCGCGGCGGTCAGGGCGGTGGCCGGCGGCGCGGCCTGGTTCGACCCGGCGGTCGCTCCGCGTGTGTTGCGGGACTACCGGCGGCGGGTCGCGCCGATCGGCCGCGAGGGAGCCCGGCTCGAACTGCTCACCGAGCGCGAGCGCGAAGTCCTCCGCCTGATGGCCCGCGGCGCCACCAACCACGAGATCGCCGCGACCCTGTACGTGGCCGAGGCGACCGTGAAGACCCACGTGGGCAGCATCTTCGGCAAGCTCGGGGTCCGCGACCGGCCGGCGGCGATCGTGTTCGCCTACGACCACGGCGTGGTCACGCCCGGCGAGATGTAAAACGCGCGAAAGTCCCCCGGCCAGCCGACGCAACCGGGACATAAGCGCCTCGGAGGCGCTTATGTTGCGAAGGCGGGGGACCGGCGGGGAGGTTTTGCGGGTTATGCACGGGGGTCGGGCGGCGGGGCTCGCTCCACCCGCGGGGGGAGGCGAAGTCGGGCCCGCAGCCCGATGTGCAAACGCCCCTCCGACCGTAGCTTGGACGGCATGTTACGCACAGCCATCGAGGTCCATGACCTCCACAAGTCATACGGCGGCAACGCCGTGCTCCGAGGCCTCACCTTCGCGGTCGGCGAAGGCGAGATCTTCGGCATCGCCGGGCGCAACGGCGCCGGCAAGACCACGACGGTGGAAATCCTCCAGGGCCTGCGCGGTCGCGACGCGGGTTCCGGCTCGGTCGAGGTGCTCGGGTTCGATCCGGCCCGCGACCGGGGGCGCCTGCGCCCACTCGTGGGTGCCCAGCTCCAAACCTCCGCGCTGCCCGACCGACTGCGCGTGGGCGAGGCCCTGCGGTTGTTCGCCCGGCTGGCCGGCGACGTGGTCGACTGGCGGGCGCTCGCGGCCGAGTGGCGGCTCGAGGAGCTGCTCGGCAAGCCGTTCGCAACGCTCTCGGGCGGCCAGCGCCAGCGCCTGTTCCTGGCGTTGACGATGGTCAACCGCCCGCGGGTGGTGTTCCTCGACGAGCTCACCCAGGGACTCGACCCGGCTGCGCGCCGCGAGACCTGGCGGCTGATCGAACGAGCCCGGGACGCCGGTACCACCGTGGTACTGGTCACGCACGACATGGACGAGGCCGAACGGCTCTGCGACCGGGTCGCGGTGCTGAATGATGGGCGCCTGGTCACGTGCGGGCGCCCGGTCGAGCTGGTGACCGCCACGGGGACCGTCCGGGTGCGCTTCTCGTGCCCCGGAGAAACCGGGCTCGAGGGACTGGCCCGGATTCCGGGCGTGGCCGACATTGGCTACGACGATGGGATCGCGAGCATCACCGCGGCGCCGATCGCGGTCGTGCCCCTGGCCGGTGAGCTGGCCCGCCGCCAGCTTGCTCCGGCCGACTTCACGGTTATCCGGCCCTCCCTGGAGGACGCCGTCGTCTCGCTAATGAACGGAGGTTCCCGATGAAACGTGCCCTTCCCTTGGTCGCCACTGAGGCACGGCTGCTGTTGCGCGACTGGAACGTGCTCGTGTTCGCGTTCGTGTTCCCCGCGTTCGTGATGCTGATCCTGGCCGGCGTGTTCGGCACCCAGCCGAGCGGCGGCTTCGGGCATCGGCGTCCCGACGACTACTACGTGGCCGCCTCGGTCGGCGTGCCCGTGATCGCGCTGGCGCTGGTCGGGCTCCCGGTCGCGTTGGCCTCCTATCGCGAGCGCGGCGTGCTGCGCCGACTCGAGGCGTTCGGGATCTCCCGTCTGGCCGTGGTAGGGGCTCAGGCCGCCGTGACATGTGGGCTGGTGCTCGTGGGTGCGGCGGTGGTGCTGGCCTTGGCCCTGCCCACCTACGGCGTCCCGCACCTCGTGCACCCGGCGCTGACGCTGGCTTGCCTAGCGGCCAGCACGGTGACGCTGATGCTGCTCGGGATCGTCATCGGGCTGGCCGCGCCGAGCGCCCGGGCCGCGCAGGCGATCGGCCTGCTGGCCTTCTTCCCGCTGTATCTGCTGGGCGGCGGCGGGCCGCCGCGCGGCGTCATGACCGGCGCCATGCACGTGATCTCGGATGTCATCCCGTCGGCGGTGCCGGCGGTCGTCGAGCCCTGGCTCGGCCTGGGCGGCGTCGGCTCGCAGCTGCTCGTGCTCGGAGGGTGGGGGGCGGCGGCCCTCGGGGTGACCGTGTGGCTGGCGCGCCGGACGACGGCATAAGGGCGGCCGGCAGTCCGGCGGCGGCCGTGGCGGGCCGCCGGCAGTCCGGCGGCGGCCGTGGCGGGCCGCCGCCGATTGCCGGGCACGAGGGGGGCTTCGCGCCTGTGGAACTAAAGACGCAACCTAAGCTGATTCCTTCCCCCTGCTCGCTGTAGGATTCCGGCGCGCCCGTCCAGGCCGCCGAAAACCGAAACGTCTGCATCACTTGGCACTCGCCGGGCCATCGTTTGAGATACAGGAGAGCGTCGACGACGACGGCGCCGCGCGCGTGACGCTGGTCGGCGAGCTGGACATAGCCGTGGCCGACGGCGTCGAGGAGCGGCTCCGGCGCCTGCGCGAGGCCGGACGCCGGGTGCGGCTGGACCTGTCTCAGCTCGACTTCATCGACAGCTCGGGGGTGCGAGCGATCGTCCTCGGTCTCAAGCACGCCCGGCAGGGTGGGCACGAGCTCGAGGTCGATCGGCAGATCAGCCCGACCGTGCGGCGGATGATCGACATCATGGGGATCGCGCCGCAGCTCTGGCCTGACGGCTAGTGAGACGAGCCGAGACGCACTGGTTGCAAGAGGACGCCCGCCCGGAGGGATCGCCCGCGCCCCGTTGAAGCACGCCTCTGACCGTGAGACGCGCAGAGGAGTTATGGATGAGCGACTTCGAAAGAAGCGGCATGGCGTACGACGAGCCGGCTAAGCGCCGCTCGCCGGGAACCTTCTTCGCCGACCTCGGCGACCGGCTGGCCCGGGGCTTCACCGCCATCGACCGGCCGGCGGACGAGGAGGGCGGGTGGGACTCATACGAGGCCTACGAGCAGCCCGATCAGCCCACGGCCGTGGCCGAGGCCCTTCCGTGGGAACAGGACCGCAAGCGCTTCCCGACTGCCTTGCACGGCTACGACCGCGACGCGGTCGACGCCCACCTGGCCGCGCTGGAGCGGGAGATGGACGACCTGCGGGCCCAGCGCTCGCCGGTGCCGGCGGTCGAGGAGGAGCTCGAGCGCCTCGGCGCGGAGACCAGCGCGGTGCTGCGCGTCGCCCACGAACAGGCGGCCGAGATCACCCGGCGGGCCCAGGTCCAGGCCGAACGCTGCGTGGCCGACGCGGCCGCCAACGCGGTGGCGATGACCGAGGACGCCAAGCGCAAGCTGCGCCAGCTCGACACCGAGACCGACGCGGTGTGGGCCGAGCGCGGGCGCCTGATCGAGGACGTCCGCAACGTGGCCACGGCCCTGTTCTCGCTGGCCGAGGACGCGGCCGACCGCTTCCCGGAGGATGGGGATCGCGGCGGCGCCACGGTGGCCGCGGCCGCACCGGCGTCTGCGCCGGCCGCGAGCGCGCCGGAGCCTGTGATCGCTCCGGAGCCGGCGAGTGCGTCGCCGTCCGGGCCGGGGAGTGCGTCGCCGTCCGGGCCGGGGAGTGCGCCGGTGTCCGGGCCGGTTACTCACGCCGGGAACGCCGGACCAGCCGCTCAGGCCGCTCGGGCCACGCCACCCGCCCCGGTCCGGGCCGCAGCTACGCAGCCCCCGGTGGCCGCGCCACGCGACGGCGCGGACTCAGAGAGCCGGCCGGACTGACTCGAACCGTTCGGCCCCGAGCTTGGCCTCGGGGTGCAGCACCGGCGCGAGGCCCTCGCCGAGGGCCGCGCCGGCCAGCGCCCGCCCGAGCGCCGGCGCGTGCTTGAACAGGTGGTTGCCGGCCAGGACGAGCAGGCCTCCGAGCTCCCAGGCCGCGAAGCCGTCCTCGTGCCAGGGCAGCTCGGTCACCCAGCAATGGCGGACGTCGACCGGCTCGGGCTCGAGTCCGGGCAACATGCGGGTGACGTACTCGGCGGTCCGCGCGGCGATCGCCTCGAGCGCGGCCGGCTCGGCCAGGCTCCCGTCCTCATGCACCGGAGTGTCGGCGAGGCCGACGGCGTAGGTCGCGTTGCCCGGCAATGGATCGGCGTAGCCGCCGACGTCGCCGTCCTCGCCGCTCGAATCGAGCAGGCAGGCCAGGCGCGCGGGCGGCTCGCCGCGGACGGCGTAGGTGAGGCGGACGTGTGCGGCCTGGCGCAGCGGCAATGGGAGCCCTGCGCCGCGCGCCAACGCCGCGGTGCCCCGGCCCGCGCACACGACGACTCGCCCATGCTCGGTGGTGGACCCGCCCGCGCGAACCTCGACCGTCCCGCCGGCCCTCAAGCGCACCGACATCACCTCGTCGAAGACGAGATGGGAGCGGAGCGCGGTGGTCAGGGCGTCGATGCACGCCCGGACGCGAATCGCCCCGCCATCCTCGTCGAACACAGCGCGCCGCGACCACGGCGCGAGCACCGGCAGATACTCCGGCACCTCCTCGCCGTCGAGGAGATGGGCGCGCACGCCCGCGCTGCGCATCGTCTCGAGGTGTCGGTGGGCCGCGGCGCCCAAGGCGATGACGCCATCGCGCGAGAGCAGCTCGACGCCGAAGCGCTCCTCCCAATCGCGCCACATCCGGCGGGCCTCGAGCGCGAACTCGACCAGCCGGCGGTCGTCGTGGGCGTGGCGGAAGATCCGCGCCTCACCACCCGACTGCGCGTTTCCCGGGACCCCGCGCTCGTACACGGTCACCGAGGCACCCGCTTCGGTGAGCGCGAATGCGGTGCAGAGCCCGACGATGCCGGCCCCGATGACCGCGACGTCCGTCCCACTGTTCACTGCGCGGACAGTACCGACGGCGACCCCCACCTAGGGGGTCACCCTGTGTGGGCCTCATTCGATGGGGTAGGCTCGAAACCAGATACAGCGAAGGAGGGATAGGCGATGGCAGACCGGCGCAACGGTGCACAGTCGCCCGAGGAGCAGGTGCGCGCGCTGTTCGACGAGGCCGAATCAGGTGCGACGAAAGCGTTCGAGGAACTCGTGCGCAAGCCGAGCTTCGGCCGGCTGATGGCGCTCAGCGTCGAGAACACGGCGGCGCTGAGCCGGATCGCGTTCGAGTCGGTCGACCTGCTATGGCGCAACCTGCGCCTGGCTGGACGAGCCGACATCGTCAGGCTATCGCGACAGCTGCATCGCAACGAGGACAAGCTGGAGCGCGTGCTCCAGGAGGTCGAGAACCTGCGCGATCTGGTTGCTCGCGACCGCCAAGGGGAGGAGGCGCGATCGTGAGCGCCGTCGAGCGGGTGCTGCGCTTCCCGGTCAACGCCCTCGAGTACACCAACATCCTCCTGACGACCGACGACGCGGTCGTCGGTGCCACGCCGAAGGAAGTGGTGTGGACCCATCGAGAGACCACGCTCTATCGCTACCGCTCCTCGAACCGGCGCTATCGCGTCCCGCTGCTGCTCGTGTTCGCGCTGATCAACCGGCCCGACATCTTCGACCTGCGGCCGGGCTCCTCGCTGGTCGAGTACCTGCTCGAGGAGGGATTCGACGTGTTCCTGGTCGACTGGGGCTATCCCGACGAGGAGGACGCCGAGATGGGACTCGACGAGTTCGTGTGCGACGAGCTCGAGTGGGCAGTGCGCGAGACGCTGCGAGCGGCCGGCGCCGAGGAGCTGACGCTGATGGGCTGGTGCATCGGGGCGACCCTGTGCGCCATGTACTGCGGGCTTGACCGCCGCGGCGAGCGTGCTCCGGTGAAGAATCTGGTCGAGCTGACCATGCCGATCGACGGCCGGCAGTCGGGATACGCGAAATGGGTGGGCGACGAGGACCTCGACGTCGCGCGGGTCGCGGAGCTCTACGGCTCGCTGCCCGGGGGCGCGATCGACTTCGCCAACAAGATGCTCAAGCCGGTGACGAACTTCTGGACCACCTACCGGCGGCTGTGGGACAACGTGCAGGACGGCAACGTGCGCCGCGAGGCCTACCAGCCGATGGCCAAGTGGGTGGGCGACAACCCGCCGTTCCCGGGCAAGGCGTGGGCGCAGTGGGTCGAGCTGATGTACCGCGACGCCGGTCTGCTGCGGGGACGCGTGCGGTTGCGCGACCGGCTGGTCGATCTCAGCCGGATCGACCAGAGCGTGCTCGTGATCACCGCGGGCGCGGATCACATCGCGCCACGACCGGGAACGATGCCGTTCTTCGACCTGATCTCGAGCGAGGACGTCGAGCACTTTGCGCGTCCGGGCGGGCACATCGGATTGGTCGCCGGCTCCGCTGCGCGCAACGAGCTGTGGCCCGAGATGTCGGCGTGGCTGGCCGAACGATCGGAACCGAGGGACTGAACCAACGCGGAGGAGGCGAGTGGAATGAGTACCGAAACTTCGACGACTGAGAAGAGGCCCGAGGACACGATCCAGCCAACCGACGAGTCGTTCCCAGCCGGGGTGCGACGCGCGCGCATGACCGGTCGCGTGGTGTTCGTCACCGGCGGCACGCGCGGGATCGGCGCGGCGATCAGCCGGAGCTTCGCCGAGCAGGGCGCGGTGGTGGCCGCGGGCTACGGCCGCGACAAGGAGAACGCCGAGGCACTGATGCGCCAGTTCGAGGAGAACGGCATGACCGGCAGCCTGCATCAGGGCAACGTCGGATCGGCCGAGGACTGCCGGCGCACGATCGGCGAGGTGCTCGAGCAGCACGGGCGGCTTGACGTGCTGGTCAATAACGCCGGCATCACGATCGACAAGACCGCGCTGAAGCTGACCGACGAGGACTGGTACAAGGTGCTCGCGGTCAACCTGTCCGGAGCGTTCTTCATGAGCCAGGCGGTGATGCCGCACATGCTCGAGCGCGGGACGGGGCGGATCATCAACATCTCCTCGATCATCGGCTCGACCGGGAACATCGGGCAGGCCAACTACTCGGCTTCGAAGTCCGGCCTGTTCGGGCTGACCAAGTCGCTGGCCCGCGAGGCCTGCTTCCAGCTCGCGCGCGCGGGAAAGCTGAGCGAGGACTCGGTCGGACTCACCGTGAACGCCGTGGCGCCGGGGTTCATCGCCACCGAGATGCTCCAGGCCATGCCCGAGAAGGCGCAGGAGCGCGTGAAGTCCCAGATTCCGGTGGGCCGATTCGGGCGCCCCGATGACGTGGCGCGCGTCGTGCACTTCCTGGCCTCGGATTACTCGTCGTTCATCACCGGCGCCGTGTACGACGTCAACGGCGGCCAAGACATGTCTTAGGCGGCCGCCGCAGCAGCGCTTGAGCTCGGCGCGGGCCGGTGCGGGGTCGAAATATCGCGTTTTGCAGGTTGATTCGCGGCGGGCGGGGCGGGTAGCCGTTTCCCCATCCCCCCGTGCACATCGCTTTCACAACTCCTTCACAAGTCGATCACAAGTCTGTGTAAGGCTCGCGTCATGGATGGTGGAGGCGCCCCATGAAAGAAGCCCTGCTCGTGGTGGTGATCGTGACCGCGCTCGCGTTCGACTTCACCAACGGCTTCCACGACACGGCCAACGCGGTCGCCGCCTCGATCTCCACCCGGGCGATGCCGCCGCGCGTCGCGGTGACGTTCTCGGCCGTACTCAACTTCGTGGGCGCGTTCATCTCGCTCAAGGTGGCGACCACGATCGCCAGCGGGATCGTGGCCTCCTCCGCAACGACGACCAGCGTGGTGTTCGCGGCGCTGCTCGGGGCGATCGCGTGGAATCTGATCACCTGGCGGCTGGGCCTGCCCTCGAGCTCGTCGCATGCGCTGATCGGCGGGCTGGTGGGTGCCGCCTGGGCGGCCGAGGGAGCCGGCGCGATCCAGGCCACGGGGATCCTCGACAAGGTGATCGTGCCGGCCATCCTGTCGCCGACGCTCGCGTTCGTGGTCGCCTGGGCCTCGATCCTGCTGGTCTACCGCCTGGTCGGGCGGCGCCGTCCGGGCGTGGTGAATCGCGGCTTCAAGCTCGGACAGGTGCTCTCGAGCGGGATGCTCTCCCTGTCGCACGGCACCAACGACGGGCAGAAGACGATGGGCGTGATTACGCTGGCGCTGATCGCCGCGGGCTCGATCTCGCCCGCGCACGTCTACGTCCCGACCTGGGTGATCGTCGCGTCGGCGTGTTCGATCGCGTTCGGCACCTATGCCGGCGGCTGGCGGATCATCAAGACGACCGGTATGCGGATCATCAAGATGGATCCGAGTCAGGGCTTTGCCGCTCAGAGCGCGGGCGCGGCAGCGATCCTGGCCGCCTCGCACTCGGGCTTCCCGATCTCGACCACGCACGTGATCAACGGCGGTGTGATGGGCGCCGGCGCAGCCAAGCGGCTGTCCGCGGTGCGCTGGGGCGTGGCCGGGAACATCGTCGTGGCCTGGATGCTGACCCTTCCGGCGGCCGCTGCGGCCGCCGCCGGCGCCTACGGCCTGACCCGGCTGCTGGGCGGCGGCATGACCGGGTCGCTCGTGCTGTTCGTGGTCGGCCTGCTCGCCGTGCTGCTGATGCTCGGCCGGCGGATGCGGCCCCAACCGGTTCCGGTGGCGCAGTCGTGACCGTGGCCGCCGCCGCTTTGACCGTCGGCACACTGCTGAAAGTGGTGATCTACTCCGTCGCCGCCGGCATCGGCGTCACCGTCGCCTTCTCGACCGTGATCTACTGCGCCGACCGGGCCAGCGAGCTGCGCCGCGACCATCGGGGCGCCCCGGCGGCGGCGTTGACCGTGGCCGGACTGGTGGCGCTCGCCGCGTGCGTGGGGCTAATCGTCTACGGCCTGGTCCTGGTGACCTCGAAGGGGTAGCGGGAGCGCGCCTGCCGTTCGTGAGGCACGTGAGCTTCG
>DATIEI010000244.1:0-13059 GCA_035455845.1 Solirubrobacteraceae bacterium
ACGCTGGCGTGGTGCCTGGACCACGGCGTCCGAGTCTCCACGCGCGAGGGCGTGCCCGAGTATCACCGCCCGACGTGGCCGCGCCGGACGCGCTGCAAGGAAGGCAATCTCGCCTACTTCTACGACCACTGGGGCTACGAGTGTTACGACGTCGTCGCCCAGATGGACGCCGACCATGTTCCGGATCCCGATTACCTGCGCCACATGGTCGTTCCATTCCGGGATCCCCACGTGGGGTATGTCGCGGCGCCGAGTATCTGCGATCGGAACGCCAGCCGGTCATGGTCCGGGCGGGCGCGTCTCTATGCCGAGGCCATCCTGCACGGGCCAATGCAGGCGGGGCACAGCGGCGGCTGTGCGCCCAGCTGCATCGGTTCTCATTACGCGGTGCGCACGGCCGCGCTGCAGGAGATCGGAGGCCTCGGTCCCGAGCTCGCCGAGGACTTCACCACGACGCTGATGATGAGCTCCTACCACTGGCAGGGCGTATTCGCCATCGATGCCCATGCGCATGGCGACGGCCCGGAGACGGTGGCCGACTGTATGACCCAGGAGTTCCAGTGGTCGCGCAGCATGATGAACGTGCTGTTAGGCGTCAACGGACGCTACTGGCGTGCCCTCAGCCGCGCAGCAAAGCTCCGGTTGGGGTTCTGCCAGATCTGGTATCCGCTCTTCGCGGTCCTCATGCTCGCGTCGATTGTGATGCCGGTCGTCGCGATCCTCTCCCGGACGCCTGCCATGCGCGTATCGCTCGGCGCGTTCTACCTCTACTTCGGTCGTCCGACCGCGGTGCTCCTGGCGGTGGTCCTCTGGTTGCGCACGCTCGACTGGCTTCGACCGAGTAACGCCAAGGCCATCGCCTGGGAAATCGTTCTGTTTCAGCTCGTTCGCTGGCCGTGGGTACTGCTGGGGTGTGTCCAGGCCGTCGCGGGGCGGATAGCCCGGCGGGAGTTCGACTTCAAGGTGACGCCCAAAGGCCGCAACGGCGCAAAGCCGCTGCCGGTCAAGGTGGTGCTGCCGTATCTGCTGATCGCCTTCTTCTCAGCTTCGCCGGCGATCCTGGGCCTCCCAGCCGGACGCGCACACGGCTACTACACGCTCGCGCTGATCAATGTCGCCCTGTACCTGAGTGCGTCCATCGCCATCGTCGTCCTGCACGTGCTCGACCATCCGCCGGCGACGCGCCGCGAGGTCCTCGAGCGTTCCACCGCCAAACTTACGATGGCGCTCGGGGCCACGGGCCTCATGGTGCTCGGCGTGCTGTTTCCGGTCTCGCAGCTCTGGCCCGCCGCCGGTCGCGCCGCCGAGTCGGCGCCCGCGCCGGTTGTCCGGTACGTCAATCCCCAGCTCGCGATCGGCGTCACCACACCTGCGCTCGCCGCGAACCCGACGACGCCGTGGCGGCCCGCCGATCTCGCGCAGGTGAACGCATTCGAATCGACCGTGCGCGCTCACGCCTCGATCGTCATGTGGTACGCCGACTGGCAGCACGGAAGCGTCGACCTCGCCCAGCTCCGCGCGGTCAACTCACGGGATGCCCTGCCCGAGATCACCTGGGAGCCGTGGGACTACACGATCGGCCTCCGCCGACCACAGCCCCGGTACACGCTTGCGTCAATCATCGCTGGCCGTCACGACGCGCTCATTCGTAGCTGGGCACGCGGCCTGCGCACCTACGGCAAGCCCGTTCTGCTGCGCTTCGCGCAGGAGCAGAACGGCAACTGGTATCCCTGGGGCACGAACAGCAACGGCAACCAGCCAGGTCAGTTTGTGCAAGCGTGGCGCCACGTCCACAACATCTTCGCCAGCATGCACGCGACCAATGTGCTCTGGGTCTGGAGTCCGGTGGCTCGCTTCGGCGTCGCGCTGGACACGAGCCAGTATCCGGGCGACGCCTACGTGAACATCGTCGGCCTCTCGGGCTTCAACGGCGGCAGCGCACTTCCTTGGACGGGCTGGCGGACATTCGCCAGTCTGTTCGACGCTTCCTTGCGCACGCTTCACCAACTCGCGCCCACCAAGCCGGTGCAGATCGCCGAGGTGAGCAGCGCGGCGGAGGGAGGAAGCAAGGCCGGATGGATCGCTGACATGTTCCGCGACCTCCGACAGCAGCCGAACGTTCGCTCAGTCGTCTGGTTCGACGTTGCGAAGCAGACGGACTGGCGGATCAACCGTCAGTCTCCAGCCGGTACCGCATTTGCCGCTGGGCTACGCGGGGTGCTCGCTCAGACGGATGCGCCCCGGCCCGTCGGCGATTGATCCGCGGAACGACCGCTGGTCGCTGCCGAGCGCAGACAGGCGGACGCGCCGGCCTCGCACACTACGAGGAGGAGCGTTCGAGCAGGGCCACGCATTCGATGTGCGGCGTCTGCGGGAACATGTCGACCGGCCGCACGCGTCGCAGGGCGTACCCGGCCTCGACCAGCTGGGCCGCGTTGGGCGCCAGCGTGGTGGGGTTGCAGGACACGTAGACGATCCGGCCCGGCGCGGCCTCGATGATCCGCCGCACGACCTTCTGGGAGAGGCCGGACCGGGGCGGATCGACGACCACCGTGTCCGGACGACCGGCCTCCTGCACCAGTTCGCGCAGCGCCAGCCGCACGTCGCCGGCGAAGAATCGCGTGTTCTCGATCTCGTTCAGGCGTGCGTTGGCGATCGCGTCGGCGATCGCTTCCTCGACCAGCTCGAGCCCCCAGACCTCGGCGGCCCGGGGCGCCATCAACAACCCGATCGTGCCGATCCCGCAGTACAGGTCGAACAGGCGGTCGGTGCCGGAGGGCTGCGCGTAGTCGACCGCCAGCGCGTACAGCCGCTCGGCCATCTCGGTGTTGGTCTGAAAGAACGCGTTCGCGGCGATGCGCACGCGCATGCCGCCGATCTCCTCCTCGAGGTGCTCGCCGCCGGCCAGCAGCTCGGTGTCGCCGTCCTGGGTGGTCTCGGCCACGCTGTCGGTCCGGGTCCAGAGCAGCCCGCCCACCGGCTGAGCGGCGTCGGTCAGGCCCTCTCGGTCGAGCTCGCCGGGTGAAGTGACCAGACGGACCTGCAGCTCGCCGGTGCGGCGGCCCTCCCGAACCACGAGATTGCGCAGGAACCCCTCCCGGGTGCGGCGGTCGAAGGCGGTCAGGCCACGGGTCCGGCACCACTCGACGACCCGCTCGCGGGCCGCGTTGGCCGCCTCGGAGGCGAGCAGGCAGTCGGTCAGCTCGACGATCTCCTCCCAACGGCCGGGGGCATGGAAGCCACAGACCAGCCGGCCGTCCGGATCGGTTCCGAACGAGTACTCGAGCTTGTTGCGGTAGCGCCAGGTCTCGATCGCGGGCACCATCGGTTCGAGCTCGAAGTCCTCCAGCCGCCCGATCCGTCGCAGGGCGTCGTCAACCTGGGCGTGCTTGACCTCGAGCTGGCGCTCGTAGGGGAGGACCTGCCAGGGCGCACCAGGATGGTCGGCCCGCGGCTCGATCCGATCCGGGCCCGGCTCGATGACCTCGATCGCCCGCGCCTCAGCATAGGCGCGCTTGGACTTCTGCACCTCGGCCCGGACCCGGTCACCGGGCATCCCATCGGCGACGAACACGACGTACCCGTTCAGCCGGGCCACGCCGGCGCCGCCGAAGGCCAGCGAGTCGACCGTGAGCTCGAGGACCTCACCCCGGGCAGGGCGCATTGCCGCGGTACGTTCCATTCGACCTAGGATGACAGCGCCGAGCGGATCGCCGCGGGATCGGCGTCGAGCTGGAGCAGAATTCGGGTCGCCGCGCCGTCCCGCTTGTGGACCAGTGCCAGCAGGATGTGCTCCGTGCCGACCTGCCGTTGGTCGCGAATCGACGCCTCGCGGCGGGCGCGGTCGATGACGTCCTGCGCGGGGCCGGTGAGGGCCAGCTCGCCCTCCGGCGCCTCGATCCCGAGCCCCATCATCCTGACTACAGCCGTGCGGACCTGCGCGTGGCTGACGCCAAACGAGGCGAGCACGTGAGCCGCGCTGCCCTCGGGCTCGAGGAACAGCGCCAGCAGGATGTGCTCGGTGCCGACGAAGCTGTGGCGAAGCTCGCGCGCCTGCTCCCCAGCCAAGCGCAGGACCTCCTGCGCGCGCTCTGTGAACTGCCCAGTCAGTCGGATGAGAGCTGCTTGTCGATGGCCGCCAGCACGGACTTCCGGTTGGCGTGGCGCCGCTCGTAGTCGCGCACCCGGCGCAGTTCGGCCGGCGAGAGGCCGTCCAGGCGGCCTTGCACCTGGGCGGCGGTCAGCTCGTCATAGCCGAGGATCGGGAGCGACTTGCCGGCCCCGACTGTCCGCCGCGCCCGGTCCGCGCTGCGCATGAGCAGATCAAGCGACTCGCTGCGCCGAGCGCGCATGGTAGCCGCGCCGACATGCTGACGCCCACGTCCGAGCAGGCGCTCGGCGTCCGAGAGCAGCTGGTCGGTCTGCTGGCGCCCGCGTTTGACCAGCTCGCCAACCAGTTCGTTGGCGTCCGAGCGGGTGACTCGCCCGCGCTCGGCGGCGTCGTCGAGCACCTCCTGGATCCGCTGAGGGGTGAGCACGACCAAGCCGAGTGGCTTGATGATCCGGTTGATCAACTGCTCGGTCAGGGCGGACAGCCCGTCCCCGTCCGCGTCCGTCTCGGCCCGACGGGTCGAGGAACGCGTCCTGCTCTTCGCGCGCGAACCCCCCGACGGCGACTTGGATGACGGCATGGTCTGCGTCTCTCCTTCCCTGAAAGCTCCTCCTGAGCGTACCCAAACGCCCGCGGATCAGGCGCCGATCAGCAGCTCGAGCAGGGCCTTCTGGGCGTGGCGGCGGTTCTCGGCCTGGTCCCAGATCCGCTGCCGATCGCCGTACAGGACCTGCTCGGTGATCTCCTCGCCGGGGTGCGCGGGCAGGCAGTGCAGCGCTATTGCGCTCGGGGCCGCGAGGTCGAGGAGCTCGTCGGTCAGCTGATACGGGGCGAGGCTGCGACGGCGCTGCAGCGCCGTCGCCGGATCGTCGCTCATGCTCACCCACACGTCGGTGTACACGGCGTCGGCGCCGGTGACCGCCTCGGCCGGGTCGGCGGTCAGCAGGCCGTGCGGGCCGGGCTCGAGCTGGAAGCCGTCCGGAGAGGCGACGCGGACGTTCACGCCGGCCAACGCCCCCAGATCGATCAGCGACCGGGCCACGTTGTTGCCGTCGCCGACGTAGGCGAGCGTGAGCCCCTGCAGGCGGCCGAACGTCTCGCGCAGCGTGAGCAGGTCGGCCAGGGCCTGGCAGGGATGATGACTCGCGGTGAGCATGTTGATCACCGGCACGGTGGCGTGCTCGGACAATTCGGTGACCGTTGCATCGTCGGCCGTACGTATGCCGATCGCCGCCGCATGACGCGAGAGCACGTAGGCGGTGTCACGAACCGACTCGCCGCGTGAGAGCTGGAGCTCGTCGGTGCGCAGCACCATCGGATGACCGCCCAGCTCGGCGATCCCGGCCTCGAATGACACGCGGGTACGGGTCGAGGGCTTCTGGAAGATCAGCGCGACCGCGCGTTTGCGCAGTGCATCCGAGCTGTACGGCGCCGCCTTGAGCTCGAGCGCGCGGTCGATGAGGGCGTTCAGCTCCTGAGCGCTGAGCTCGGTCCCGGTGATGAAGTGGCGCGGCAAGCGGCGAGTGTACGGTGCGCTGGTGCTCCTGCGCGTGCTGACCTGGAACCTGCTGCACGGCCGCTCGGTGCCGCCTGCGGGGCGCGACCTGTTCGACGAGTTCTGCGCCGCCCTGGCGGGGTGGGAGTGGGACGTGGCGCTGCTCCAGGAGGTACCGCCGTGGTGGCCGGCGGCATTGGGCGAGCGGCTGGGCGCGGACGAACGGCTCGTGCTCACGTCCCGCAACGCGCTGTTGGATGCGCGGCGAGCGATCGCGGTCCGCCGGCCGGACCTGATCAAGTCAAACGGCGGTGGTGCCAACGCGATCCTGGTTCGGGGCGACGTTGTGGTCCAGCACCGGTGGCGCCGGTTGTGCCTGTGGCCCGAGCGCCGCTGGGTCCACGCCATCCGACCCGGACATGCCGGCGCCTGGTTCGCAAATCTGCACGCCGGGGGTCCCATGCGCGATGTGGTTCGAGCCGCCGCCAGCGTGACGCGGTGGGCCGGTGACGCGCCAATCGTGTTCGGCGGCGACTTCAACATCCGCGACCTGCGCCTCGACGGGTTCGAGCACGCCGGCGGGTTCTCGGTCGACCACGTGTTCGTGCGCGGCCTCCAACCGGTGGCGTGCGATGTCCTCGAACGCGGCCGGCTATCCGATCACGCGCCGGTCCTGGTGGAGCTCACGCTCCCCGACCGGCCCGAAGTCCAAATCCGCGCAGCATGAGCAGGGCCTTCTCGCCCATCGTCCCGTGGCCGGGGAGGATCCCGAGTTGCGTGGCGGCGTCATAGACGTCATAGAAGCCGCGCACCCGCAGGAGACGGTTGCGGCGGACCTCGCAGTAGAAGATGCAGTGCATGACCACGAATCGGTTCGTGGCCGGAAGCCCCTCGAGCGCCGCCCGGTGCGTGGCGAGCAACTTGCATGGCGCGGCGACGAACCGGTCGTTGGTCAGACGTTCGCCGGTCTGCTCGACCCGGGCGTCGGGGAACGCCTGCCACAGACGGGTCGGGTGGCGCAGGAACTCGTCGAGGCCCTCGAGCGGTTCATGGGTGAGCGGGTCCTCGTAGTGGATCTTGCTCGAGCACACGGCGGCGAACGCGGCCTCGTCCTTGCTCGACCAGGCCGCCTCCCATTCGTCGATCAGGTCGTCGGTTGACCGGTCGCTCACGTGTCGAACACCGGGAGACCCTCGTCGGCCGTCGATGCCTCGGCGTAGCGGCGCCGTGGGATCCGGCCGGCCTGGCGAGCCAGCCAACCGGCCTCCACACCGAGCCGGATCGCGCGGGCCATGGCGGCCGGGTCGTGGGCACGCGAGATCGCGCTGGCGCACAGCACCGCGTCGCAACCAAGCTCGATAGCCAAAGTCGCGTCCGAGGCGGTGCCCACCCCGGCGTCGAGGATCACCGGGACGCTCGCCCGCTCGATCATGATCGAGATGTTGTACGGGTTGCGGATGCCCATCCCGCTGCCGATCGGCGAGCCCAGCGGCATCACCGCGGCGCAGCCCACGTCCTCCAGGCGCCGGGCCAGGATCGGATCGTCGGTCGTGTAGGGGAGCACGGTGAAGCCGTCGTCGACCAGCGCCTCGGCGGCGCTGACCAGCTCGACGGCATCAGGGAGCAGCGTGCGGTCGTCGCCGATCACCTCGAGCTTGATCCAATCGGTGTCGAACGCCTCGCGCGCCAGCTGGGCGGTGATGATTGCGTCGCGCGCCGTGTAGCACCCTGCCGTGTTCGGCAGCACCTGGACGCCGGCAGCATCGAGCACGTCGAGGATCGAGCCCCGGGCGGCCGGATCGAGCCGGCGCAGCGCCACCGTGCACATCTGCGTCCCGGACCCCTCAAGGGCGGCGGCGAGCACCTCGTGGTTGGTGAACCCTCCGGTGCCGAGGATCAGGCGGGACCCGAATTCCCGGCCGGCGATGGTCAGTGACTCGTTCACGCAGCTCATCCTCCTTGTACGGCAACGACGACTTCAACCTTCGCACCGTCGTGCAGCTCGGTGCTCGTCCACTGCGCGCGAGGGACGACCTCGCCCTCCAGGGCCACCGCGACGCCGCGGCCCTCGGGCGCGTTGTCCAGTGACGCGATCACGCTGGCCACGGTGGCGCCGGCCGGAAGCTCCCGGTCCTCGCCGTTGATCGTCACATGAAGTGTCACGCCGGCACCGTGGCAAACCGAGTCGGCGCAAATTCGGGCGCTTCCAGGTGTTCTCCGGTCAACCCGGCGAGCACCATCTGCGCGGTGATCGGCGTGAGCAGCACGCCGTGGCGGAAGTGGCCGGTCGCCCAGTGCAGGCCCTCGATCGCGCCGGGGCCGATGGCCGGGGCGTTGTCGGGCGTGGCCGGGCGCAGGCCGGCCGAGAGCTCGTCGATGACCAGCTCGGTGACCGAGGGCACGAGCTCGAAGGCGTCGCGCAGGAGCTCGAACATCGCGCCGGCGGTCACCGTGGTATCGAAGCCGCGCTCCTCCATGGTCGCGCCGAGGACGTAGCGGCCGTCGCCGCGAGGCACCAGGTAGCCGCCGGTGTAGCGGACCACCCGTGTGAGCAGACCCGGACCAATCGGATCGTGCAGACGGAGGATTTGTCCTTTTACTGGATGTACAGGGATCGAGGCGCCGTCGGGGATGCCATCGAGCGAACTCGACCAAGGGCCGGCGGCTACCACAACTTGCTCGGCAACCACGCGCTCCCCGTCGGCGATCCGGACACCCGTGACCCGGCCGTCCGCGGTCGTGAGCTCAGCCACGGGCGCGCTGCAGCGGAGCTCCCCGCCGGCGGTGGTGAATGCCTGGGCCAGGGCCGCGGTGAGCTTGCGCGGGTCGATTGCATGATCGTCGGGCACGTCGAGGGCGAGGCGAAGGGTCGGAGCGAGCGCCGGCTCGAGGCGCCGGGCCTCGCTGGCTTTCAGGCGATGCGCGGCAAGTTCGAGGGACTGTCTCAGCGAGAGCTCGCGGGCCAGCGCCTCGGCCTCGTCACCGTCCCGGGCGACGAGCAGCGTGCCGCAGCGCAGGTAGCCCGTGTCCATGCCCGTGGCGTCGTGAAGCTCGGCGACGAAGTCCGGGTAGGCGTTCACGCTGGCCAACCCGAGGCGCATCAGCGGCAGTTCGGTGGCGAGCGTCTCGCTGATCGGGGCGAGCATCCCCGCCGCCACCGCGGAGGCGTGCCGGGCCGGCTCCTCGCCGCGCTCGAGCACGACCACCTTCAGGCCGCGCTGCGCCGCGCGCCATCCGATGGCCAGACCGATGACGCCGGCGCCTACGACGGCGACATCAAATGAGCTTGATCGATTCGGCAAGGTGTGCGACTCCCTGCGCCGGCATTACCCGGTTCAGGTTCAGACGGTCGGCGGGCTCGAGCCCGCCCTCTCAGCCCACTGGTAGGGCTCCCGTTCGGTCAATCCTAGCGCCATCGGCCTGCCACACTTGGGCGCGTGACCGACCGCCGCGAGCGTCTACGGGGTGCCCGCCTGTACCTGGTCTGCGACGAGCAGGCCGATGATTTCCTGCACGGTGTGCTGGGGGCCGGGGTCGACATCCTCCAGCTGCGGATGAAGGACGCAGGCGACGACGACGCGATCGTCGCCGCCGGGCAGCGGTTCGCCCGGGCCGCGGCCAGGCACCGAGCGCTGTTCATCCTCAACGACCGACCGGATCTCGTCACGTCGTCCGGTGCCGACGGGGTGCACGTGGGTCAGGACGACATGGCGGTGGACGCAGCCCGCGCGATCGTGGGTCCGGACCGGGTTGTCGGGCTCTCGACCCACAGCCCCGAGCAGGTCGACGCCGCTGCGGATCTGGATGTCGACTACATCGGGGTTGGGCCGGTGCACGCGACGCCGACCAAGCCGGGGCGCCCGGCGGTCGGACTCGAACTCGTTCGCTACGCCGCCCAGCACGCCGGCGTCCCGTTCTTCGCGATCGGCGGCATCTCGCCGGAGAACGTCGACGCTGTGCGCTTCGCGGGGGCAGATCGGATCGCCGTAGTCCGCGCACTCACCGAGGCGGTCGATCCCGCGGCGAGCGCCCGGTGCCTGCGCGATGCGCTCCCGACGCCGCCCGGGGTGGGCGTTGGCGCAGCGTAGTCGCAAGCGAAGCCGCCGCCGGTCCTCGGCCGCCACGCCACGCCCCCGACCGGCAACCACGCCTCAGCCGGCGCAGCCGAGCAGCCGGTCCGAGGAGCGCAACGCCGCCGTCCGGGCCACGCTCACGCCACTCGCTCCCGGAGAACGGCCCTGGTCGCTCAAGATCGCCGCGCTGATCGCGCTGCTGATCGGCGGCGGCGACCTGATCGCGGTGATCATCAACGGCAAGTTCAGCGTCGGCAACGCCCACGCCGGGGCGAGCGGGGTGATCCTGTTCTCGGTCCTCATGCTGGTCTGCGCGGTCGGTATGTGGCAGCAGCGCTACTGGGCCGTGCTCGGCTTTCAGGCGATCCTCGCCTTCGTGATCCTGTTCTTCTCGCTGCTGCTGCTCCGGGCCAGCAATGTGCTCGCGGTGGTTGCCGCGCTCATCGTGATCGGCGGGGGCGGCTATCTCTTCTACAAGCTCGTCCGCGTCCTCAGCCGCCTCAACATGCCCAAGCCCCCAAGCCGCGCCTAACCTCGAAATTTCCGCCATTAAGGATCGCCGCGCGCGCTGGTGACGGATTTTTCGGCTCACAGCCGAGAAATCCGGAATTTCACGGCGACGACATCTGGAATGGCGGAAATTTCGAGTTACGGGGGGTCACCGATGGCGCCCTTCTATAGTCTCCGGCCGCATGCCAGACGCCTCGTACGACTGCATCGTGATCGGGTCCGGCCCCGGCGGCTACGTGGCCGCGATCCGCGCCGCGCAGCTTGGGATGAAGACCGCGGTGATCGAGTCCGACCAGGTCGGCGGACGGTGCCTGAACTACGCCTGCATCCCGGCCAAGGCCGTGCTCCGCGTGGCCGACGTGCTCGCCGAGGTCAAAGAGGCCGGTGACTTCGGGATCAAGGTCGGCGACCCCGAGGTCGACTGGAGCGGCGTCATGGCCCGCCGGGAGAAGGTCATCAAGACCCTGACCGGCGGCGTGGCCGGGCTGTTCAAGAAGAACGGGATCGAGCTGATCGAGGGCGAGGGCTCGCTGGCCGGCGGCGGCAATGTCAGCGTGAACGGCAACCTGATCGTGGCCAAGACGATCGTTCTGGCCACCGGATCGGTGGCCCGCCCGATTCCCGGCACCGAATTCGGCGGCCGCGTGATCGGCACCGAGGAGGCCTGGGCGCTGCCGGAACGCCCAAACACCCTCGCGGTGGTGGGCGCCGGCGCGTCCGGCGCCGAGATCGCCTCCGCCTACGCCCGGCTCGGAACACAAGTCACCCTGTTCGAGGCGCTCGAGCGCGTCCTGCCCACCGAGGATGCCGACATCTCGAAGCTCGTCGATCGCGGCCTCAAACGTCAGGGCATCACGATCCACACGAACACGTTCGTCGAGAACATCGAGTCGACCGAGTCGATGTGCCGCTACACCCACGGCGACAATCAGGCCGAGGCGGAATGGCTGGTCATCGCGACCGGTCGTGCCCCGGACGTTGACGCCCTCAACATCGACGCCGCCGGCGTTACCCGAGGTACCGCCGGACTGATCGAGGTCGACGGACGGCTGCGCACAAACGCCCAAGGCGTTTACGCGATCGGCGACCTGGTCCCCGGCCCGGCGCTCGCGCACAAGGCCTCGGATGAGGGGATCATCGCGGTCGAGGACGCCGCCGGTCTCGAGACCCACCCGATCGAGTACCCCGACGTCCCCCGCGCCACGTTCTGCACGCCTAGCGTCGGGAGCTTCGGGCTGACCGAACAGCAGGCCCGCGACGCCGGCCACGACGTGGTCGTGGGCAAGGTGCAGTACGGCGCGGTCGGCGCCGGCACGGTGTACGGCGACCGAACCGGCCTGGTCAAGGTGGTGGGCGAGAAGCAGTACGGGGAACTGCTCGGCGCGCACATCGTCGGCACCCGCGCCACCGAGCTGATCCAGGAGCTGGTCAACGTGCGCGTGCTCGAGGGCGGCTACCCCGAGGTGGCGCGGATCATCCACGGTCATCCGACCCTGTCGGAGGCGGTGATGGAAGCGGGCCGCGCGGCCGACGGCTGGCTGATCCACGGCTGACGTGGACGGACTCACACAGCCCGTCTTCTACTACGACCTCGGCAGCCCGCAGTGCTACATCGTCGCCGAGTCGATCATGGCGACGCTTCCCGTGGTGCCCGAATGGGAGCCCGTCGCCGCCCGGGACCTCGCGCCCGGACCAGAACCCATCGACCGCGAGCAGATCGAGGACCAGGCAGCCGAGCTCGGATTGCAGCCGATCCGGTGGCCGGAGAGCTGGCCCCCGGAGAGCAGGGCCGCGATGCTCGCCGCGACCTACGCGAAGCAGATCGGCCGAGCGGTGGCGTTCTCGCTGGCCGCGTTTCGCCAGACGTTCGCCGGCGGCCGCGACCTGAGCGACGAGAACACCGTCCTGATCGCCGGGGCCGCCTGCGAGATGCACCCGACCGCGCTGCGCAAGGGGATCGAGCTGCGATCGACGCAAAACGCGCTGGCCCACGCCACACGCCGAGCGCGAGACGCTGGCGTCACGACGCTCCCGGCGATCCAGATCGGCGACCGCGTCTACCCCACGCTCCGCGAGGCGACGGCCGCCATCCAAGGAGCCCTCCGAGCATGAGGGCCAACCGCGCCTACGAGCTGATCGTCTCGCGCGGCGGCCGCGAGCCCGTGTTCATGTCCGATCCGCACCGCACCGACCGAATCGAGGTCGTGTCGGTCGACGACGGAGAGGTGATCCTCTACTGGAACCTCGCCGCCAAGGACGCCGCCAAGCTGCTCAAGCTGCTGCGCGCCGACCTGGTCAGCCTCGACGCCGATGAGTTCTTCGACAAGTGGCTCGACGCCGACTGGGAGGATTTCTGAAGGCCGCGCGATGTCGCCTCATCAGGCCCTCGAACTCGCCCAGATCCTGCGCCCGGCCATCGGCGACGAGCGGGTGCTCGCGGCGATCGCCAGCGTTCCCCGGGAGCGCTTCGTGCCCAAGCGCGAGCGCGAGCGCGCGTACGCCAACGTGGCGCTCCCGATCGGCGCCGGACAGACGATCTCGCAGCCGCTGGTGGTGGCGCGGATGCTCGAGGTCCTCGCGCTGAAGCCGGGCGATCGCGTGCTCGACATCGGCACCGGCTCGGGCTACCACGCGGCGCTGCTCTCGCTGCTGGCCGACCACGTGTTCACCGTCGAGCGCCATCCCAAGCTGACCGAGCGAGCCAGGCGGACGCTCGCCGAGATCGGAATCGACAACGTGAGGTTCAAGGTCGGCGACGGCTGGGAGGGCTGGCCCGAGGAGTCCCCGTTCGACGCGATCAACGTGGCCGCGGCGATGGGCGGCGAGCCGCCACGCAGCCTCGAGGAGCAGTTAGCTGACGGCGCACGCAT
>DATIEI010000245.1:0-7138 GCA_035455845.1 Solirubrobacteraceae bacterium
CGAGATCGCCGGCGCGGAGGAGCTCGCCCCCGGCATCCTGCTGGCCGGTCCGGACACCCGGCTGCGGGACCGCGAGCTCGTGTTCGCCGAGTCGCGCATGGCCGAGTTCCTCGGGCAGGCGACCGTGCTGATCGACATCAACGCCGGTCCGACCAGCGTGGCCGAAGGGCTGGCCGAGGCAATCGCCACGCTCAAGAGCGACCTGCTGGTGCTGGTCGACGTGGGCGGCGACGTGATCGCGCACGGCGACGAGCCCGGCCTGCGCAGCCCGCTCGCCGACGCGGTCATGCTGGCCGCCGGCGGTCAGCTCAGCGCCGGCGGCCAGCCCGTGCTGCTTGGCGTTTTCGGGTTGGGGTGCGACGCCGAGCTGACGCCCGACGAGGTGCTCGCTCGCCTGGCGGTCATCGCGGAGGCCGGGGGTCTGTGCGGCGCCCGCGGTCTGACCGGGCAGGTGGCCGACCGGATGGAGGCTTCGATGGAGCTGGTCAATACCGAGGCGAGCGCACAGGCGGTCCGGGCGTTCCGGGGGGCGGCGGGCAGGGCGACCATCCGGGGCGGAGCGCGGAGCCTCGAGCTCAGCCCGGCCGCGGCGATGACCTTCTACCTCGATGTCGACATCACGATCAATGCCGCCGGACGGCTGGCCCGGGCCGTGGCCAACGCCGGCAGCCTGGAGGAGGCCAACGACGCGCTGAACGCGCTCGGCGTCGCCACCGAGCTCGACTACGAGCGCGACGCGGCCGGCGTGGTCAGCCCGGGCGCTTGAACGCCGCGCGGTAGTCCACGCCCGGCACCTCGACGGCCGCGTTCACGGTCCTGCACTGCGCGCAGCGAATGCGGAGCTTGCGGTTCATGTATTCGGGCGGCATCGCCACCGCGAGCACATTGCCGCATTCCACGCACACGTAATCATCCGGGCCGTTGCCCGAGAACACCGGGCGACCGGGCTCCAGCTGGACCGCGGTGCCACCGTCGGGCGGGACCTCTCCCGGCTCCACATGTCGCATCGCGATCCGGGCCATCGCCGCGGCGCTCAGAGCTTCGCGAGGTTCGCCGTGAAGTTCTTGATCAGCGCGTCGAGCACGCTGACCATGACGCCCTCGCCCATCGACGCGGCCTTACCGGTGATCTGCGCCGCGGTGTGAATCGTGCCGCCTCCGTCCGCAAGCGCGAACGTGACGTCGGCGTTGGCATGACCCTGCCCGCGGGTCTCGCGCGACTTGACCTGCATCACAGCGCGGCGAGCCTCGGCGTCCTGCTCGATCACGCTGACGGTCCCGGCGTAGGTCAGCGACATCGCGCCCATCTTCACCCTGATCTCGGCCTTGACGCTCTCCGGACCGGTCTTCTCGATCACCTTGCCGCCCTCGACGCACGGCACCAGGCGCTCGAGGTCGAGAATCGCCTGCCAGTTCTCATCGATGGGTTTGTCAGTCGAGAAGGGGTGATCGAGTTCAACCATGGGTCATGTCTCCTAGTGGGTTAAGGTTCCGGATCCTATGTCACAGCAATATGGGCCAGAAAACGCGAGCCTCAGGATCAGAACCAGCCGGACCGGGGGCGCGGCCAAGGCGGGTCATGACCTGCTGATCGAGGTGGAATCCTGGCAGGCGACACTCGACCGCGAAGCTCAGCCTGCCCTCACGCTCACCGCCGACTCGCGCTCGCTGCGGGTGCTCGAGGGAACCGGCGGTCTCAAGTCCCTCACCGAAAACGACAAGGCTGACATCAAGAAGACGATCGATAAGGACGTGCTCAAGGGCTCTGCAATCGAGTTCCGCTCGACCGAGGTAACCGATGGAGCCGGCGGCAGCATGAGCGTCCGCGGCGAGTTGACGCTGAACGGCAAGTCGGCGCCGGTGGCGTTCGATCTCGCGATCGGAGACGACGGACGCATGACCGGAAGCGCCACGGTGACGCAGAGCGCTCACGGGATGAAGCCCTACTCGGCGCTGTTCGGGGCGCTGAAGGTCGCCGACGACGTTCGGATCGAGATCGAGACCCGCTAGGCGTCCTTGTAGACGGCCTGCGCGTCGAGCCCGCCCTCGACCCCGGGCGGCAGCACGCCGGTGCCGTGTGCGTAGAGCGCGATGTCCGCGATCGTCTTGGCCTGACTCGGGTCGGTGCTCGAGACGAACGCGCCGTCCTGCCAGGTGAGCGAGTCGGGTGAGGTGTCCAGCGCGGCCGCGGCGAGCAGCTGGGCCTTGGCCCGGATCTTGCCGGTGGCGCCCTGGATCGCGGTCGCTGTCTGGACCGAGGGCGCGGTGTTGTAGCCGTGCCCGGTGCCGAAGCGGTCGGCATCGGCCGGGACCACCTTCACGTCGAGCGCCGGCACCCCGAGCTCGGAAGCGACGAGCTGCGCGTAGCGGGCCTCCTCGCCGTCGGGCTCCGTGGTCAAGCTGAGCACCATCTTGCCGGTCGGATGAACGCGCAGGAATACGGCGCGGTAAGCCTCATTGGCCATCGGTGGATCTCCTCTCGGTTTCGTCTGACGGCGCCTCGCGCGCGAGGCGCCGGCGCTCTTGATACGCGGTCAACGCGTTGTGCTCCTCCAGATCGCAGAAGCTGGGCTGCGGGCCGCCGAGCGGATGCGGCGGCGCGGCGGGACGCTCGCACCCCGGGAAGATGCAGACCTTCTGCGAGCTCACTCGTTTACTCCGACCGACCATCCGGGGGTTGTCTTGCCGCGGCTCGGCCCGTAGCCGCTCGGCATGGCAACCGAGCTACCGGGCACCGGGGTGGCGCTCGGCCATGGGTCCTGTTCGGTTTCTTGGGGCTCGGGGGCGAGCGGCGCGCTGAGATCCTCGGTGCGCGGCGCGGCGATCGCGGCGGCCACCTCGCTGAGCGCGTCGAGGCTGTGACCGCTGACCAGCGCGTCGCAGAACGGGAGCGCCTCGACCAAGCCCCCGGCCCGAGCCTCGAAGTCCCGCGCGCTCACCCTCGGATTCACCCACACGATGCGATAGGCGAGGCGGCGCAGCCGCTCCATCTCCCGGCCCACCAGTGCCGGGTCGCCGCGCTCCCAGCCGTCGGACAGGATCACGATCACCGCGCCGCGCGCCATCCCGCGCCGGCCGTGGCGGTCGTTGAACGCCTTGAGCGCATCGCCGATCCGCGTGCCGCTCGACCAATCGGGTGCGGTGGCGGCGGCCCGCTGGATCGCTCGCTCGGGGTTGCGCAAGGCCAGCGCCCGGGTGACCCGGGTCAGGCGCGTGGCAAAGACAAAGGCTTCCGCGTTGGGTCCGGCGCCCGCAGCGCAGGTCAGGAACTGGAGGTACGCGCGCGCGTAGGGCTCCATCGAGCCCGAGATGTCGCATAGCAGCACGATCCGCCGGCGCGTGATCCTGCGGCGGCGGCGGGCCAGCCGGATCGGGTCGCCCGCGGTGCGCAGGCTGCCGCGCAGCGTGCGGCGCAGATCGATCCGCTCGCCGTGGCGGTCGCGCTGGGATCGCCGTGTGCGGCGTCGCGGCGTGGTCATGCGGATCCGCGTCATCAGGTGGTAGAGGCTGGCCAGCTCGCCGGGCTCGAGGGCGTCGAAATGCTTGGATCGCAACACCTCCTCGTCGCTGGCCAGGACGGGCACGGGGACCTCGTCGGTGAGCTCGTCGGGTCTGGCCGACGGCGCCGACTGTCCGGCGGCGGACCGTGGAGCATCGTCGGCGCCAGTGACCGTGCGGCTCGGTGACGCGGGTGGCGCCGGGTCGCTGTACGCGGTCTCGGCCTCGGCTGCTCCGTCGGACGCCGGTGCCGAGCCGAAGGCGTTCGCGAACACCGCGTCGAAGACCGGGAGCTGGGCCGTCTCGGTGACGAACACACCGCGGGCGGTCCAGTACAGGCGTCGACGCGACACCGGCTCGACCGCGGTGAGCGCCTGAGCGAACCAGACGGCCCGCTCGGTGGTGACCGGCACGCCGGCGTCGTGCAGGCGACGTGCGAACGCGCTCGACACGGCCGGGAGGTCGAGCCCGAGCGTGCGGACCGTGAACGCCTGCGGCGTCACCGGCCGCTCACCAGCTGCTCGAGACCGGCCGCGCGGATCACGTCCTGGTCCTCGGCGTACTTCAGCACCGAGCCAAGCGTCCGGTCGATCGCGCCGACGTCCAGCTCCTCGACCCCGAGCACGGTGAGCGCGGACACCCAGTCGATTGCCTCTGCCACGCCGGGCGGCTTCTGGACGTCGGACTCGCGCATGCGCGCGACCGCGTCGGCCACCTGCACGGCGAGCTGCTGCGAGGAGTCGGGCACCCGGCGCCGGACGATCTCGACCTCACGCTGCGGGGTCGGATAGTCGATCCACTGATACAGGCAGCGCCGCTTGACCGCGTCGTGCAGGTCGCGCGTCCGGTTCGAGGTCAGCACGATGATCGGCGGGTGCGTGGCCCGGACGGTTCCGATCTCCGGGATCGTCACCGCGGCCTCGGCCAGCAGCTCGAGCAGGAACGCCTCGAAGTCGTCGTCGGCCCGGTCGATCTCGTCGACCAGCAGCACGGCCGGCCGGGGGCCCGGATGCTCGAGCGCGCGCAGTAGCGGCCGGCGAATCAGGTAGTCGCGCCCGAACAGGTCCTGCTCACCCAACTTGGTTCCCTGTGCCTCGGCCAGGCGGATGCTCAGCAGCTGGCGCGGATAGTTCCACTCGTACAGAGCCTCGGCGGCGTCGATTCCGTCGTAGCACTGAAGGCGGATCAGCGGGGTGTCGAGCACCGCGGCCAGCGACTTGCCGGCCTCGGTCTTGCCGACCCCGGCCTCGCCCTCGAGCAGCAGCGGCTGAGGCAGCCGCAGGCTCAGGAAGATCGAGGTGGCGAGCGCCTCGTCGACCAGGTAGTCGACCGTCGCCAGCCTCTGGGCCAACGTCTCCACGTCCGGGACCAGGTGACGGATCTCGTCGGCCGCCTCGCCGGTGACCTTCATGCCTGATGCTCGAATGCCCGCCTGCAGTGCTCGCCGCAGAAGTAGTAGGTCTCGCCGTCCCGCTCGCTAAAGAGCGCGTCCGGATCGATCAACACCGACATGCCACAGATGGGATCGACCGCGGTGGCCGGCGGCGCGGCGGCCCACGATCGCGGCATGGTGCTCGTCCGACGGCGCACCTCGATGATCGAGGCCAGGATCGACAGCGCGATCTCGGCCGGGGTGCGGGCGCCGATGTCCAGTCCGGCCGGTGTGTCGATTCGCCCGATCAGCTCGTCGTCGGCGCCATCCTCGCGCAGGGCATCGAGGACGGCCGCGCCGCGCTTGCGGCTGGCCACGAGGCCGACATAGGGCACGCCGACGTCAAGCGCGGCTCGCAGGATCGCCCGCTCGTCTCGTCCGTGCGCCGCGACCACGAGGGCGAGGTCCTCGGCGTTCGGCACCGGTGAGCCGGAGTCGTCGCCCCTCCCCGGGACCGCATCGAGCCCGAGTTCCGGCCCGAGCCGCAGCAGCGCCGCCGCGATCGGCGTGTCGCCGGCGACGATCAGCCGGGGCGGTGGCAGGAACGGCTCGAGGAACACCTCGATCGCGCCGCCCGACAGGCACGGGTTCTGCACGGTCACCGAGCCCTCGTCGTGCGCGATCTCATGGCCGGGGTCGGCATTGGCGCCGCTCTTCGCGATCGTGTTCGCCGCCGGTTCGTCGGGCAGGATCCGCAACAGGAGCGGCTCGCCCCGCTCGATCGCCTTGAGCGAGTAGAGCCGCACGCTGTTCTGGGCGCACACACCGCCCACGAAGCCCTCGATCGACCCGTCCTCGTGCACCAGCGCGACGTTGCCAGGCTCTGCGCTGGTCGGATGCTCGACCCGCACAACGGTGGCGGTCACGAACGCTGATCCGGCGGCGGTCAGCTCCCGGGCGCGGGCACTGAGCGGGCCGGTGATCACTGTGGCGGTTCCGGATGGCCCTGCATCGCTGCCCACACCCGCGCGGGCGTGCACGGCATGTCGATGTGGTCGACGCCATGCGTGCTGTGCAGGGCATCGATCACCGCGTTGACGATGGCTGGCGGCGAGCCGACGTTGGGCGACTCGCCCACGCCCTTGGCTCCGAGCGGATGGTGCGGGCACGGCGTGACCGTCTCACCCAGCTCGTAGTCGGGGCACTCGAGCGCGGTCGGGATCAGGTAATCCATGAACGAGTTGTTCAGGCAGTTGCCCTCGTCGTCGAACGTGATCACCTCCATCAGCGCGATTCCGATCCCCTCGGCCAGCCCGCCGTGGATCTGTCCCTCGACGATCATCGGGTTGATCCGCACGCCGCAGTCGTCGACCGCGATGAACCGCCGGACCTTGACCGCGGCCGTGTCCGGGTCGATGTCGACGACCGCGATGTAGGCGCCGCACGGATAGGTCAGGTTCGGCGGGTCGTAGATGACCTGGGCGTCGAGTCCGCCCTCCATGCCCTCGGGCATCGGATCGCCGCTGTAGGCGTAGGCGGCGATCTCCTCGATCATCGCGCCCTTCTCGGGGTCGCCCTTGACGTACCAGCGGCCCTTCTCCCAGGCCAGGTCCTCGGCGCGGGTCTCGAGCATGGTCGCCGCGATCAGGCGAGCCTTGTCTCGCACCTTTCTCGACACGACGGCAACTGCGGCGCCGGACACCGGGGTGGACCGGCTGCCGTAAGTGCCGAGGCCGTACGGCGTGCGGTCGGTGTCGCCGTGCCGGACCTGGATGTCCTCGGGCGGGATCCCGAGCTCCTCGGCGACGATCTGGGCGAACGTGGTCTCATGCCCCTGGCCCTGGGTCTGGGCAGAGATGCTCACCATCGCCTTGCCCGAGGGGTGGACTCTGAGATCCGCGCCGTCGTTCATGGCGAGCCCGAGGATGTCCATGTGCTTGCGCGGCCCCGCGCCGACGCCCTCGGTGAAGAACGAGGTGCCGATGCCCATGAGCTCGCCCCGGGCGCGTTTCTCGGCCTACTCGGAGCGGAGCTCGTCATAGCCGGCGATCCGCATCGCCTCGCGCATGGTCGCCGCGTAGTTCCCCGAGTCATACGTCCAGCCGGTGGTCGTCTCGTAGGGGAACTGCTCGGGCTTGATGAAGCTGCGCATACGCAGCTCGACGGGGTCGGTCTTCATTTCAAGCGCCAGTGCATCGACCATCCGCTCGACCAGATACACCGCCTCGGTGATCCGGAACGAGCAGCGGTAGGCCACGCCGCCGGGCGC
>DATIEI010000246.1:0-13355 GCA_035455845.1 Solirubrobacteraceae bacterium
GCTCCCGCCGGTGTCGACGCCCAGCGCCATGTCGATCAGGCCCGCGGCCACGGCGGCGCTCGCGCCCGACGAGGAGCCGCCGGCCGAGCGCTCCGGATTGACCGGGTTGCGCGCCGGGCCGAACACACTGGTGTCCCCGAAGCCCGAGGCAGAGAAGTCGTCGAGGTTGAGCTTGCCGGCGATGAATCCGCCCGCGTCGAGGATCCGCTCGACCACCACCGCGTCCTGCACGGGCGTATACGAGAGCGTGCGCGAGCCGTTGGTGACCGGCACGCCGGCCACCGCGATGTTGTCCTTGACGCCGATCCGGCGGCCGGCCAGCGGACCGTCGGGCGCACCCTGTATTTCAAGCATGCGCACAAACGCGTTCACCGGATCCTCTTCGGGCGTCGGTCGTGAGCCCGGCGTGCGGGGATAGCGAACCGGTACCTGCAGGTCCGGCAGCCCTTCGACGTCATCGAACGCGCGCACGAAGTCCGCCGCGAACGGGGCAAGTTCTTGACATTCCTCGAGCGAGAGGTTCAGATGCTCTCGCTCCGCCGCGCGCGCCAGATCCTCCGGTGTGGGCGGGCGCAGGAACCCCATGTTGCGCTCGTGCTGGCGCACATTTGATTAATTATCAAGTCCGTGGACCGGACGACCAACGTGACCCGTCGGTTCGTGGAGACAACGGCGGGCACGATTCATTGCGCGATCGCTGGTGACGGCAATCGCGAGAACGTCCTCCTGCTCCACCAGACTCCGCGCTCCTGGAACGAGTACCGCGAGGTGCTGCCGCTGCTCGGCCGTCGCCGCCGCACGGTCGCGATGGACATGATCGGGTTCGGCGACTCCTCGGCGCTGCCCTGGGGCAGCGACTCGATCGAGCAGTGGGCGGCGGTCGCCTTTGAGCTGCTCGACGCGCTCGAGATCGAGCAGGCGCATCTGGTCGGACACCACACCGGTGCGGTGGTCGCCACCGAGATGGCGGTCCGCGCCCCGGACCGTGCCCGGTCGGCGGTGCTCTCAAGCGCGCCGTTCGATGACGCGCAGACGCGGGCCGCCCACCTGGAGGCTGGACCGATCGTCGACAGCGTCACGCCGCAGACGGACGGCTCGCACGTGACCGAGCTGTGGCGCACGCGGGCGGGCTTCTATCCCGAGGGCCGCATCGACCTGCTCGAAGCCTTTCTGATCGACGCGCTCAAGGCCGGACCGCGCGCGGCGGAGGGCCATCAGGTCGTGGCCCGCTACGACATGCGGTCCGCGGTCACCGGACTGCGCTGTCCGATTCTGCTGCTCGGCGCGACCGACGATCCGTATGTTTTCCCGGCGCTCGAGCCGATGCGGGCCGCGCTTCCCGATGCCCAGGTCGAGGTGATCGAGGGCGGGATGGTCCCGCTGCCCGATCAGCTCCCCGAGCAGTTCGCGGCCGCGGTCGAGCGGTTCCTCGACCATATTGATTAACACAGCCTCACCGGTCCCTGCGGAGGGCCATTGCGCCCAACCTGCATTTCTGATCAAATATCGCAACTAAGCATTTTCGACCCGGCGCCACACGCCGGCAGGCGAGGAGTTGTTGGGGATGACCGTTCCGCTGCGGATCGGCGTGATGCAGCTGACCATGGAGCCGCTCGAGGAGATCCTCGGCCACGCGAAGGCGCTCGATCGCCACGGCTTCGACACGATCTGGCTGGCCGAGGCATATCCGTGGTGGCGCAAGCATCAGATGGAGGCCCGCAGCTCGACCGTTCTCTCGGCCCTGATCGCCAAGGAGACCGAGCAGCTCACGGTGGGCTGGGGGATCATCTCGCCGTTCACCCGGCATCCGATCCAGGTGGCGATGGACGCGCGCGTGACGCAGGAGCTGGCGCCCGACCGGTTCATCCTCGGCTTCGGGGCCAGCCGCATCTTCATGAAGGAGATCGGCGCCGAGGACGTCAAGCCGCTGAACCCCACTCGTGACGCGGTGCGGATCGTGCGCGGTGTGCTCGAGGGCGGGGACTTCAGCTACGAGGGCAAGACGTTCACCGCGGTCGTGCCGGCGCTGTCCGAGGAGGCGGAGTCTCCCCGCGGGAGCGTGCCGATCTACGTCGCGGGCACCGGTCCCCGGATGCAGCGCTACGCGGGCGAGGAGGGCGACGGGCTGCTCACCGCGAGCATCACGACTCCCGGGTTCATCCGCTACGCCAAGCAGAACATGCGCGAGGGCGCCGAGGCCAACGGGCGCAACGTCGACGATCTCGACCTCGGCTGCACGATCGTCGCGTCGATCGACGAGGACCGCGACACCGGGCGCCAGGGAGCGCGCGAGATCGCCGGCATGTACCTCGCCAACAAGGTCCAGAACATCCAGGCCTCGGCCGACGTCCTGCTGGAGGAGGCTGGGCTCTCGCAGGACGAGATTCGTCCGGTCGCCGAGGCGATGGAGCGAGGCGGACGGCGCGCCGCGGCCGAGGCGGTCACCGACGAGATCCTCGACAAGTGCAAGCCGATCGCGGGCACGCCAAAGGACTGCATCGCGGCGATCGAGGAGTACGTCGAGGCCGGCTGCACCCACATCATGCTCGAGCTTTGGGGCGAGGACCGCGAGCGGCAGATCGAGCTGTTCGCCGAGAAGGTTCTGCCCCGCTTCAAGCGATGACCCTGGCCGCCGACCCCGAACTGAGCGAGCGGCTGATCGGCGCCGTCGACGAGCAACGGCTCATCGACACCGCGTGCGCGTACGTGAGCACCCCGAGCCCGACCGGCTCCGAGCAGGCCATGGGCGAGAAGGTCCGCACCGCGTTCGAGGACGCCGGGCTCACCGTGAGCTGGCAGCAGGTCGAGGACGGCCGCCCGAACGTGATCGGGACGGTCGAGGGACAGGGCGGCGGCCCGACGCTGATGTTCAACGGCCACATGGACACGTCCTACTCCGGGCGCGAGCCGCACCTGCGCCACATCTTCGGCTTTCAGCCGGAGGCGGTGGTCAAGGACGGGCGCATCTACGGGCTGGGCATCAGCAACATGAAGGGCGCGCTGGCCTGCTACCTGGAAGCGGTCCGAGCCATAACCGACGCCGGGGTCAAGCTCAAGGGCGACGTGCTGATCGCCTGCGTGTCGGGCGAGATCGAGAAGACCCAGTGGGGCGAGGAGTTCCGCGGCGCCGAGTACCGCGGCTACGCGGCCGGCAGCCGCTACCTGCCCACCCACGGTGGCATTGCCGACATGTGCATCCTCGGCGAGCCGACCGAGCAGAAGGTCGTGCTCGGTCACTTCGGCGCGATGTGGGCGCGGATCTCCACCCACGGGCCGTTCATCCACACCGCGTTCTCTGTCGGCCGCCAGGCCGAGAACTCGATCGTCCGCATGCGCGAGGTGCTCGACGACGTGCTCGAGTGGATCCCGCGGTGGGAAAAGAGATCCCACTACCGGGGCCTGGACGGCGTGGTCAACGTCGGCTCGGTACGTGGTGGGTACCCCTGGCGGGTCAGCCGCACCCCGAACCGCACCGACCTGTTCCTCGACGTCCGCGTCCCGCCGACCATGCGGATGCAGGAGGCCAAGGACGCGCTGGCCGAGCTGGTGCGCGAGCTGCGCGAGCGCTACCCCGACTACGGGATCGAGTACGAGGTGTTCGTCACCGCGCCCGGAGCCGAGATCGACGAGTCTCACCCGCTGATCGCCGCGATCGACGCCGGTCACGAGCGCGTGTTCGGCCGGCCCCCGGAGCGCGACATCGTCCGCTGGTTCTCCGACGCGTCAGCGCTGACGCGCTACGGAATCGAGACGGTCAACTACGGAACCTCGAGCGGGCTCCCGGGACCCGACGGAGAGAACCTGGACATCGAAGGTCTGGTCAAAGTGGCGACCGTCTACGCATTGGCGGCCGCAGGCATCTGTGAGGTGGCGCCTTGAAGCTCGTGACGTTCGCCGATCCCGACGGGAGGATGCGGTGCGGTTCGCTCACCGACGGGCACATCACGGTGATGGACGGCATCGCGACGATGCGCGAGCTCTTCCAGTCCGGCGAGGATCCGGCCACGGTCGCCCGCGGCGCCAACGGTGACCGCATCTCCGTCGAGGACGTCCGGCTGCGCGCGCCGATCATCCCCAAGAAGTTCTTTCACACCTCGGGCAACTACCGCGAGCACGAAGACGAGTCGAAGACCGTCAACTGGTCGCACGAGATCGCGCCGTGGATCGTGTTCTTTCAGAACATCGACGCGATCATCGGCCCCGAGGACCCTGTCGTCTACCCCTCGCACCTGACCAACGAGCTCGATCACGAGCTCGAGCTCGCGGTGGTGATCAGCAAGACCGGCAAGAACTTCGAGGAGGACGAGGCCGAGCAGTACATCGGCGGCTACCTGATCTTCAACGACATCACCGCGCGCGACATCCAGCGCCGCGAGATGCGCTCGGGCGTGTTCTCGTTCTGCAAGGCGATCGACACGTTCTGCCCGCTCGGGCCGTGGATCGTCACCCCCGACGAGATCCCCGATCCGTACAAGCTCGACATGCAACTGCGGGTCAACGGCGAGGTCAGACAGAAATCGGTATCGGGGAACATGGCGCTGACCATCCCCGAGGTGATCGCGCACTACTCGCCGCTCGACTACACAGCCGGCGATGTCCTCTCCCTGGGCACGGTGGCCGGGGTGGCGGGCTTCCGCGAGGACGCTCAGGAGTACTACCTCAAGCCTGGCGACGTGATGGAGTGCGACATCGAGGGAATCGGCGTGTTGCGCAACCCGGTGATCTCCTGGGAGGACGCCTACGGAGTGCCGGCACCGCCGCTGAAGAGGTGGTGAGCCGATGAGCTGGCCGGTCGACCGGGAGAAGCTCGACCGCTTCCGCGCGCTGATGGCCGAGCAGGAGCTGGACGCGGTCGTCGTGCGCGCGCCGGACAACATCGTCTATCTCGACAGCTACTGGTGCATGAAGGGCTACGACACGCTGGTCATGCCCCGCACCGGCGACCCCGTGCTGGTCGTGCTCGAGCCCCAGATCGGGGAAGCGCAGCGCACGAGCTGGACGCAGGACCTGCGGCCGTTCGACGGCTATCACCCCGACGATCCCCGCCCGCCCTGGTTCCGCTCGCTCGACGTCGCCCTGGGAGTGCTGGCCGAGCGCGACCTGACCGGCCGGATCGGCCTCGAGCTCTCGCAGGGCACGCAGGCCTGCGATCTGATGGTGGCCGAGCAGACCGTGTTCTCGCAGCCGTGGTTCGATGCGTTCAAGAGCGTCTGCCGCGAGGTGGTCGACGCCTCGGGACTCCTCGCCGGGGCGCGGGCGATCAAGACCGCGCAGGAGATCGAGCGCATGCGACTGGCCTCCGAACTCGCCGCGGAGGCCATGGTGCACGTTCAAGAGAACATCCGACCCGGGATGAAGACCTCGGAGGTCGGCTCGCTGTACGAGGGCTACGTGCACTCGGTCGGCGTCGGCTACAAGGGCCAGGTCGGGATGGCGCGCGCGTTCACGCTCGTGTGGTCGGGTCCGAACATCCGCACGTTCACCGCGACCAGCGACGCGCAGGTGGCCGAGCACGAGCCGACGCTGCTGGAGATCTGGGTGGTCACCGACGGCTACTGGTGCGATCTGACCAAGAACGCCTGCCCGGGCGAGCTGACCCCCGAGTACAACCAGCTCACCGACGGTCTGCTCGAAGTGTTCGGACGCGCGATCGACCACCTGAAGCCCGGGGCCAGCCTCCCCGAGCTCGACCGGCTGGTCCGAGCCGGGATCGCCGAGATCGGCTACCCCGGCCAGCCCTCGCACCCGATCGCGCACGGGATCGGTGCCCGCGCGCACGAGCCGCCGAACGCCCACCAGGCCGGCAGCGGCGAGCTGCGCGAGAACATGGTGCTGGCCGTGGAGCCCGGCGTGTACTGGCCGGGCGGCGGCGGGCTGCGGGTCGAGGACAACTTCTTGATCACCAGCGACGGCTGCGAGAAGCTCGGCAGCTACCCCGACGACTTCCGGACCGTGCGAGGAGCGAAATGATCCCCCAGGAACACATCTGGACCGGCGAGCTCAACCGGCGCGCGCTGGGCGACGGCGGCGCCGCCCCGCAGAAGGTCGGCCTTTACGACACCACCCTGCGCGACGGCGAGCAGACCGTGGGCGTGGCGCTCGACCCCGAGCAGAAGCTCGCGATCGCCCGCGCGATCGACTCGCTGGGCATCGAGCGGATCGAGGCCGGCTTCCCGCGCGTATCGAAGGATGACACCGAGGCGTTCCGGGAGATCGCCGCCGCAGGCCTCGACGCCGAGATCTGGGGCTTCGCCCGTGCGGTGCCCGCCGACGTCGACGCGCTGCTCGAGATCGGTGTCCACGCCGCGGTGATCGAGTCGCCGGTCTCCGACGGCAAGCTGAGCGCCTACGGGATCTCGCGCGAGGAGCTGATCCGCCGCGTCACCACCGCGGTCGCGCACGCCGCGGAGTCCGGCGTCACCGTTTGCTTCTTCGGCGTCGACGGCTCGCGCGCCGATCTCGAGTTCCTCAAGCGCGTTTACGTCGAGGCGGTGCAGGCGGGCGCGCGAGAGATCGCGATCGTCGACACGCTGGGCGCGGTCAACCCCGAGGCCGCGGCACTGCTCACGCGCAGCGCCCGGGAGTGGGTGGGCGAGGGCATCCCGGTGCACTGGCACGGCCACAACGACTTCGGACTGGCCACCGCGGCCGCGGTGGCGGCGGCGCGAGCCGGCGCGGAGTGGGTCCAGGGAACGATCAACGGCATGGGCGAGCGCGCCGGCAACGCGAACCTGGGCGAGGTCGCGTTGGCGCTCGAGGCGCTGTACGGGATTCCCACCAACCTGCGCTTCGAGCGGCTGCGCGAGGTGGCCGAGCTCGTGCAGCGGACCTCGGGGTACGAGCTCGAGCCGTGGAAGCCACTGACCGGCAGCACTCTGTTCACGCGCGAGAGCGGGGCCGTGGCCAGCCAGTTCCACGACCCGCCGGCGATCGAGCCGTACTCCTCGCAGCTCGTGGGCGCGCCGCGGCGGATCGTGCTGGGCAAGAAGAGCGGCCTTGACTCGATCCGGATCAAGCTCAAGGAGCTCGGCCTCGAGAAGCCGCAGGATCAGTGGCCGGCCCTGCTGGCCGAGGTCAAGGCGCTCGGCATGCGCAAGCACGGGCTGGTCTCAGACGACGAGTTCCGCGAGCTGGTCAATGCCGGCTGAGCTCCGGCGCGTCTGCGTGGTCGGCGCCGGCGCGATCGGCAGCCTGCTCGCGGCGCACCTGAGCCGGGTGTGCGAGGTGTGGGTGCTGACCCGCCGGCCCCAGCAGGCCGAGCAGCTGAACCACGAGGGATTGACCGTGTCCGGGAAGCATGAGTTCGTCGGCCGGGTCCACGCCACGGCGGACGCATCCGAGCTGCCCGAGTTCGACCTCGGGATCATCGCGGTCAAGTCCAACGACCTCGAACACGTCGGGCAGCGGCTGGCCGGCCTCGCGCCCCGGGCCACGATGATGACCATCCAGAACGGGCTCGGAGCCGAGGCGGTGATTGCCCGCCACGGAGATTGGCCGCTGATCTCCTCGGTGACCTTCATGAGCGGAACCCGGCGGTCGGACGTGCACGTCGAGTACGAGCTCGACACCGCCACCTGGCTCGGGCCGTGGGCGGAGACCCGGACCGACCAGGCGATCGTGGACGCGGTGGCCGGACTGATCAACGCCTCGGGGCTGAACGCCGAGGCGATGACCGACCTCGTTCCGGCCCAGTGGTCCAAGCTGATCTTCAACTCGGCGATCAACAGCGTGTCGGCGCTCACCGAGCTACCGCACGTGGCCCGGTACGTCGACGAGGAGGAGGCGTCCTCGCTCGGCCATGTCGTGCGCGCGCTCGTCGACGAGGGCAAGGCCGTGGCGGCCGCGGCGGGAATCGAGCTGTACGAAGATCCGTGGGACATGAATGTGCTGGCGGTCAAGCGCGGCGAGACCTCGCACAGCGACTACGCCCACCTCCCCTCGATGCTGGAGGACGTGCTGGCCCACCGGCCCACCGAGGTCGCCTTCATCGCGGGCGCGCTGCACCGCGAGGCCGACCGGCTCGGCGTGCCCGTGCCGGTGACCGCGGCGGCCCATCGGCTGATCAAGGGCAAGGAGGCGTCATGGCGATCGGAGGTAAGGACATGAAGGTCTGCATCGTGGGTTGCGGCGCGGTCGGCAGCCTGTTCGCCGCGCACCTGGCGCAGGTCGACGACGTCGAGGTGTGGGCCTACGACGTGGTGGCGCCGCACGTCGAGGCGATCAACCGCGACGGACTGAAGCTGGTCGGCGAAGCCGACATCACCGGCCGCGTCCGGGCCACCACGGACGCCGCCGAGCTGCCCGCGTGCGACTTCGGAATCGTCGCGACCAAGAGCATGTACACGCGCGCGGCGATCGAGGCGAGCGCGCACGCGTTCTCAGGCGGCGCCGTCGCCTCGGTCCAGAACGGCGTCGGCAACGAGGAGGTCATCGCCGAGCACGTCGAGCGGGTGATCCGGGGCACGACGTTCCCGGCCGGGCACGTCACCGAACCGGGCGTCGTGCACATGGACACGCGCGGCGATACGTGGCTGGGCCCCTTCGAGCCCAGGCCCGCGCCGATGGACGCGGTGACGCGTCTGGCCGAGGCGATCACGGCCGGTGGCATGAACACCAAGGCGCTCCCCGACGCGCGCGGCGCGCAGTGGACCAAGCTGATCTTCAACGCCGCCACCAACCCGCTGGGCGCGCTCACCCGGCTCACGCACGGACGGGTGTGCGAGCTTCCGGAAACCCGCCGGCTGATCACCCAGCTGGTCGACGAGGGCAAGGCGGTGGCCGCCGCGCTTGGCATCACGCTCGACTCCGATCCTGACGAGCTGGTCGACCACGCGGCCAAGGTGGCCTACGAGCATCGCGCCAGCATGCTCCAGGACGTGCTGGCCGAGCGGGCCACCGAGGTCGACGCGCTGAACGGAGGGATCGTCCGCTTCGGCGCCGAACAGGGCGTGCCCACGCCGATGAACCAGGCGATCGCCGCGCTGATCAAAGGCCTCGAGCACTCCTGGCAACAGCCCCGATGAGGCCTCAGGCCGGCGTCGCGCGGTGAGCTCCGCCGCGCCTGCCGCGCCCGCCGCCTCGCGCGAACTCCAGATCCGACCGCTGGTCGGAGGCTGCCTGGTCGGGCTGGCGATCTCGTGGAACATCGCCAACGTCGGGCCGGTGGCGACGCTGCTCGCCGATCGCTACGGGACCACGCTGACCGTCGTCGGCCTGTTCACGACCGTGCTGTTCTTCGCCGAGCTTGCGGTAATGGTCCCGGGCGGCCGGGCGATCGACCGCCACGGGGCCAAGCACATCGGGCTGGTGGCGATCGCGATCTCGCTGATCGCCAACCTGGCGCTGATGCTGCCGACCTCGCCGATCCCGGCGCTGGTGCTCCGAGGGGTGGCCGGGCTGGGGGTCGGGTTGGGCTTCCTGGCCGGCGCGATCTATGTCCAGTCCGGCGCCGGCCAAGCCCGGGCCCTGGCCAGCGGCATCTACGGCGGCGTCTCGCTCGGCGGGGGCGGACTGGCCCTGGCGATCGTGCCGCAGCTCGTCTCGCCGCTGGGCTGGCGCGCGCCCTACGCGTCCGCGGCGGTGGTCGCGGCACTGACGATCCCGCTCGTGCTCGCCGCGCCGCCCACTCCCGGCCATGGCGGGAGCGCCGAGGGCCCCCGGCTCGCCGCGCTGATGGCGGACCCGCAGTTGGCGCGGCTCGGACTGATCTCGACGGTCTCGTTCGGCTTCAGCGTGATCCTCGGCAACTGGGTGGTCACACTGCTCGAGCGACACAACGGGTTGCACGCCGGTCCGGCCGGGGCGATCGGCTCGCTGATCCTGCTGCTGGGGATCGTCGGCCGGCCGGCAGGAGGCGTACTGGTCCGCGCCCACCCGCACCTCACCCGCCCGATGCTCGCGGCGAGCTTCCTGGCCGGCTCGCTGGGAACCGTCGTCCTGTTCGTGGCCCCGGGAACCGCGGGCGACGCCGCCGCGGCGGCGCTGATCGGGCTGGCGGCGGGCATTCCGTTCGGTTTCACGATCGCGGGCGCCACCCGGGCCAGGCCACACGCCGCCGGCGCCGCGGTCGGCGCGATGAACATCTACCCGGTGATGGCGATCGTGTGCGGAGCGCCGCTGGTCGGGCTGACCTTCTCGCTGACCGGTCGTGGCCGGATCGGCTTCGCCGTGGTCGCCGCGCTGTGGAGCAGCGCGATCCTTGTGCTGAGAGGCCTTGACATTTGATCAGTGATTTTGGGAGGTTGCCTGCGATGTCTGATATTCGCGACTTGATCACGCCGTGTGGTGGTGAGAGGCGGCCGGGCGATGCCTGAGACCCGCGACGTCGTAGTGATCGGCTCCGGCCACAACGGCCTGGTCGCCGCCGCGTACCTGGCCCGCGCGGGGCTGAGCGTCGAGGTGCTCGAGCGAAATCCGGTCGCGGGCGGCGCCGTGGCCACCGAGGAGCTGACCGAGCGCGGCTTCCTCCACGACACGTTCTCATCGTGGCATCCCCTGTTCAAGCTGTCGGGGGCGTTCGCCGAGCTCGGCGACGAACTCGGGATCCCGTACTGCGAGACCGAGGACGCGACGACCGCGAACGTCCGCTCGGATGGGACGGTGACGCTGGCCTACCGGGACGCCGAGCGCACCGCCGACGGGTTTGACCCGCGCGACCGCGCAGCCTACCTCGGCGAGATGCAGAGCTTCGGAGAGACGATCCCCACGGTCGGACAGCTGTTCGGCGTCGAGCTGTTCTCCGGGCAGATGCCACGGCTCGGCTGGCAGCTGGCCCGCCAGCTCGGGGTCAGGGGTGGGCTCAGCTTCATCGGCGACATGCTGTCCTCGGCCCGGGCCTGGTTCGAGACCCGCTTTGAAGGACGCGACGTCTCGGACCTGTATTCGCCCTGGGCGCTTCATACCGGGCTTCCGCCCGACAGCGCCGGGAGCGGATTTCAGGCGCTGGCCATCGCCGGCTCGCTGCATGCGGTCGGCCTGCCGGTCGTGCAGGGCGGCGCACGCAACTTCGTGGCCGCGTTCGAGCGCTTGATTGAGCGCTACGGAGGCCGTGTCACCACCGGCGCCGAGGTCGAGCGCGTGCTCGTGACCGGTGGTCGTGCGACCGGCGTGGTGGCGGGCGGACGGGAGATCCTGGCCCGTCGTGCGGTGGTGGCCAACACCACGCCGACTCAGCTGTACGGCCGGCTTCTCCCCGCGGGTGCTGCCGCCGAGGCCGCGGTCCGGCAGGGCATGCGCTTTCGCTACAGCCCGCGGGCGGGGATGCAGATCCACGTGGCCGTCCGGGAGCCGCTTCGCTGGAAAGACCAGCGGCTGAACGCAGTGCCGATCGTTCATCTGAGCGACGGCGTGGGTGACGTGTCGCTGGCCTGTGCGCAGGCCGCGGCGGGCCTCCTCCCGGCGCGGCCGACCGTGGTGGTGGGACAGCCCACGACGGTTGACCCGAGCCGCGCCCCCGAGGGGTCGGCGGTGCTGTGGATCCAGCTCCAGCAGGTGCCCTATGCGCCGTCGGGCGACGCGGCCGGACAAATCAACACGGCGAGCGGGACGTGGACGCCGGACGTCGAAGCGCCGTACATCGAGCGGGTGCTCTCGGCGCTCGAGCCGCACGTGGAGAACTGGCCGGAGGCCCGTGGGGCCCACGCGGCGCTCTCCCCCGTTGAGCTCGAGCGGCGCAACCCGAACCTGGTCCGCGGCGACATCTACTCGGGCGACTGCGAGCTCGGGCAGTCGTATCTGTGGCGACCGCTGCCCTCCTACGGCGCCCACCGCACGCCGGTGCGCGACCTCTACCAGTGCGGCGCGTCGACCTATCCGGGACCCGGCCTGAACGCCGCGTCCGGGCGGATCGTCGCGCTTGCAATCATCGCCGGCGAGCGGCCGCTCGGACAAGCGGTCCGCCGGCTGCGCGCGCTGCGCTGAGCGCGAGCTTGGCGTCATCGCCCCGGCGCGGCGGCGGGGCGAGCAGCTTGTGCGCGACGTTGTAGCCCGAGATAGCGTTGACGCCCGCCCCCGGCCAGGTCGCCGCCCCGACCATCAGCAGCCGGTCGATCCCGGTCTCGTAGTCGGCGACCGCGGGGAAGGGACGGAAGAGGAAGTTCTGGCGCAGGTGCATGCTGCCGGCGATCGAGTCACCGCCGGCCAGATTGGGGTCGTGGCGCTCGAGGTCGGCCGGCGTCAGCACCGCCCGATCGAGGACGAGCTCGCCGATCCCGGGCGCGTAGCGCTCGAGCTTGGCCAGCACCCGATCGGCGTACGGCTCGGCGGCCGCCGGCCAGTCGCGTGCCTCGATGGTGTTGGCGGCATCGCCGCGGATCTCGGCCGGAAGCGCCCGTACCTGCACCCACAGCACGGCCCCGTCCTCGCCCGCCGGGACGCGTGAGGGATCGACGGCCGAGGTCTGCCCGACCACGAGCATCGGCTCGGCGGGTAGGAAACCCGCGCAGGCCTGCGCGTAGGTGTCGGCGAGATCGGCGACGAACGGCGCGACGTGGACGTAGGCGAACTGCGAGAGCTCTTCGCCGGCCGCCCACTCTGGGGGTCGCGACAGGGCCAAGTGCGCCATCAGCGTGCCCGGACCGAACTGGTAGCGGTCCGCAGCCGACCGCAGCGCACCCGGCAGCGGGACTCCGGCCAGCAGCCGCCCGTGCAGGATCGGCGGCGTGACTCCGGCGATCACCGCCCGGCGGGCCTCGATCCGCTCGCCGGATGCGAGCTCCACGCCGACCGCCCGGCCGCCCGCGACGCTCACGCGCGTCACCTCGGCGTCCGTCCGCAGCTCCATCCCGGCCTCGGCGCCCACCCCGGCCAGCGCGTCGATCAGCTTCGAGGCTCCGCCCTGGGCGACCGACATCCCTGTGCGCACGTCGGTGAACGCCTCGAGGAACGGGAACATCGCGCCACCGGACACGTCGGGGCCGAAGTCCAAATGCATCCCCCAGCAGGCCAGCAGCGCATGTGCCTCGGGCGAATGCAAGTAGGTCTCGGCCAGCTCACGGGTCGAGCTGGCCAGCAGCCGCGCGAGCTCGCGGCACCCGGTTATACCGAGCGCCGGGATCTGCTCCACGGCCACGCGCGCCAGGCTGCGCGTATCCAGCCGCGAGCCGTAGAGCGAGAACAGCGCCGGGCTGAGCTGCTCGTACAGGGCGTCGAGCTCGCGCCAACCCGCGGCGTCGGCGGGATCATGGGCCTCGAGCTCGGCCAATGTCTCCGCCACGCCCTGGCGCACGCCCAGGGCCTTCCCGCCCGGATACACATTGGCGAACGGCCGGTCACTCGACGCGTAGCGGAGCCCGTGGCGCTCGAGCTCGGTGCCGAGCTCGGCCGCGACCGGCGAGCCCAGGAACAGGTTCATGTTG